>JAWKJK010000001.1:600000-900000 GCA_041393815.1 Candidatus Nanopelagicales bacterium | reverse complement strand
GGCCAGCAGTGCGCCCCGCTCCGCGTCGATGACCGCGTCGGCCCCCAGCATCGCCAGGTCCCCCGGATCCGCCTCGTCGACGACGCGCACGACCACGTCCCCGCGGACCAGGGGACGGGCGGCGGCGACGATGCGGGCGGCCTGCTCCTCTTCGTCGTCCGCCACCACGAAGAGCAGTGCCGCGGGGACCTCGGCGTGCTCGAGGACCGACTGGCGGGTGGAGTCACCGATCACCACGCGATGCCCCTCCGCCTCCGCCTCCCGGGCACCGTCGGGGTTGAGGGTCACCACGGTCACCCGCACCCCCGCGGTCCGCAGCACGTCGGCGACGTCGCGTCCCACCGGGCCCCATCCCGAGACGACGACCAGGCCGGAGCCGGAACCTCCGGTGAGCAGGTCCGAGTCCGCCCCGAGGGCCGGGAGCTCGGGGATCCCGGCCGACGGCACGTCGGCGCCGGACCCGGACCCCCGGCGCCGAGCCCGGCCGGACAGGGCCGCCTCGGCCCGCGATCCCGCCCACGACAGCGCCGGCGTGGCCATCATCAGCAGGACGGTGACCGCGATGAACAGCTGGACGCCGTCGCTGCCGAGGCCGAGCGGGGTCAGCCCGGACTGCCGTCCCACGCCCTCGAGGACGAAGGAGAACTCACCGATCTGGGCCAGCAGCAGCCCGGTCCCCACCGCGAGTCCGAACGGAAGCCGTACGGCCACGACCGCGGTCGCCCCGAGGACCGCCTTCACGACGAGCACCGCGAGCACGGCGATGACGATGCCGCCCAGGTTCGCCAGTACGAAGGACACATCGAGCAGCATCCCGACGGACACGAAGAAGACCGCCGTGAAGAGGACCTTCAGCGGCAGCACCTCGCCGAGCGCATGGGTGGAGTGCCGGCTCTCGCTGACGACCAGCCCGGCGAGGAAGGCCCCGAGCGACACCGACACCCCCGCCAGGGCGGTGAGGTAGGCCGTCCCCAGGCAGATCGCCAGGACAGTCAGCAGGAAGACCTCGGTGGAGCAGGTACGCGCGACCCGCTCCAGCAGCGGCGGCATCACGCGGCGGGCCAGGACGAGGACGACGGCGATGATCCCCAGCGCCTTCGCCAGGGCGACGGCGAGGTCGAGGGCGGGTGATCCGCCCGATGACTCGGGCCCGAGCAGCGGGACCACGAGGACCATCACGACGACCGCGAGGTCCTGGAACAGCAGTACGGCCAACGAGATCCGCCCGCGCGTGCTCCCCGACTCCCCCCGCCCGCTGAGCAGCGTCAGCACGATCGCCGTCGACGACAGGGACACCAGCAGGCCGGTGAACACGGCTTCGGCTGCGGTCGCGTCGAGGGCCAGGGCGATGCCGGCCACGGCGAGGGACGTCAGGACCACCTGCAGGCCACCGCCCACCACGATCCAGGTGCGCAGCCGCGCCAGGCGCTCGAGCGAGAACTCCAGGCCGATGGTGAACAGCAGCAGGATCACGCCGATGTCGGCGGCAGCCACCACCGTGTCCACCTGCGGCACCAGGCCCAGCTGGGCCGGCCCGATCACCACGCCGGCGAGCAGGAACCCCACGATCGGGACCACCCGGAGCCGGACCGCGAGGTAGCCGATGACGGCCGCGGCGACGACGAGGGCCGCGGTCGGACCGAGGTACGCCGGCACCTCGGTGCCGGCCGCCAGCAGGTCGGCGGGCAGGTCGGCGGGCACGGCGGTCACACGGTCTCGAGGTACTTGTGCACGAGGCTGACGGCGACCGACCCCTGGCCGACCGCCGAGGCCACCCGGCGGATGACGTCGTGCCGCACGTCACCCGCGGCGAAGATCCCCGGGACGCTGGTCTCGAGCAGGAACGGGTCGCGGGCCGGCCGCCAGCCCTTCGGGCGGCGGCCGTCGTGCACCAGGTCCTGACCGGTGAGCACGAAGCCGGACTCGTCGGTCTCGACTACCCCGTGCACGAGCTGCGAGCAGGGCTGCGCCCCGATGAACACGAAGACCGCGTCGGCGGGCACGATCTCCTCCTCGCCGGTCCGCGCGTCCCGCACCGTGACGGACTCCAGGTGGTTCGTCCCCGACACGGCGGTCACCTCGGAGTGCGTGCGCACGGAGATGCTCGGCGTGGCCTCGATCTGGTCGATGAGGTAGCGCGACATCGTCCTGGTGAGCAAGTCCCCCCGCACCAGGACGACGACCTCACGGGCGAAGCGGGACAGGAACATCGCGCCCTGGCCGGCGGAGTTGGCGCCGCCGACGACGACCACGGTCTTGTCCGTGTAGTTGACCGCCTCGGAGGACGCCGCGCCGTAGTAGACGGACGCGCCGAGGAGCGGCTCGACGCCCGGAACGTCGAGCGTGCGCACCTTGACGCCGGTCGCGAGGATGACAGCGCGGCTGCGCAGCTCGCTGCCGTCGTCGAGGGTGACCACCTTGTACGGGCCCTCCACCCGCAGCCGGGACACCTGCTGCGCCACCAGGATCTCCGCGCCGAGCCGTCGGGCCTGGGCGACGGCGCGGCGGGCCAGGTCCGCCCCGCCGATGCCGTTGGGGAAGCCGAGGTAGTTCTCGATGCGGGCGCTCGTGCCCGCCTGGCCGCCCGGCACCTCCCGCTCGACGACGGCGGTGCGCAGGCCCTCGGAGGCGCCGTACACCGCGGCCGCCAGTCCGGCGGGCCCGGCGCCGACGACGACCAGGTCGTAGAAGGGGTGCTGCGGCGCGGCGCTGAGTCCCACCTTTGCAGCGAGCTCGTGCAGGTCGGGGTCGACCAGCGTCGTCCCGTCCGGGAAGAACAGCACGGGCAGCCGAGCCGGCCCGTCCCAGGAGGACTCGACGAGCTCCTTGGCCGCGGAGTCCTTCTCGATGTCCAGCCACTGGTACGGGATCTGGCTGCGAGCCAGGAAGTCCTTGACGGCGTGGGAGGCCGGCGACCACAGCGTGCCCGCCACGCGGATCCCGTCGTAAGGGGCCGGCGCGGCGGCCTGCCAGTCGTCGAGGAGCTCGTCGAGGACGGGGTAGAGCCGTTCCTCGGGCGGGTCCCACGGCTTCATCAGGTAGTAGTCGAGGCTGAGCGTGTTGATGCTGGTGATCGCGGCATCGGTGTCGGCGTACGCGGTGAGCAGGACCCGCTTGGCCTCGGGGTAGACCTTGAGCGCCTTGGCGAGGAACTCCGTCCCGCTCATCCCCGGCATGCGCTGGTCCACGAGGAACAGGGCGATGGGAGTGTTGCGCCGCGCCAGCTCCTCCACCGCGTCGAGCGCCTCCTGGCCCGAGCCGGCCCGCACGATGCGGTAGTCCTCGCGGTAGCGGGCCTGCAGGTCCCGGGTGATCGCGTTGAGGACGTGCGGCTCGTCGTCGACCGTCAGCAGCACCGGGGCGGTGGTCATGATCCTGCCTCCGTTGCGACCGGGTCGGACTCGACGGAGTCGGCGATCGACCCGACCGGAAGCGTGACCACGAACCTGGTCCGGCCCGGCTCGGACTCGACCGTCATGGTCCCCCGGTGCTTCTTCACCACGATGTTGCGCGAGATGTTCAGGCCCAGACCGGTGCCCTCGCCGGGCGGCTTGGTGGTGAAGAACGGGTCGAAGACCTTGGAGGCGACGTCCGGGGGGATGCCGGGGCCGTCGTCCTCGATATGGACCTGCACGGCGTCGTCGTGCCGTCGCGCCCGGACAGTGAGCACCCCGGTCCCCCCCATGGCGTCGATCGCGTTGTCGATCAGGTTCGTCCAGACCTGGTTGAGCTCGCTCGCGTACGCCTGGATCCGCGGGAGGTCGTCGTCGTACTCGCGCCTCACCGTGACGCCCCGCTTGAGCTTGTTGTGCAGGATGATCAAGGTGTTGTCGAGGCCGTCGCGGACGTCGACGTCCTGGA
Source organism: Candidatus Nanopelagicales bacterium (assembly GCA_041393815.1). Classification (NCBI taxonomy): domain Bacteria; kingdom Bacillati; phylum Actinomycetota; class Actinomycetes; order Candidatus Nanopelagicales; species Candidatus Nanopelagicales bacterium. Next base: position 896,139 of record JAWKJK010000001.1, on the reverse strand, counting down.
CCGGCGCCTGGTCCATGTAGGTGTAGGTCTTCATCGCCTTCACGAGCTCGGCGATCCGGTTGGTGCCCACCGCGATCTCCGCGAAGACGCTGTAGATGAGGAACTTCAGTCCCATCCACTCCACGACGGTCCCGAGCGCCGCCCCGTCGAAGGGATGTCCCAGTTCCACCATCTCGTCGGGACGGAAGCCCAGGCCGACGAGCGCGGGGGCCAAGTCGCCGACCGCCCGGACACCGTGCGCCTGGAGCCACTCCTCGAACTCCGCCTCCAGGTCGGCCCTCGCGACCGGTGACAGCTCGGCGGGCTCCCGGGAGCGCTCGCGCGCCATCCGATCCAACTCGGCCAGCCGGATGCGCTCCTCGCTATCGAGCTGCAGCTGTCCCAGCCGCAACTGGTTCTCCTGCAGCTGGGTGAAGATGTGCGACGCCTGCGCCGCCCCTCGCTGTGCGGCTGCCGCGGGGTTGTTCAGCTCGTGCGCCATCCCCGCACTCAGCCGGCCGAGCGACGCCATCTTCTCCTGCAGGATCAACTGGTCCTGCATCTGGCTGAGCTTGTCCAGCGTCCCCTGCAGGTCGGCGTTCTTGCGGTGCAGCTCCTCACTCTTCTCCCGCAGCGCCTGCTCGCTCTGCCGCAGGGCCTCCTCGGCCGCCTTCCGCTCCCCGATGTCGCGGATGATGCCGGTGTAGAACCGCGCCTCCCGGACGGTCCAGGTCGACAGCGACAGTTCGATCGGGATCTCCTCGCCGTCCTTGGTCCGGGCGGAGAGCTCGACGGTGGTGCCGATGACGTGCGGCTCACCGGTCGCGGTGAACCGTGCCATGCCGTCCCGGTGCAGCTGGTGGTAGCGCTCGGGGATGACCAGCTCGAGCCGCTGTCCGACCGCCTCCTCCTCGGTGTAGCCCAGGATCCGGGTGGCCGCCGAGTTCCAGGTGACGATCTCGCCGACGTGGTCGGCCGAGATGATCGCGTCGATCGCCGACTCGGTGACCGACCGGAACTTCTGCTCCGCCTGCTTGCGCTCGCTGATGTCGCGGATGATCCCGGTGTAGTAGCGGTCCTCGTCGAGGAACCAGGTCGCCAGGGACAACTCCACCGGGAACTCGGAGCCGTCCTGCCGCAGGGCGCTCAGCTCGACGGTCTGCCCGATGACGTGGGTGGGGCCACCCGAGGTCACCCGGTGCACGCCGGCGCGGTGCGCCCCCCGGAAGCGGTCGGGGATGATGAGCTCGATCGGCTGCCCGACCATCTCGGCCTCGGTCCGACCGAACAGCGCCGCGGCCGCCGAGTTCCAGCTGCGGATGACACCCTCGGAGTCCGCCGAGATGATCGCGTCGATCGCGGACTCCATGACCGAGCGGAACTTCGCCTCCGACTCGCGCAGCGCCATCCGGACCTTCGACACGGTCACCTGGCGCTCGATCCGGGTCAGCACCTCGCGAGGGTCGAGCGGCGTGACGATCAAGTCGTCCGCCGACTCCAGGCCGCGCACGCGCGAGTCGGAGTCCCCTTCCGACGCGACGAACACCACCGGCAGGTCCCGCACGTGGCTGTGGTCCCGCAGCCGGGCGACGAGGTCGAACGCGTCGACGCCGTCCAGGTACGCGTCGACGACGAGCAGGTCCGGCTGATCGGCGACCGCGGACAGCACGTCCTCCGGCCGGCCGGGCACGGTGCGCACCGTGTAGTGGGCGTCCTCCAGGACCTCGCGCAGCTCCGCCGCGGTCGACAGCTGGTCGACCACCAGGTGGACCAGGCCTCGTTCCGACACGTCCCCGTCTCCGTCCCGGTCGACGCTCAGCGGTACGAGGGAGCCGGCGCGGCCCCGTCCAGCTCGAACAGGAGGTCGTCGGCGAAGCAGTACCACCAGTCCTCGCCCGGCTCGTACGACCGGACCACCGGGTGGTCGGGGACCTCGGTCCAGTGGCCGCGAGCGTGCCGGGACGGCGAGGAGTCGCAGCACCCGACGTGCCCGCAGTGCATGCACATCCGCAGGTGGACCCACGTGCCCCCGGTACGCAGGCAGTCCTCGCAACCGAGGCTCGACGGGGTCACGACCGGCAGGTCGTCGACGTGCGCGCAGGCGTCCATGGGACCTCCCCGCACCGCGTGGGGAGCCCTCCCGCACCCCACGACGGCGATCCCCGGACCCTACGTGCGTCGGCCGTGTGCCTCAGCGGACTTCCCCGAAGTGGGCAGGCAATCAGGGGCTTCCCCCCAGGGTCCTTCGGGGACACCCCTCATCCAGACCGCTCGACGGGTCGACGACGGGGGCGCCACCCGAAAGCCGGGTGACGCCCCCGTGCGTCGCGGGGTCGTGCTCGAACCGCCTGCTAAGGGATCGTGATGACTCCCGCGTGGTCGCCATAGACGCGGCCCTGGTTAGACGCGACCCAGACCTGGTACGTGCCGGGCGTGATCGGCCCCTTGATGGTGAACGCCTGCTCCTTCACCTGGACCTTGCCCGACGCCACCGTCGCGGAGTTCCTGGTCAGGTACACCGTGGTCCCGGGCGAGAAGTTGCCCGGCTGAACGCTGAACCGGTTGCCAGAGCGACCGTTGAGCCCGAACGGGATGATCACCAGCGAGAACGTGCTACTGGTGGCCAGCACCGGGCTGCCCCCGCCGCCGATGCGGACGGCGTAGTTGCCGGCCTCGGCGGGGATCCACTGCCCGCCACCGATACTGGTGCCGTCGAAGCGGATGTTGCCTCCGGCCTGCACGGTGGTGCTTGCCTTGGCGGCGCCGTTCAGCGTGACGTACGCGGTCGTACCCGCCGGAACCCCGCTGCTCGTCGCCGAGACCCCGAAGTAGCCGTTGCTGGAGATCTGCGAACCACTCGCGGCGGGCGACGTGACCGTAACCGTGGCCGTGGGCGCCCCGTAGTTCAGCGTGGACGAGGCGGTGAGGCCGTTCGCGGTGAACGTCAGCACCGACTGCGCCGGCGTGGTCGTCCCGGCGCCCGCGGCGTCGTTCTGCGTCCACACCACCTGGCCAGACGCGTTCGTCGTCCCGGCGCTGGTCGAGGCGAACGCGTTCCGCCCGGTCCCCGCCACGGTGACGGCGGCGCCGGACACGGCGGTGCCTGAGCCGTTGAGCAGCGTGACGGTGATCTGCTGCGATGCCCCGAACGCCACCGAGGCCGTCGCCGGGTTCGCGGTCAGCGTGCCCGCTCCGGTGTAGTTGATCGTCGCCGTGACGGACTTGCCGTTGGAGCTGAACGTCAGCGTGTCCTGGAAGACCGTCGAACTCGCGCCGGCGGTGTCGGTCTGCGTGTAGGCCAGCTGCCCGATGGCGTTCGTGACGCCCACAGCCCGTGCGCCGTACACGTTACGGCCCGTGGACGCGACGTAGACCGTGGCGCCGTTGACCGGGTTGCCGACCTGGTCCTTCACCGTGACGGTGAACCCCGTCGTGCCGCCCGGCGCAGCGCTTGCAGTCGTGGGAGTTACGGTGATCGACCCCGTGGGGACGTACGTGACGTAAGCCTGCGTCACCATCGGGTTGCCGCCGCCGTCCGAGCTCTGAATCGTCAGAGTCGCCGAGTAGTTGGTCGTGTTGGCCGGATTCGGGTCGGGGAAGTTGAAGACGTATGTCCCACCGGCGTTGGTGAACCCGCCCGGAAGGACCCCGGCCCCGCGTCCGGAGTAGCCGATGGCGACGGGACGTCCCGGAAGGGCGGTGCCGGTCGGGCCGGTGACCGCGACTGAGAAGCTCTGCACGCCGCCGACCGGCTGGGTCGGACGGACCGGCGTGACCGTGATGTTGCCGATCGTCGTCACCGGGTTGACGGTGAAGGACGCGCTGGACACGAACTCGGACTGATCCGCGGTACCCGGGCAGGGGGTCCCACCCAGCAACGCCGGCACCATGCCGATGGTGTAGGTCCCCGGGTCGGGGAACGCCGCTACGAGATTCCACGATGTCTGGTTGGCCGGAATTGTGGCCGGTACGGCGACCAGGGGGCTGGGCGACGACGGGGTCGCCGCCAGGCAGTAGGTGCCCGGCTCGATGATGAAGCTCGCCCCGGTGTTGAACACGTAGACCTGCCCCGTGTCAATTGCCGGGTTGGTCGGGCCGGTGAGGGTGACCGCGGCGGACGCGGGACCGGCCGTGAACGGGATCAGTGCGGCCACGACGACCGCAGCTGCGGCCGCGGCGACGCCGCGCCTCTTGCGTAGGTTGGTCATGCGTGCTCCTTGTGATCACAGGCCGGATTCCCGACCCCGGCCACGACGCTACGCTCGCGATGCGCTCGGCGGGAGGTGTCGACGCAAGAAGCACCCGGCCGCCGAGAAGGTCACGGGCCGCCGCGTGGCCGAGCGCTGCCGGCCACGACCACCCCTACCAGCATGTCCCGTCGGAGTTGGCGGGCAGGACGCACACGTAGAACCGGTACAGCGTGCGGGTGTACTGCGAGGTGGCCGGCATGACGAGCCGGTACGCCTGCTTCGCGTACAGGTCGTCGGCCACGACCCCCACGGTCAGCTTCGTGAGCCACGGGTAGCTGCTGGAGCAGGTCGAACTGCGGGAGATGCGCACCGTGGCGTTCTCGGTCTGGGTGTACCACCGACCGCCGAAGCGCGCCTGGATGTAGCTTGCGCTGCTGGGGCGGTGCTTCCAGCAGGTGGAGTAGGTCGCCGCGCCGAGGGACGAGAACGCCTTCCCGCACTTCCAGTCCGAGTGGTCCGACGCCGACCACGTGCAGGCCACGTAGCGACCGGCGGCCGAGACCGGGGCGGCCGCCAGCGGGACCAGGAGCAGTGCGGGGAGGAGGAGGGCCAGCAGCAGGCGACCGCGCCGTCGTGTCATCGTCGGCTCCCGACGGCCCGCGCGGCCGCGTCCGCGACCGGGACGAGCGGGCCGTGACACGGTCAGGCTCGCGTTCGTCGCCGCCCTCGGTCAGAGGACAAGGTCCGCGCACGACTCACCCGTTCGTACGGGATCGCGCCTCTCCGGCGGCGGTTCCCGCGCGAGGGGCACGCCCACTGGGACCGACGCGCGAAGTGGATCTTCCGCGGAAGATCCACTTCGCTCTCCGCGGAGCCGTGCTGCTCCTTCCGTGCTCCCCCCACCGCGCCGCGCGCGCGTCCGGGGTTCCGCCGAGGCCGGATCGTGGGGCAGGCTGAGGGGACCGGTGCTGTGCTCCGACACCGGGACGAGGCGGCGGGTACGGAGGGCGTCCGCCCCTCGGGACGAGGAGGCGCCCATGGCGAGACTTCCCAGTCCGCGGGTGCTCGCGGAGCTGATGCGCGGAGGGCATCTCCGCGCACGGATGCGATCGGCACGGGACGGCCTCACCGCGGTCCGCGTCCAGGCGATCGCCGCCGCGATCGACATCGGGCTGCTCGACGCGGTGGCCGGGGGCGCGGGCAGCACGGCGGAGTTGGCCCGCCGCCTGGGTGTGGCGGACCTCGACCTGTTGGACGCGTACCTCCGGGTCCTGGCCGCTGCCGGCCTGGTCACCGGGGACGGCCGGTGGCAGTTGACCCGGTTCGGGCGGGCGGTCGTCGAGGACGACGCAGTCCGTGCGTCGTACCAGGGATTCGGCAGCTACCACACCGACGTCTATCGAGACATGGCGCCGGTGCTGCGCGGTGGCCCCAGGCGTCGCGACACGACTGAGCAGGGCGAGGTGATCGCACGGCTGTCGGCCGCCATCTCCCCGTTCATCCGCGACCGTGTGGTCCGCACCGTCAACGAGCGTCGACCACGTCGGGTGCTCGACATCGGTTGCGGCACAGGGCAGTACCTCTCGGCGATGCTGGAGGCGGCGCCGACCGCGACCGGGATCGGCCTGGATGCCGACGCCGACGCTGCGGCTCTGGCCGAGCGCACCCTGAGGGATCGCGGCCAGGCCGGGCGGGCCACGGTCGCAGCCGCCGACCTCCGGACCGCGCTGGCCACGGGTCATCCGGCAGCCCTCCGTGACGGCATCGACGTGGCCCTGATGGCCAACGTCATCTACTACGAGCCGGTGGACGAGCGGGTGGAGCTGCTGGGCTCCATCGCGGGACTGCTGAGTCCTGGGGGTGCGCTCGTGATCGTCACGACGTTCTCCGGGCCGCAGTTCTTCAGCCGCCATCTCGACCTGGTCCTCCGGGCCCAGGAGGGTCGCATGGAGCTGCCCGCCGCCGAGGTGCTCGTCGGCCAGCTCCGGGAGGCTGGCCTCGAGCCGGAGCCGCTGGAGCCCATGGGCCCGCCCTCCGCCGCCCTCGGCTCGGTGACCGCGGTCCGTCCCGCGGTCGAACCGGTGGGCGGAGCAGAGCACGCATGAGCCAGTGACGGCGACCGGCTGGGGGCGCACCGGCTCCCCACGCCACATAGGGCAGTTGCCCGATGCGGACGCCGTCCGACGGGATCTAACGTCCGGAGATTCGCCCCGGTGAGGGACCGGGGCACCAGCCCTCCAAGGGGGACTCCATGGGTGGACGTGTACGAGGCCGCGCACTCGCGGCGTTGGCGGCGGTGACGCTGGTGGCAGGGCTGGGGTTGGCCGCGCCCGCGTCGGCCGCACCCGGCGGCGGCAATGGCGGCAACAGCGGCAACGCGAAGCTGTGTCAGAAGGGCGGCTGGGAGTCTCTGTACCGGGAGGACGGGTCGACGTTCGCCAACCAGGACGAGTGCGTGTCCTACGGGGCGCAGGGCGGGGTCATCCTCGACGAGCCGCCGGGCAGCCCGTACCAGCAGTGGTGCAAGAGCGCCGGCGGGACCTACACCGGGGTTGGGCCGGTCCCGCGTTACCCCGAAGCGACGGGGCTGGGATGCGTCGGGCTGGCGATCCCCTACACGGACGCTTCAGGGAACCTCACGGCCGAGTATCGCGCGGCGTACGCTGCGGCCACTGCCGCGTGCCTGCTGAGCGCGCCGGACGGCTGGGACACCTCTATTCTTAACAGCATCATTGTCTCGAACGAGGGCAACCTCGCGGAGACTTACTGCTGGCTGGGCAAGAGCGCGTGACGGCCGGATAGACCCAGGAGGCCCTGCCTTGAGCGTCCCGCTCGAGGCGGGGCCTCTGCATTGGCGGTGGCGGTGCCGTGCGGCACCGGGGGAACGTTGAAGGCGTCCGGCCAGCCCGACACGGTGCCGACACCACGTTGACGCAGCTCCGGACGCGACAAGCGGACTGACAGCCAGTTCTCGGCCGGCGTCAACCTCGTGCCAGCGGCCCGGGCACTTGCGGCTGCGCGGGCAGTCCACCGGGCGGGTTGCGCCGGTCCAGGACGCCGACGATGATCAGCAGCCCGGCGAGCACCAGGAACGGCATCCCCACCGTGACCAGGGCCAGCGTCCCACCCAGCCCCGCGCCGGTCACGACCCACGCCACCCCGGCCAGCATCGGTATCACCAGGACGACCAGCAGCAGGACTCCCGCCAGCAACGAGCGGGTGCGCCCCAGCGCGACCAGCGGGACGCACAGCGCCACCATGACGATCAGGCCGACCGGGCCGTGGGTGTCCTCGAACTCCTGCCACGTCGACGCGTACACGACCGTGAGCACCGAGGCGGCAGCCCACAGCGCGACCAGGGCGATCAGCAACGGGGCCGCCCAGGCCGGGCGCAGCAGTGCCAGCGCACCCAGTCCGAGCATCGGAACGACCCACGCGAGCACCAGGCCCAGCCCGTACCACCCGCCCGGGTCGCTGAGCATCTCCCCGGCCACGAACAAGGTCCAGAAGCCCGCCACCATCGCACCCAGAACCAGCACCACGATCACCAACTGCCCGGTGGTTTGCGTATGCGGGGCACTCCTCCACAGCGTCACCGACGCCACCCCCCTCGCCGCGCTGCCTCCCCAATTCGATGATCACCGTTCACCGAGGTGACCGCCAGGGTCCTGAGCCCATGCGTCTTCCACGAGTGCCCTTCACCTGACCGGCCCGCTCCCACCCTTCCGCGATCCATCCGGCGCGGCCTCAGGGCGCCGTGAAGAAGTCAAACGCCCCAACCGGGACCGTGCGGACTCACGAGGCCGCCGAGACGCGGCTCCGCAAGTCGGAGGGGGTGGGGCGGACGAGTCGGCCTGTAAGCCGGATTCTGTGCCCGGCCGGAGCCGGGCGGCGACCATCCCTCTGCGACCACCGTTGCCGATGGCCTGATGCGACCTACCCGCAGGATGGTCCGAGGACCTGGGCGGGCCGCCCTCCTGCGCAGGCGCCGCGTCGCCGCGTCGCCCTCCTGGTCTTGCTCCGGGTGGGGTTTGCCGAGCCGACCGGGTCACCCCGGCCGCTGGTGGTCTCTTACACCACCGTTTCACCCTGACCGGCTCGCGCCGGCGGTCTGCTTTCTGTGGCACTGTCCCGCGGGTCACCCCGGGTGGGCGTTACCCACCACCCTGCCCTGTGGAGTCCGGACTTTCCTCGACACCCGCCACGAGGGGCTGATGCCGCGGTCGCCCGGCCGGCTCGTCCGCCGGACACCAGGGTAGATCACCGCGAGAGCGCAGTCGTGGCGCGCGGAGCACGGGTCCACCGCGCCACGACTGCGACCTCGCGACGATCATGGCGCCGGCGACCGGCAGGATCGGGTCCGTGCTGATCCTGCTCCCGCCCAGCGAGGGCAAGCGGGCCCCCGGCCGCGGCCGGCCGGTCGACCTCGCCACCCTGTCGTTCCCCGGCCTCACCGACGCGCGGCGCACCGTGCTGGACGCGCTGGTGTCGCTGTGCGTCCGCGAACCCGAGGCGGCCCGTGCGGCCCTGGGCCTGTCCGCCGGTCAGGCCGACGAGGTGGCCCGGGACGCCGACCTGATGACGGCCCCGGCCGCCCCGGCCCTGAGGGTCTACACCGGGGTCCTGTACGAGGCGCTGGACGCCGCGACGCTGGACGCGGCGGCGAAGCGGCGGGCCGGGCGCCGGCTGGCGGTCGCCTCGGCGCTGTGGGGCCTGCTACGCCCGAACGACCGGATCCCGGCGTACCGGCTGTCCGGCGGCACCCGGCTGCCCCCGCTCGGCACGCTCACCGGCCTCTGGCGCGAACCCCTCACCGCGGCCATCAGCGAGGCGGCCGGCCGCGGCGTCGTGCTGGACCTGCGCTCGTCGGCGTACGTGGCCCTGGCCCCGCCGGCGGCACCGTGGGCGGCGCGCACGGTCGTGGCCCGCGTGCTGCAGGAACGGGACGGGACCCGGACCGTCGTCAGCCACCACAACAAGCACACCAAGGGCCTGCTGGCCCGGGCGCTGGTCACGACCGGCGACGACCCGCGCACCCCGGACGACCTGGCCGGGCTGTGCGGCGCGCTGGGGTTCCACGCCGAGCTGACCGCCCCGGCCCGGGCGGACCGGCCGTGGACCCTCGACCTGGTGACCTGAGCCCGCCGTCCCCTAGACCCCGTCGGGCACCGGCACGTCGCGCAGGTGCGCGGACTCGGCGAAGCCGAGCAGCGAGGCGTTGCCATCGGCGTACCACGCCACCGACGTCAGCGAGCAGGGCGCGAGCTCCATCCGGTACAGGCTGTGCAGCGGCGCATCGATGGCCAGTCCCACCGCCAGCTTGATCGGGCTCACGTGCGACACCACCACCACGCGGCGCGTCGGGTGCCGCTCGTGCAGCCGGCGCCGGGCCGCGTCCACCCGCGTACGGACCTCGGCGAACGACTCGCCCCCGGGCGGGGCGACGTCCGCGGACGCCAGCCAGGCCTCAAGCTCGACCGGCCAGCCGTCGCGCACCTCGGCGAACGTCCGGCCGTCCCACTCCCCGAAGGCGCACTCCGCGAAGCCGTCCTCGACCTCCAGCTGCAGCCCGAGCCGGCGCGCGACGATCCCCGCCGTCTGACGGGTGCGCAGCAGCGGCGACGTCACCACGACGTCCGCACCACCGCGGCGCTCCAGCTCGACCGCCAGCGCCTCCGCCTGCTCCCGGCCCACCGGGGCCAGCGGCACGTCGACTCCCCCACGGCCGGAGAAACGCTTCTCCAGGCTGTACTCCGACGCCCCGTGCCGGGCCAGCAGGGTCAGCATCGGCGGCCCGAGGTCGGGCGCCCAGCCGAGCACCTTGTTGGCCGGCCGGGCGGCCGCCTCGGCGCGGGCCTCGTCCTCCTCCGCGGAACCGACCACGTCCAGCGGCGGCGGGGCCGCCTCCGGGCAGCGCCGGATCGAGCCGGACCGGCCGCGCTCGATCGCCTCCAGCGACTCGTTGACCAATCGGTCGGCGGCCATGTTCTGCTCGCGCGGCACCCACCGGTACGAGACCCGCTCGTACGGCAGAACCTCACGGGCCTCCAGCGCGATCGCGCGCAGCGTGGCGTTCTTGATCGACCACCGGCCGCTCATCTGCTCCACCACGAGCTTGGAGTCCAGCCGGGCCTCGACCCGGGCCCCCGGGTCGATCTCATGGGCGGCCCGCAACCCCGCCACGAGCCCCTGGTACTCGGCCACGTTGTTGGTGGTGACGCCGATGTGCTCGGCCAGCTCCACCAGGACCTCGCCGGTCTCCGCGTCGCGGACGAGCGCCCCGTAGGCGGCCGGCCCGGGGTTGCCGCGCGAGCCCCCGTCGGCCTCGACGATGAGCAGCCTCACGACAGGCCCGACTCCGCGGTCCGCACCAAGATCCGTCGGCACTCCTCACAGCGCAGGACCTCGTCCGACGCCGCCGCCCTGATCCGCTCGATGTCGACCGGCGTCAGCTGGATCCGGCAACCCTCGCAGCGCCCGCGGTAGAGCGCAGCGGCGCCGACCCCGTCGTGGGCGCCGCGCAGCTTCTCGTACAGCGCGACCAGGTCGGTGGGCAGCTCCCCCGCGACCGACGCCCGCTCGCCGGTCACGGTCGCCAGCTCGGCGTCGATGTCGCCGTAGGCCGCATCCCGCGCCGCCGCGACCGCGGCGATGTCGGTGTCCAGCGCCTCCCGTTCGGCGTTCAGCCGGCCCAGGTCCTTCTGGGCCGCGTCGAGGCGTTCCATCACCTCCAGCTCGACCTCCTCGAGGTCGGACTGGCGCCGCGCCAGCGACTCCAGCTCGCGCTGCAGGCTCTCCAGCTGCTTGGCCGAGCCGACCGTCCCGGAGTCCAGCAGGTCGCGGTCCTTGGCGGCCCGCAGGCGCACCTGGTCCACGTCCGCATCGGCCTTCGCCTGCTCCCGCTCCAGGTCCGACACCAGCGTGCGCGCCGCCACGATCTCGTTGCCGAGGACCGCGGAACGCTGCTCCAGCTCCGCGTGCCGGGTCGCCTCCGGCAGCGACCGGCGCCGATGGGCGAGCTGGTCCGCGCGCGTGTCGAGGGCCTGCAGGTCGAGCAGGCGCAGCTGGGCGAAGGGGTCGACGTTCAGCGGGGGCTCCTCAGGTGCAGGCTCCACGGGTCGGTGACCCGGGTGGAGACGCGGGTCTCCACCGTAGTGCCGCTGCCCGCGAGGTCCTCGACCAGTGCGGCAGCAGCCCGGTCCAGCCACGGCCACTCGCTGGCCCAGTGCGCCACGTCCACGAGCGCGCAGCCGCCGTCGGCGAGGTGCTCCTGGGCCCGGTGGTGGCGCAGGTCCGCGGTGACGAACACGTCGGCGCCGGCCGCGTCGGCCGCCCCCATCAGCGAGTCGCCCGCCCCGCCGCACACCGCGACCCGGCGGACCGTGCGGTCCGGGTCGCCCGCCACGCGGACCCCGTGGCTGGTTGCCGGGAGCGCGGTGGCGACAGTGGCCGCGAACTCCCCCAGCAGGACTTCCTGCGGTAGGTCGCCGACGCGCCCGAGCCCCCGGTCCGAGGGCGGCAGCGCGCGCTCGTAGACGTCGTACGCGGGCTCCTCGTACGGGTGGGCGGCCAGCAGTGCGTCGACCACCGCCCAGCGGCGCGACCGGGGCACGACCATCTCGACCCGCTGCTCGGCGACGGTCTCCAGGCGACCCACCTCGCCCACGTGGGGACGGGCGCCGGCGCGCGGACGGAAGCGACCGGTGCCCTCGAGCACGTACGCACAGTCCTCGTACGCACCGATCCCGCCGGCGCCGGCGGCCGCCATCGCGGCGAGGACCCGCTCGACGTCGGCGTGCGGGACGAACACCACGACCTTGTCGACCGGGTCGCCCGGCAGCGCCTGCAGCGGCTCGGCGTCCACGACCCCCAGCGCGTCGGCCAGCGCATCGGACACCCCGGGCCGGGCCGAGTCGGCGTTGGTGTGCGCACTGAACAGGGCGCAGCCGTGCTCCAGCAGCCGCTGCACCACGCGACCCTTGGCGTCGGTGGCGGCGACCGAGTGCACCGGGCGCAGGAACAGCGGGTGGTGGGTGACCAGCAGGTCGGTGCCGCTGCCGACCGCCTCGTCGGCCACGACCGGGTCGGGGTCGACCGCGAACAGCACCCGACGCACCGTCGCCGCGGGGTCACCGCAGGTGAGGCCGACGGCGTCCCAGGACTCCGCGAGCTGCGGCGGGTAGCGGCGCTCCAGCAGGGCCACGACGTCGGCGACGGTGGGGTGGGGCACGGCGCCGAGGCTACCGACCGGCGCGGCCCCACCGATGGGGAGCCGGGCCGACGGGCAGCCGGGCCGACGGGGAGCCGGGCTGACGGGTGGACCCGGCCCGACTCGAACGGGCGACCTACTCCTTGTAAGGGAGCCGCTCTAGCCAACTGAGCTACGGGTCCGGCTGCAGCCGGGACCCTACCGGGCCGCCACATGAGGAGCCGCGGCCGCCGGAGTCTCGGGCCTCCGGCGACCGCGGCCAGGGATATCTCACACCCGTTCGGCGTCGCGCGCATCCCCTCCGCGCAGAGCGGCGATCGCGGACCGGTACTCGTCGAGGCTGCGGGCCTCCCCCGGGCCGTTCACGACCCGCCACCGCACGACGCCCGCACGGTCGACCAGGAAGCTGCCCCGCGTGGCGAACCCCAGGTGCTCCAGGAACACCCCGTAGGCACGAGACACCTTCCCGTGCGGCCAGAAGTCCGACAGCACCGGGTACTGCAGGCCCTGCTGCTCGGCGAAGACCCGCAGCGCCGACACCGGGTCGCAACTGACCGCCAGAACCGCGGTGCCGTCGTCGAGGGCGGCGGCGAGCTCGTCGCGGAGCTCACCGAGCTCCCCGGTGCAGGTGGGGGTGAAGGCGAACGGGAAGAACACCACCAGGACCTCGTGCCGGCCGCGGTGGTCGGACAGCCGCACGGTCTGCCCGTGCTGGTCCCGCAGCTCGAAGTCCGGGGCGACCTCACCGATCTCGACCATGTCGTCTCCGTTTCGTGCGCTGGTCTTTGGACCGGCAGGATGCCGGTCGTGCCCGTGCTGCCCCCGTCCCTGACCCCGGTGGCCGGGGAGCAGGGACTGCTGTCGGCCGACCTCGCCGCGCTGGGTGCGGCGACGGTCGCGGCGTGGGACCTGTTCCTCGGCACCGTCGAGCGCCTCGACCCCGACGCGCCGGCCCGGGCGAAGGGGTGGACGGTGCGCGAGGTCGTGGTGCACGTCGGCGCGTGGGACGACAGCCGCCGGCTGGCGGACATCCTGGCCGACGCCCGCGCGGGCCGCACCACGACGGAGGACCACGACGCGATAGTGCAGCGACTGCTGGCCCGCCACGGGGCCGCCCCGTACGACGAGGCCCTGGCCATGGTGCGGCGCGCCCGGGAGGAGGCGGCGACCTGGTTCGCGTCCCCGGACCTGGCGGCGGAGGCGGTCCTGGTCAGCCCGTCCCTGCTGGGACCGCTGCCGGTGGCGACCCTGGTGCATGCCACGGCCTACCAGCTGTCGGTCGCCGCCCTCGACCTGGCGCCCGCGGGGGCCGAGGTGCCCGACGACCTGCTGGTGCGCGGGCTGCGGTCCTTGGTCGACTCCGCCGGGGCGCTGGCCGGGCGCGCCGGCGTGACCGCCTCGCTGGCCGCCCTGACACCGCAGGCCCGGGTCGGCACCGGTGCGGACGGCAGCGCCTGGCGCACCGCCGACCTGCCCGCGGACGAGGCGGAGGTGGGACCGGCCATCCAGGCCGACGTCCGGGTGGTGCTCGACGTGACCTCGGGGCGGGCCGCCGTGCCGGCGCTGTACGCCTCGGGCGCGCTGCGGGTGTCGGACCTGACCGGGCTGATGCGGATGGGCCGGGTGGTCGACGCGGTGCCGGGGCTGCCCGGCGGCACCGCGCTGCGCCGGGCGATCACGGTGATGGACGCGGTGGGCGGCACGCTGGCGCGGCTGCCGTTCGGCCGCAGACGCTGACGTTCGGCGGGGCTGCGGGGTCGGGCCCGCTGCGGGCTAGCGACGGCCGAGGCGCGGCGAGACCAGCCGGGTGCCCTGCCAGTCGCGCGCGGCGCTCACGGTGCTGGTCTGCTGCAGGCCGACCGTGGGCGCGGCTTCGGCGATGTCCTCGGAGTCGACGTGGCCATCGCGGCCGGGCTTGGGGGTGAGCAGCCAGACCACGCCGTTCTCGGCCAGCAGCCCGATCGCGTCGACCAGCGCGTCGCCGAGGTCCCCGTCCTCGTCGCGCCACCACAGCAGCACCACGTCGACGACGTCGTCGGCGTACTCGTCGAGCAGCTCCGAGCCGCAGGCGGCCTCGACGGAGGCGCGCAGGTCGGCGTCGCAGTCGTCGTCGAAGCCGATCTCCTGGACCGTGTGTCCGGCCTTGACGCCCAGCTTGGCCGCGGCGTCCCGCTGGCCCTCCGCGTGGTCCGCGGTCGCGGTCACGAACACCCTCCGTGTCGTCGCGGGGCCAACCGACCCCCTCTGCCCGGGCGGCCCCGCCCGGGACCGTGGCGCCTAGTCCAGCGGACCCCACCGCCTCGCGCAAGCACCCGGGCCCTACCCGGCGAGGAACGACAGCCGGACCCGGCGCTCGGGATTGTCCCCGTTGGTGTCCACCAGGCACACCGACTGCCAGGTCCCCAGCGCCATCCGGCCGCCCAGGACGGGCACCGTCGCGTACGGCGGGACGAGCGCCGGCAGCACGTGGTCGCGACCGTGGCCGGGCGAGCCGTGCCGGTGCCGCCACCGGCCGTCCGGGGGCAGCAGGTCCCGCAGGGCCGCGAGCAGGTCCTCGTCGCTGCCCGCCCCCGTCTCGAGCACCGCGACACCGGCGGTCGCGTGCGGCACCCACACGTGCAGCAGCCCGTCGCCGCCCGCCGCGGCCGTCCCGACGAACCTGGCGCACTCGCCGGTGATGTCCCTGACGGTCTCCGCGTCGCCGGTGCGCACCCGGATCTCCACGCTGTCCACCCGGACAGCGTGGCAGGCCGTGGAGCCGCCGGGACCCGCGCTCCCCCCGTTCACGGCGCGGCTCGGCCCCGGGTAGGCGAGGATGGGTCGACACACCCAGCCTCCGGCGCGGCGGCGACCCCGCGCGCGCCCCGACCGAAGGGTTCCCCGTGGCACCCGGACGCGAACGCGAGCCGCTGCTGGCCGGCGGCCTGCCCACCCAGTACGTCGACGTCGACCCCGAGGAGACGGCCGAGTGGACGACCTCCCTCGACCAGGTCGTCGACGAGCAGGGTCCGTACCGCGCGCGCTACCTGATGCTGTCGCTGCTGCGCCGCGCCGCCGAACGCAACGTCGGGGTGCCCAGCCTGCGCAGCACCGACTACATCAACACGATCCCGCCGGAGCGCGAGCCGTGGTTCCCCGGTGACGAGCACATCGAGAAGGAGATCCGCCGTATCAACCGGTGGAACGCCGCGATCATGGTGCACCGCGCGCAGCGGCCCGGGATCGGCGTCGGCGGCCACATCTCCACCTACGCCTCGTCCGCGTCGTTGTACGAGGTCGGCTTCAACCACTTCTTCCGCGGCCCCGACGACCCCGGCGGCGGGGACCAGGTGTTCTTCCAGGGTCACGCCTCGCCCGGCATGTACGCACGGGCGTTCCTCGAGGGCCGGCTCACCGAGCAGCAGATGGATGGGTTCCGGCAGGAGCTGTCCCACCCCGGCGGCGGCCTGTCGTCGTACCCGCACCCGAGGCTGATGCCGGAGTTCTGGCAGTTCCCGACCGTGTCGATGGGCCTCGGCCCGCTGGACGCGATCTACCAGGCGCGGTTCAACAAGTACCTGCACGCCCGCGGCATCAAGGACACCACGCAGCAGCGGGTCTGGGCGTTCCTCGGCGACGGCGAGACCGACGAGGTCGAGACGCTGGGCGCGATCGGCCTGGCCGCGCGGGAGGAGCTGGACAACCTCACGTTCGTCATCAACTGCAACCTGCAGCGCCTCGACGGCCCGGTCCGCGGCAACGGCAAGATCATCCAGGAGCTGGAGTCCATCTTCCGCGGCGCCGGCTGGAACGTCATCAAGGTCATCTGGGGCCGCCGGTGGGACGAGCTGCTGGCCAAGGACCGCGACGGCGCGCTGGTGAACCTGATGAACAGCACGCCCGACGGTGACTTCCAGACGTACAAGGCGGAGGACGGCGCCTTCGTCCGGGAGCACTTCTTCGGCCGGGACCCGCGGACCGCGGAACTCGTGGCGGACTGGAGCGACACGGAGGTCTGGGGGCTGCAGCGCGGCGGGCACGACTACCGCAAGCTGTACGCCGCGTACAAGGCGGCCACCGAGCACAAGGGCCAGCCGACGGTGATCCTGGCCAAGACCATCAAGGGCTGGACGCTGGGCTCGCACTTCGAGGGCCGCAACTCCACCCACCAGATGAAGAAGCTGACGGTCGACGACCTCAAGGCCTTCCGGGATACCCTCCACCTGCCCATCCCGGACAGCGAGATCGACCCGTACCTGCCGCCGTACTTCCACCCCGGGCCCACGCACGAGACCGTGCGCTACGCCCTGGACCGCCGGCGTCGGCTCGGCGGCTCGGTGCCGCAGCGGCGGGACCGCTCCAAGCCGCTGACCCTGCCCGGCGAGGCGGTCTACGACGTGGTGCGTCGCGGCTCGGGCAGGCAGCAGGTCGCCACGACCATGGCGTTCGTCCGCCTGCTCAAGGACCTGATGAAGGACGAGCACATCGGCCACCGGTTCGTCCCGATCATCCCGGACGAGGCGCGCACGTTCGGGATGGACTCACTGTTCCCGACGGCGAAGATCTACTCCCCGATGGGGCAGACCTACCTGTCGGTCGACCGCGAGCTGATGCTGTCGTACAAGGAGAGCGAGTCCGGGCAGATCCTGCACGAGGGCATCAACGAGGCCGGATCCACGGCGTCGCTCATCGCGGCGGGCACGTCGTACGCCACCCACGGCGAGCCGATGATCCCGATCTACATCTTCTACTCGATGTTCGGCTTCCAGCGGACGGGCGACTCGTTCTGGGCGGCGATGGACCAGCTCACCCGGGGCTTCGTCCTGGGCGCCACAGCGGGACGCACGACCCTCAACGGCGAGGGCCTGCAGCACGAGGACGGGCACTCCCACCTGCTTGCGTCGACGAACCCCGCCGTGCGGTCGTACGACCCCGCGTTCGCGTTCGAGGTCGGACACATCGTCCGCGACGGGCTCCGTCGGATGTACGGCGAGGACGCGGAGAACGTCTTCTACTACCTCACCGTCTACAACGAGCCGTACGTCCAGCCGGCCGAGCCCGAGGGCGCCGACATCGAGGGCATCCTGCGCGGGATGCACCTGTTCGCCCCCGCGCCGGCGGATGCACCCGGCCCGCGGGCGCAGGTGCTCGCGTCCGGCGTCGGGGTCAACTGGGCCCTGAAGGCCCAGCAGCTGTTGCGCGACGACTGGGGCGTGCAGGCCGACGTGTGGTCGGTGACGTCGTGGAACGAGCTGCGCCGAGACGGCCTGGACGCCGACCGGCACAACCTGCTCAACCCGGACGCCGAGCAGCGGGTGCCGTACGTGCGGCAGCGGCTGGACGGCCGGCCCGGGCCGGTGGTGGCGGTGTCGGACTACATGCGCGCGGTGCAGGACCAGATCCGCGAGTGGGTGCCGCAGGACTTCACGTCGCTCGGCACCGACGGCTGGGGCATGTCCGACACCCGCGGCGCGCTGCGCCGGCACTTCCTGGTGGACGCGGAGTCCATCACGGTGCAGACCCTGACGATGCTGGCCCGGCGCGGCGAGGTCGACCACGCGGTGCTGCGGCAGGCGATCGACCGCTACCGGCTGTGGGACCCCGCCGCCGCCGACGCCGGCAGCACCGAGGGCTCCGGCTAGCACCGACCCACACCCCCCTCCGCGACGGAATGAGTCCCCGCGTTGCTGAGGACACGTTTCGGGGCGCCCTAGCGACGCGTGGACTCATTCCGTCGGAGAGAATGCAGGACCCTTCGTCCGGTCGTCACGGTCTACCCGGGCTCCGCCGGCGCGGGAGTGGCGTCCGCCCACAGGCCGGCAGCGACCTGCTCGGCCACCGTCGTCTCCGCCAGCAGCCGGACGTCGTCGTCCTCGTCGCCGGCGTAGCGCAGGGAGTACGCCGCCCCGTCGACGTCCGCGCCGACCGCGACGACGGTGGACCCGCGCTCGGCGGTCCACCGCAGCAGCTCGTCCTGCCACCGGGAGCCGGCCAGCAGCAGCATCCGGTAGTCCAGGGTCTTGGTCAGGTACACGTCGACGTGGCTCCAGTCGCCGGTCTCGCACGCCACCGCGGCACGCCGCGGCCCCTCGCGCAGCATCAGCGCGGACTGCTCCGCGGAGCACAGCCGGCGGGCCGGTGCGACGACGTACGTGCCGTCGCGACCCGCGATCAGCTCGGTCACCGGGTCCCACCACTCCCCGACCCGGTCCTGCAGGTCCGCGATCGCCCCGGCGCTGCGTCGCAGCGTCCCGACCAGGTCGACCGGCGACCGTGTCAGCCCGCGCTCCAGCGCGAGCAGCAGCACGAGGGTGTGCAGGTACGACCGGCAGGCCACTCCCCCGACCTCGGTCTCGGCGTGCATCGGCACGACCAGGTCGACCTCCCCGGCCATCGGGGAGTCGGGGGTGTTCGTGAGCAGCGCCACCGGGCAGTGCCCGTGGTAGCGCCCGACTGCCCAGCGGGTCTCCCGCGAGCCACCGCCGGCGGACACCGCGACCACCCGGGTCCCCTCCCGCGGCCGGGGCAGCAGGCCGGATCCGGCCCGTTCGGCGACGGCGTCGACACCGGCAGCCCGCAGTCGGGCGGCGGCGACCGCGGCCGCGAAGTACGAGGAGCCCATTCCGATGAGCACCAGGTGCGGCGGCGGCGCCTGCGTGGCGAAGCCGTGCCACGGGTCCGGGTCGGCGACCAGGCGGTCGGCGAGGCGGCCGAGCACCTCCGGCTTGCGGGCCAGGTCGTCGGCGAACAGCGTCGGGTCCACGTCAGTCCTCGTCGGTCAGGGGGATCAGGTCCTGCAGGGCACCGTCGGGAACGTAGCGCCAGTGCGGCAGGTGGTGGACGGCGTAGCGGAACTCGCGCACCTCCTGCAGCAGCCGCAGCGGGCGCA
Source organism: Candidatus Nanopelagicales bacterium (assembly GCA_041393815.1). NCBI lineage: Bacteria > Bacillati > Actinomycetota > Actinomycetes > Candidatus Nanopelagicales > Candidatus Nanopelagicales bacterium. The sequence goes on along the minus strand of JAWKJK010000001.1, from coordinate 876,893 downwards.
GCAGCCGGTGGTCCAGCAGCTCCGGCCGCCCGCTCCGGTCGAGGGTGGCGGCGTACGCGGACAGGAACTCCCGCTGCGCCGCGGGGATCCAGGCCGTCACGTACGCCGCGTCGACCCCGTCGGTGCGTCGCAGCACGACCCGGCCGACGTGGTCCAGCGACTGCAGCATCCCGGCCACGTCCCGCGCCGGCGGCTGCGGCGACGCCCGCTCGGCCGGGTCGGCCACCGGGTTGCCGTCGAAGTCGGTGATCGCGTACGCCCAGCCGCCGTCCGCGGCCCGGTGGCGGAGGACCTGGCCCACGTGCAGGTCGCCATGCACCGGGGCCAAGGGCGTGCCGGCGCAGTCGCCCAGGCCGGCGAGCTCGCGCAGCAGCACCTCCCCGCGGGCCCGCAGCCGCGCCCCCTCCATCCCGTCCACCTCGTCGAGGGCGAGGCGCGCCTCCCCGATCGAGGCGTCGGCCAGGTCCTGGGCCCAGCGCGGCGAGGCCGGCACGGCGCCCTCCGCCGACAGGGCGAGGTGCAGCCGCGCGGTGGTCGCGCCCAGCACCCGCGGGGCCGCGGTCGCCCCGTGCAGCGGCCTGCCGTCGGCCGCGGCCGCGCGAAGGTCGCCGACCGCCCACTCCCAGCCGTCGGTGGCCTCCGGCAGGAAGCCGGCGACCGTGGCGAGGAGCACCGCCGCTCCGCCCGTATCGGGGTCGTGCCACTCCACCAGCCCCCAGGGAGGGGGCATCGCGTCGAACCCCGCGGCCACCAAAGCCGCGAGTCGCTGCGGCGCGGGGTGCGGACCCGGGGTCAGCTCGACGGCCCACTTCACGACCGCCGCATCACCGACCACGACCGACTCGTGGGTCTGGTCGACGTCCACCGGGCGCTCGCCGACCACCGGGCGGGCGCCCCATGACACCAGCGTGACGTCGTCGCCGGTGCCCGGCTCGCCCTGCGCAGCCCGGGCCAGCAGGCGCGTGAGTGCCTCCGCGGCGCCGTCGCCAGGGACGGCCCGGCGCCACGCCGGAGAGCCGACCACGAGCGGGGCTGCGAAGCGACGCCCGTCCTCGGCAACCAGGACGGCGAGGACCAGGCCGTCGTCGAGGGGCAGCTCCGCGACCACGGCGAGGTCACCGGCCACTGCCCGGGCGCCCCGGTCCCACCGGCCGGGCAGCGCGTCTCGGGCGGCGACCCGCCGGGTCACCGCGCCTCGGCCGACCGGCGCCCGACCTGCTCGATGACGTCGGCACCGTGCCGCATGCCGTTCCGCGACCGGATCCGTTCCCCCATGTCCGCCAGCCGCATTCGCAGATCGGCGTCCCCGAGCAGCCGGTCCAGGGCGTCGGTCATCTGCTCGTCGGTGAACATGTACGTGGGCAGCCGCACCCCGAGGCCCAGCTCGTCGATGCGCTGGGCGTTGTCGTACTGGTCCCAGAACAGCGGCAGCAGGATCATCGGCTTGCCGAAGTGCAGGGCCTCGGTGGTCGTGTTGTTGCCTCCGTGCGTGATGACGAGGTCCACCTCCGGGATGACCCGGGTCTGCGGCAGGAACTCCGCGCCGACCATGTTGTCCGCGAGTTCGTACTCCGCATGCTGCGGGCCCTTGCTGACGACGTAGCGGTGCGGGGTGCGCCCGAGCACGTCGACCAGCCGCTTCATCAGGTCGACGTCGGCGCTGCCCAGGGACCCCAGCGACAGGTACACCAGCGCACTGCCCTCAGGCCGGTCCGCGACCCCGGCCGGCAGCTCGTACGGCTCGTCGGTCTCGCGCACGCTGGAGTCCATCCGGTGCCACGTGTCGGGAAGCGGTCGCGCGTCGGTGTAGTCGACCTCCTCCGGGAAGACGTACAGGTTCGCGTGCTCGGACTCGTGGATGAACTCCAGGTCCGGCAGTGCCGGCGAGCCGCACTCGACGACCCAGTCGTTGTACTTCTGCCACATCTTCCGGTGCGTACGGTCGTACTCGTCGCGGAACGCGTCCCACTCCGACCGGTCGTCCATCGGCAGCCCGGAGTAGGGCGGCGGGATCTCGGACCCCTTCACCTCCAACGGGTTGCACGAGACGATCCGCACGAACGGCACCCCGGCGGTCATCAGGGCGGGGAAGCACAGCACGTTGTCCTCGACGACGACGTCCGGCTTCACGCGCGCGACGATCTCGCGCAGGTGCGGCTCGCAGTAGACCGCGCCGTCGATCAACGCCTGCCAGGTCGGCTTCATGAACGTGTCGAGCTGCTCGATGGTGGGCTTGCGGAACTCCGGAGCCGTCTCCCGGATGAAGTCCTTCCAGAACTGCCCGGCGTCCTGCTCGCCCGCGTCCTCCGCGGGCGGCGCGAGGTCGACGAGGTCCTCCTCGAACCCGAGGGCCTCGAGCTTGCCCTTCCAGCTGGCCTCGGCCGCGAACACCACCCGATGCCCGCGGTCGCGCAGCACCGCACCGATCCCGATGCACTGGTTGGTGGGTCCGTACGCCGACTCCGGCATGAACAGCACGGTCAGGGGGCGGTCGGCCATGGTTCCTCTCGTCTCCTTCAGGTGACGCCCAGCGGATGGCGGGCTGGTGGCTAGCCTGGCGCAGTCGGGGCCCCGCGGCGGGCAGGTCGGACGGGTCGCCGAGTCGTCGGAGGGTACGAGATGGACGTGGTGCGGACGGCCCTGGTCACCGGAGGTGCCCGCGGCATCGGCCGGGAGGTCGCAGCGGCGCTGCGCGACCGCGGTCTGCGGGTGGTGCTGGGGGTGCGCGACCCCGACGTCGGCGGAGACGTCGCCGACGAGCTCGGTGCGGCGGCGTACCTGCTCGACGTCGCGGACCCCGCCAGCATCGACCGCTGCGTGTCCGCGTTGGCCGCCGACGGGATCACCGTGGACGTGCTGGTCAACAACGCCGCCGTCCTGATCGACGACGGACCGCTGACGGTGGCGGAGGAGGACCTAGGACGGACGTTCTCCACCAACGTCTTCGGCCCGTGGCTGCTGCTGCGAGCCCTCGTGCCCGGCATGGTGGAGCGAGGCTACGGACGCGTCGTCAACGTGACCAGCGGGGCGGGCTCGTTCGGCGAGGACGGACCCACCCTCGGGACGTACGGGGTGTCCAAGGTCGCGCTCAACGCGCTGACCCGATCGGTCGCCCGAGAGGTCCGGTCCGCCCGCGACGTCAAGGTCAACGCGGTGTGCCCCGGCTGGGTGCGCACCGACATGGGCGGCGAGGGCGCTCCGCGCGACCTGGCCACCGGTGCCGACGGGATCGTCTGGGCCGCGACGCTTCCCCCGGACGGCCCGTCCGGCGGGTTGTTCCGCGACCGGCGACCCATCCCCTGGTGATCGTGGTTCACTGACCGGCACATCTCAGCGGACGGTCGTGCGTACGCGGCCGGAGGAGGCACTATGCCCGGCAGCCAGGACGAGACGCCGACGACGGACGGCTCGACTTCGCTGAGCCCCTCGACCCGTCGGACCGCACGACCGGCACCGGCGAAGAAGGCAGCACCGGCGAAGAAGGCAGCACCGGCGAAGAAGAGCGCGCCCGCTCGGAAGGCTCCCGCCCGCCGCGCTCCCGCCCGCCCGAAGGCCGCGGCGCCCCTGCCGCCGGCGCCCGCACCCCCGTACCGCAGCCCCGCCGACCGGGTCGCCGCGGGCGTCGACGCCCGTTCCGTCACCTCGCGGGCGGACCTGGCCGAGTTCCAGCCCGCCCCGGATCGTCCCGACCCGGTGGCGCTGCTGGAGTCCCAGGGCCAGTCGCGGCTGCAGGAGCTGCTGCCGATCCGCTACGGGCGGATGGTGGACAACCCGTTCGCCTTCTACCGCGGCGCGGCCCTGGTCATGGCCTCGGACCTCAATGCGACGCCCCGAACCGGGCTGGAGGCACAGCTGTGCGGGGACGCGCACCTGTCGAACTTCGGCGCCTACGCGTCCGCCGAACGGCGGCTGGTGTTCGACGTCAACGACTTCGACGAGACCAACCCCGGCCCCTTCGAGTGGGACCTCAAGCGCCTCGTCACCAGCTTCGAGATCGCGGGTCGCGTCCTGAACTTCACCGAGAAGCAGCGCCGCCGGGTGGTGCTAACGGCGGCGGCGGCGTACCGGGTCGCCATGGCGCAGATGGCCCGGCTCGGTGAGCTGGAGGTCTGGTACCAGACCGTCGACGTGCAGGCGCTGGCGGACACGCTGCGGCAGTCCCAGGACCGCAAGTCGGGCAAGGCGGCCAAGAAGGTCGATGCCGCGATCGCCACGGCCCAGCGGCACAGCGCACTGCAGGCGGTGGGCAAGCTGACGACCGTGGTCGACGGCGACCGGCAGATCGCGAGCACCCCGCCCCTGGTCGTGCCGGCACGCGACCTGGCCGCCCAGCACGACCTCGACATCGAGGCCACCGTCGAGAACATCAAGCAGGCGTTCCTGGGCTACCGGCACTCCCTGCAGCCGGACCGCCGCCACCTGCTGGAGCGCTTCCGCTCCGTCGACCTGGCCCGCAAGGTCGTCGGCGTGGGCAGCGTGGGGACGCGTTGCTGGATCCTGCTGCTCACCGGCCGCGACGAGAACGACCTGATGCTGCTTCAGTTCAAGGAGGCCGATCGTTCGGTGCTGGAGGACTTCACGCGGCCGAGCGTGTGGTCCAACCACGCCGAGCGGGTCGTCGAGGGGCAGCGACTCATCCAGTCCAGCTCCGACATCTTCCTCGGCTGGACGCGCCTGGCCGACGTGGACGGAGTCCAGCGTGACTACTACTTCCGCCAGCTGCGCGACTGGAAGTTGTCCGCAGAGGTGGAGACGATGAACCCCAAGTCCATGACGGCCTACGCGCTGTTCTGCGGCGGCACACTGGCGAAGGCGCACGCCCGGACCGGGGACCGGATCGCGATCGCGGCGTACGCCGGGATCGAGGACCCGGCGGACAAGCCGAATGCGTTCGACAAGGCGATGCGGCGCTTCGCGAACGCCTACGCCGACCAGAACCAGCGCGACTACGAGGCGCTGGTGACGGCGACCAGGGAGGGACGGGTCACCGCGCACACCGGGATCTGATCGGCCCCCCAACCTGCCTCCCCGGTGCGGCAGGATGCGCAGGTGTCCGCCGCCGCTCGCGCCCACGCCGCCACCGCGCGCCGGCTGGAGCGCGCGATGGGCAGCCTCGGGAGCGCCGCCACGGCCCGGATGGACTCCACCCTGCCGTGGTTCCGACAGATGTCGGCCGACCAGCGGGCCTGGGTCGGGCTGGTGGCCCAGGCGGGCATTGCCGCGTTCGTGACCTGGTTCCGTACGCCGGACGCGCCGCACGCGATCACCGCCGACGTCTTCGGGACCGCGCCGCGGGAGCTGGTCCGTGCCGTGAGCCTGCAGCAGACGGTCGAGATGGTGCGCGCGACCATCACGGTCGTGGAGGAGCGGGTCGACGAACTGGCCGCGCCCGGCGACGAGGCCCACCTGCGGGAGGCGCTGCTGCGCTACTCGCGCGAGATCGCCTTCGCCGCGGCGGAGGTCTACGCCCGGGCTGCGGAGGCCCGCGGCGCCTGGGACGCCCGGCTGGAGGCGCTCGTCATCGACGCGCTGCTGCGGGACGAGGTCGACGACGACGTCGCCAGCCGCGCCGCCGCCCTGGGCTGGGGCAGCGTGGGCCGAGTGCTGGTCCTGGCCGGCGGAGCGCCCACCGGCGACCCGGAGGCCTCGCTGGACATCCTGCGCCGGGCCGCCGACCACCACGGCCTGGACCTGCTCACCGGCATCCACGGCTCGGTCCTGGTCGCGGTGGTCGGAGGTGCCCGTGACCCGGTCCGGGCCGCGCGGCACCTGGTCCCCCACTTCGGCCCCGGTCCGGTCGTGCTCGGGCCGCTGGCGCAGGACCTCGCCGCGGCGGCGCCGTCGGCCCGGCAGGCCATGGCGGGCCTGGCCGCCGCGCCCGGCTGGCCCGACGCGCCCCGCCCGGTCGCGGCCGACGACCTGCTTCCCGAGCGGGCGCTCGCCGGTGACGCCGAGGCGATCTCCCGGTTGGTGGACTCGGTGCACGAGCCGCTCGTCGCCGAACCGGCGCTGCTGGAGACCGCCGCCACCTACCTGGAACGCGCCTCGTCGCTGGAGGCGTGCGCCCGGCTGCTGTTCGTGCACCCCAACACGGTGCGCTACCGGTTGCGTCGTATCGCCGAGATCACCGGCTACCCGCCCACCGAGCCGCGCGGCGCCCTGACGCTGCGGCTGGGCCTGGTGCTCGGACGGCTCGCGGCAGCGCAGGGGGGCGACCACGAGGCGACCGACCCGTAGTTGTAGGAATCCCACAAGAACCGGACGAGGACGTTGGATGCGTCCCCAGGGTCGAAGGACCCAGGGGCGGGGAAGGCTGGGCGCGTGCTGATCCTCGTCGCCCCCGGTCAGGGTGCCCAGACCCCCGGATTCCTCGAGCCCTGGCTGGAGCTGCCGGGCGTGGAGGACCGACTGCACTGGCTGTCCGCCGCGGCCGAGGTGGACCTGGTCCGGCACGGGACCATCTCCGACGCCGACACGATCCGGGACACCGCGGTGGCACAGCCGCTGCTCGTCGGCGCCGGGCTGGTGTCGCTGCTGTCGCTGTTCCCCCAACCCGCCGAGGCGTTCGGCCGCGTGGCCGCCGGCGCCGGGCACTCCGTCGGCGAGATCACCGCCGCCGCGGCGGCCGGCGTCATCTCCGCCGAGCAGGCGATGGTGCTCGTCCGCGAGCGCGGCCGGGCGATGGCCCACGCGGCGGCGCAGACGCCGACCGGCATGGCCGCGGTCCTCGGCGGGGACGCCGACGACGTGGCCGCCGCCGCCGAGGCAGCGGGGCTGGTGGCCGCCAACCGCAACGGTGCGGGGCAGGTCGTCGTGGCCGGTCCGACCGAGGCCCTGGAGGCCTTCGCCGCGTCACCGCCGGACGGCACCCGGGTACGGCCGCTGCAGGTCGCCGGCGCGTTCCACACCCCGTACATGGCGCCGGCCGTCGACGTTCTCGCGCGCTACGCCCGCGCGATCAGCACCCACGACCCGCGCACCCGGCTGATCTCCAACGCCGACGGCGCCGTGGTCCACGACGGCCGCGACGTGCTGCGCCGCCTGGTCACCCAGGTGAGCGCGCCGGTGCGCTGGGACCTGTGCATGCAGACCATGGCCGACCTCGGTGTGACCGCCGTCATCGAGATCCCGCCCGCGGGCACCCTGACCGGGCTGGTGAAGCGGGTGCTGCCGGGCGTCGAGACGCTGGCGCTGAAGACCCCCGACGACCTGCCCCGGGCCTGGGAGCTGGTGGAGCGGCACGGAGTGCCGAGCCCGCTGGACACCGCCCCGACCTGGCGGCTACTGGTCTCCCCGATCAAGGGCGTCTTCCGGGCCGCCGACCGGCCGCAGGCCGGCGCCGCGCTGGCCGACCACGAGCCGGTGGGCGTCGTCGCCTCGCTGCGCGAGGAGCGCCCGGTCCTCGCGCCGCACGGCGGCGTCGTGGTCGAGTGGCTGGTCGAGGACGGCGACCCGGTGGCCCCCGGCCAGCCGCTGGTCCGGCTGCACCCGGTCGGGGCCGACGAGGAGCTGACCGCGTGACCGCCGCCCTCCGCCCGAGCATCGGAGCGCCGCACGCACGGATCCTGTCCGTCGGTGCCTACCGGCCGGCCCGGGTCGTCACCAACGCCGAGGTGTGCGAGCGGATCGACTCCACCGACGAGTGGATCCGCGAACGGTCCGGGATCGTCGAGCGCCGCTACGCGGCCGAGGACGAGACGGTCGTCGACATGGCCCAGGTCGCGGCCGAGAAGGCGATCGCCGCCGCGGGCATCGCCGCGGACCGCATCGGCATGGTCGTGGTCGCCTGCGTGACGCACCCGTACCAGACCCCGGCAGCGGCGACCGAGCTCGCCGACCGGATCGGCGCCGTCCGCGCCGGGGCCTTCGACATCGGCGCCGCCTGCGCCGGCTTCTGCTACGGACTGGCGCTGGCCAGCGACGCGGTCCGGGCCGGCACCGCCGAGCACGTCCTGGTCGTCGGGGTGGAGAAGCTCACCGACTGGGTCGACCCCACCGACCGCGGCACCGCGTTCATCTTCGCCGACGGGGCGGGGGCAGCTGTCGTGGGACCGTCCGACGAGCCCGGGATCGGTCCGGTCGTCTGGGGCGCCGACGGCGCGCAGCGCGACGCGATCACCATGACCCAGTCCATGACCGACTACCGCCGGCACGGCGGCGATCGGTTCCCCACCCTGCAGATGCAGGGACAGCAGGTCTTCCGCTGGGCGGTCGGCGAGATGTCGAAGGTCGCCCTCGAGGCGCTCGACCGCGCCGGGGTCACGGTGGACGACCTCGATGCCTTCATCCCGCACCAGGCCAACATGCGCATCACCGACGCGATGGTCCGCGCGATGCGGCTGCCCGCCCGGGTCCCCGTCGCCCGCGACATCGAGACCACCGGCAACACCTCCGCGGCGTCCATCCCGCTGGCCATGGAGCGGATGCTGCAGGCCGGCGAGATCCGCAGCGGGGACACCGCGCTGCTCATCGGGTTCGGCGCCGGGCTGGCGTACGCCGCCCAGGTCGTCACCCTCCCCTAGTCCCCCGCCGCCCCGGCGGGCAACCGCACCGCACACCGAACACCACCCCACAGGAGACACAGCATGAGCGAGCAGGACATCCTCAGCGGCCTCGCCGAGATCGTGAACGAGGTCGCGGGCGTGCCCGTGGCCGACGTGCAGCCCGCGAAGTCCTTCACCGACGACCTCGACATCGACTCGCTGTCCATGGTCGAGGTCGTGATGGCCGCGGAGGACCGGTGGGGCGTGAAGATCCCCGACAGCGAGGTCAAGAACCTCAGCACCGTCGGCGACGCAGTCGCCTACATCCAGAAGGCCGCCGTCTGACCGGCGCCGGCTGACGAAGCACCGCCGCACGCCACGAGGAGACCCATGACCAGCCCCCGCACCGTGGTCGTCACCGGCCTCGGCGCCACCACCCCCCTCGGGGGCGACGTGGCGTCGAGCTGGGACGCCCTGCTCGCGGCCCGCTCCGGCGTCCGCGCCCTGGACGAGCCGTGGGCGCAGGAGCTGCCGGCCCGGATCGCCGCCACGCTGTCGGTGGAGCCGGGCGAGGTGCTGGAGCGGCACGAGGCCCGGCGCCTGGACCGCTCGCAGCAGGCCGCCCTGATCGCCCACCGAGAGGCGTGGGCCGACGCGGGCTCCCCGGAGGTGGACCCCGAGCGGATCGGCACCGTCGTCGGGACCGGCGTCGGGGGCGTGCTGTCGCTGCTGGACTCCTACGACACCCTGCGCGAGCGCGGGGCGTCCCGGGTGTCGCCGCACACCATCACGATGATCATGCCGAACGGACCGGCCGCGGTGGTCGGTCTCGAGGCGGGGGCGCGCGCCGGGGTGCACACCCCCGTGAGCGCCTGCGCGTCCGGCGCCGAGGCGGTCGCCGTGGGCGGTCGGATGATCCGGGACGGGCGGGCGGACCTGGTCGTCGTCGGCGGCACGGAGGCCTGCATCCACCCGCTCACGCTCGCCTCGTTCGCGGCGATGCGTGCCCTGTCGACGCGCAACGACGAGCCCGAGCGCGCCTCGCGGCCCTACGACAAGGGCCGGGACGGGTTCGTCATGGGCGAGGGCGCGGGCGTCCTGGTGCTGGAGTCGGCCGAGCACGCGGCGGCACGCGGCGCCCGGGTGTACGCCGAGTACGCCGGCGCCGGCATGACCTCCGATGGGCACCACATCGCGCAGCCCGAGCCGGAGGGCCGCGGCGCGGCGCGGGCGATCACCGCCGCGCTCGCGGACGCGGGCCTGACGCCCGCCGACATCGCGCACGTCAACGCGCACGCCACCTCCACCCCGCTCGGCGACGTCGCCGAGGCGGTCGCCATCCGGTCCGCGCTCGGACCGGCGGCCGACGCCGCGCTGGTGACCGGCAGCAAGTCGATGACCGGGCACCTGCTCGGCGGCGCGGGCGCCGTGGAGTCGGTGTTCACCGTGCTGGCGCTGCACCACCGCCTCGTCCCGCCGACCGCGAACCTCGACGACCCCGACGACGAGATCGACCTCGACGTCGTGGCGCGCACGCCGCGGCCGCTGCCGGACGGGCCGATCGCCGCGCTGAACAACTCGTTCGGATTCGGCGGCCACGACGTCGCCCTGGCCTTCCGGAGCGTCCCGTGACCGTGACCGACACCCCCCGGGTGGTCGTCGAGCCCCCGGCCGACCCGCGCCACCCGCTGGTCCGGCTCGCCGCGTTCTTCGACGCAGGGACGATGGAGACCATCACGCCGGAGGACGACCGCGGTGTGATCGCCGCCGTCGGCCTGGTCGACGGCGGCCGGGTGGTGGCGTTCGCCACCGACCCCACCGTGCAGGGCGGGGCCATGGGCATCGAGGGCTGCCGCGCGATCGTGACCGCGTACGACCGAGCCCTTGCCGACTCCTCCCCCGTGGTGGGGATCTGGCACTCCGGCGGGGCCCGGCTGCGCGAGGGCGTGGCCTCGCTGGACGCGGTCGGCCGGGTGTTCGCCGCGATGACGCGCGCGTCCGGCCGGGTGCCGCAGATCTCCGTGGTCCTGGGGCCGGCCGCCGGCGGTGCGGCGTACGGGCCCGCGCTCACCGACGTCGTCGTGCTCGGACCGGAGGGACGGATCTTCGTCACCGGTCCCGAGGTCGTCCGCTCGGTCACCGGCGAGGACGTGGACATGCTGCGCCTCGGCGGCCCGGAGCCGCACGGCCGGCGCAGCGGCGTGGTGCACGTGGTCACCGAGACCGAGCGCGGCGCCCTGGACGAGGCACGGGCGCTGGCCTCGCTGCTCGGCCGGCAGGGGTCGCTGCGGCTCGACCGGGTCGAGGACCGCGACCTCGGCGCCCTGCTCCCCGACTCGGCCCGGCGGGCCTACGACGTGCACCCCCTGGTCGAGGGCTTCCTGGACGAGGGCACCGTGCGCGAGCTGCACCCGCGCTGGGCTCCCAACATCGTCACCGCGCTGGGTCGCCTGGGCGGCCGTACGGTCGGCGTCGTCGCCAACAACCCGCTGCGCCTGGGCGGCTGCCTGGACTCCGCCAGCGCGGAGAAGGCGGCGCGGTTCGTGCGGATGTGCGACGCGTTCGCCGTGCCGCTGGTCGTGCTGGTCGACGTGCCCGGCTACCTGCCCGGCGTGGGCCAGGAGTGGGACGGGGTCGTCCGCCGCGGCGCCAAGCTGCTGCACGCCTTCGCCGAGTGCGTCGTCCCCCGCGTCACCGTCGTGACCCGCAAGGCCTACGGCGGCGCCTACGTCGCCATGAACTCCCGGTCCCTGGGCGCCACCCGGGTGCTGGCCTGGCCGGACGCCGAAGTCGCCGTCATGGGCGCGGTCGCGGCGGTCCGCATCCTGCACCGGCGCCGACTCGCGGAGGTGCCCGAGGACTCCCGCGCCCAGGTGGAGCTCGAGCTCGCCGCCGAGCACGAGGCCATCTCCGGCGGCATCGGACGCGCGCTGGAGATCGGCGTGGTCGACGAGGTCGTCGCCCCCGACGTCACCCGCAGCACGGTCGCCCGGGTCATCCACGACACCCCCGGGGTGCGCGGCGCGCACGGCAACATCCCGCTGTAGCCCACGACGACGGCCCCGGTCCGATCGGACCGGGGTCGTCGCCACCGGAGGCGGCAGTGGTTCGTGGCGGGTGCTAGCCGACCCGGTGCAGCCAGCGCACCGGCGCGCCGTCGCCGGCGTACCGGAACGGCTCGAGCTCCGCGTCCCAGTCGGCACCGAGCAGCCGGCCGATGGCCACCTCCAGCGGGCGGCCGGTCGCGGCGCTGTCGACCACGGCGGCGCGCAGCCGGTCCTCGGGGACCAGCACGTCGCCGTGGACGCCGATGGTGGCGCGGAACAGGCCCAGCGTCGGGGTGACCGAGTAGCGCTCGCCCTCGCGGCCGGGGGTCGGCTCCTCGGTGACCTCGTACCTCAGCTGGGGGAACGGCCGCAGCGCGGACGCCAGCCGGGAGCCGGTGCCGGGGGCGCCGGTCCAGCTCAGCTCGCAGCGCACCTGACCGGACGCGACCGGCTGCGGGCTCCAGTCCAGCGCCACGTGCTGGCGCAGCACCTCGGCCAGGGCCCACTCGACGTGCGGGCTCAGCGCCCGGGGGCAGGCATGGACGAAGACCACGCCACGGGCCTGCGTGGCGCGGTCGGTCGTGGCGGGCACGGGCACCGTCGACCTCCTTCGCTCGAGGGGCGCCTTCCCCAGCGGCCTGCGAGCGAGCGGTCGGCGGGCGCGAACCCGGCCGTGCCCGGAGGATAGCCCCAGCCGTCACACCCGTACCAGCACCTCGACCGGCCCGGGCGCGTCGCGGCACTCGCCCGGTCCGGGTCCGATCCGGTCAAGACGCGCGTCCCCGCTGCCGATGTCCCGCTGCGACCGGGCCCACCACAGGCGTACGGTCTACTGCAGGCGACCGGCCCGCGCGCGGCCGGTCGGGACCACCGAGGGGGTGGCGGTGTCGGACTCCGAGATCTTCATGACCGAGATGTACGACGAGGGCGTCGTCACCGAGGTCATCCGCCCGGCCGCGATCGTGCCCGAGGAAGCGGCCCGTGCCGTCCTGGTGGAGCTGGCCATCCGGGACGTGCAGAACGGCGGGCTGTGGCTGTCCGACCCGTCCCGCTGGGCCCGCTACGACCTGCCCTGGCAGGGCCCGGACGACCCGGGCGAGTCCCAGCTGATCGGCACCATGCAGGTCGCGTACGGGACCCCCACCCGCTACGAGATCACGCTGTACCGGGCGACCATTACCCGCTACGGCACAGAGCAGGGCTGGACCGTGGTGCGGCTGTGCGACGAGGCCCTCGGGTTCGGCAACCTCGACCTGGCGAACTGCCCCCGCGCCAGCCTCAACCCCCCGCCGAAGCCGTTCCGGTTCTAGGTCGCGCTGGGTCCCGACCGGCCCGCTCGGCCGGGTCCCGGACCCGGTACGGTTCGGGCTATGGCCATCACCGCCCCCGCTCCCCGGGTCATCGCCGACGTCGTCCCCCGCGCCTGGCTCGGCCAGGTCGCCCTCGTGGTCGGCGCCGCGGTCTTCGTCGGACTGTCCGCCCAGATCGCCATCCCGCTGCCGTTCACGCCGGTCCCGATCACCGGGCAGACGTTCGCGGTGCTGCTGTCCGCGGCGGCCCTCGGCTCGCTGCGCGGTGTGCTGGCGATGCTGCTGTACGCGGTCGCCGGCGCTGCGGGCCTGCCGTGGTTCGCGGAGGGGTCCTCGGGGGTGGCCGCGCCGTCGTTCGGCTACGTCGTGGGCTTCGTCGTGGCGGCCGCGGTCGTCGGCGTCCTGGCCGAGCGCGGCGGCACCCGCACCCCGCTGCGGACCGCGGGCACGATGGTCGTCGGCAACCTGGTGATCTACACCGTCGGACTGGTCTGGCTGAAGGTCGCGCTGGGCACGACGTGGGCCACCACGTTCAGCCTGGGCCTCACGCCGTTCCTGGTCGGGGACCTGCTCAAGATCGCGCTGGCGGCCGGGCTGTTCCCGCTGGCCTGGGCGGGACTGCGCAAGGCCCGCCTGGTCTGAGGCGGACCCGAAGGGTCAGGGTCCAGCGGACCCGAAGGGTCAGGGCCCGGAGGACCCGAACGCCCGGCGGCCCATGAGCGCCGTGGAGATCGCCAACGCGCCGGCGGACAGGTAGAACAGCCAGGCCCCGGAGGCCATGGCGGCCGACAGCAGGACCAGCGTCGCGAGCAGGCCGATCACGAACCCCACGAGCGGATGCTGCAGCACGCGCCGTCCTCCTCCCGTCCGGGATCCTCCCGGTTCGCATCCTGGTTCTACCCCATCAGGCCCGTGGCCCCACGCCCAGGGCCTGTGGTCCCGCTCACCCGATCCGTCCGGGTGACCCCGGACAGCCTGCCTCAGAAGTCCCCGGCACGCTCACGCAGGCCCCGCAGGACGCCGACGAGCCGGCCCAGGTCCTCGTCCGGGACGCCCACGTCGGCGAAGACCCGCGCGTTGAGCCGCTCGGTCGCCGCGGCGGCCACTGCCCGCCCGGAGTCGGTGATCTCGGCCAGGGTCGCGCGGCGGTCCGTGGGGTGCGGGCGGCGCTGCACAAACCCCTGGGCCTCGAGCCGGTCGACCGCGCTGGTGACGCTGGTGGGGTGCACCTGCAGGCGCGCCCCGAGCTTGGCCAGCGGGAGGGCGCCGGCCCGGCTGAAGGTCAGGAGCATGAGCAGCTCGTAGCGGGCGAACGTCAGGCCGAGCGGGCGCAGTTCCTCATCGATGCGGCCCAGCAGCAGCTGGTGGGCCCGCATCACCGAGGTGACCGCCGCCATCCCGTCCGCGGCGTCGACCCAGCCGTGGTCGACCCACTGCCGGTGCGCCTCCTCGACCGGGTCGAAGGGCAGTCGCCCCGTCATCGTCACCCGGGCCTCACACGCTGCGGCGGTACTGGCCGCCGACCTCGAAGAAGGCGGCCGTGATCTGGCCGAGGGAGCAGACCCGGACCGCGTCCATCAGCGCGTCGAAGACGTTTCCGCCCCGCGTCGCTGTTGCCTTCAGCCGCGCCAGCGCCGCGGGCGCCTCGTCGCGGTGACGGGCCTGGAACTCCCGCACCCGGGTCAGCTGCGAGGCCTTCTCGTCCTCGGTGGCCCGCGCCAGCTCCAGCGGACCGGCCACGGCCTGCGGGCCGTCCGGCGCCAGGAAGGTGTTGACGCCAATGATCGGCAGCGACCCGTCGTGCTTGCGCTGCTCGTACAGCATCGACTCGTCCTGGATCCGGCCGCGCTGGTAGCCGGTCTCCATCGCGCCGAGCACGCCGCCGCGGTCGGACAGCCGGTCGAACTCGGCGAGCACGGCCTCCTCGACCAGGTCGGTGAGCTCGTCGATGACGTACGACCCCTGCAGCGGGTTCTCGTTGCGCGCCAGGCCCCACTCCTGGTCGATGATCATCTGGATCGCCAGCGCCCGCCGGACGGAGGCCTCTGTCGGAGTCGTCACGGCCTCGTCGAAGGCGTTGGTGTGCAACGAGTTGCAGTTGTCGTAGATGGCCGTGAGGGCCTGCAGCGTCGTGCGGATGTCGTTGAAGTCCATCTCCTGCGCGTGCAGGGACCGGCCCGAGGTCTGGACGTGGTACTTCAGCTTCTGGCTGCGTTCGTTCGCTCCGTAGCGCTCGCGCATCGCGACCGCCCAGATGCGGCGCGCCACCCGGCCGAGCACGGTGTACTCCGGGTCCATCCCGTTGCTGAAGAAGAAGGACAGGTTCGGGGCGAAGTCGTCGACGTCCATGCCCCGCGCCAGGTACGCCTCGACGTAGGTGAACCCGTTGGCCAGCGTGAAGGCCAGCTGCGTGATGGGGTTCGCCCCGGCCTCGGCGATGTGGTAGCCGGAGATGGAGACCGAGTAGAAGTTGCGCACGCCCTCGCGGATGAACCACTCCTGCACGTCGGCCATGCAGCGCAGCGCGAACTCGGTGGAGAAGATGCAGGTGTTCTGGCCCTGGTCCTCCTTGAGGATGTCGGCCTGCACCGTGCCGCGGACGTTCGCCAGGACCCACGCGCGCAGCTCGGCGGCCTCCTGCGCCGTCGGCTCCCGGCCGTGCTCGGCCCGGAACGCGTCGAACCGCTGGTCGATCGCGGTGACCAGGAACATCGCCAGGATCGTCGGCGCCGGGCCGTTGATCGTCATCGACACCGACGTGGAGGACGAGCACAGGTCGAACCCGGCGTACAGCTCCTTCATGTCGTCCACCGTCGCGACGGAGACGCCCGAGGTGCCAACCTTGCCGTAGACGTCGGGACGCTCCTCCGGGTCGCGGCCGTACAGCGTCACCGAGTCGAACGCGGTCGACAGTCGCGTGGCCGGCGACCCCGCCGAGAGCAGGTGGAACCGCCGGTTGGTGCGGAACGGGTCACCCTCCCCGGCGAACATCCGGGCCGGGGCCTCCGCATCGCGCTTGAACGCGAACACCCCGGCGGTGAACGGGAACCGGCCGGGCAGGTTCTCCGACCGCAGGTACCGGACCAGGTCCGCCTCGTCGCTGGTGCGCGGCAGCGCCACCCGGGGGATGCGCGAGCCGGACAGCGTGTCGCGCCACAGCGGGGTGCGCAGCTCGCGGTCGCGCACCCGGACGACGAGCTCGTCACCGGAGTAGTCCGCGACGATCGCGGGCCACTCCGCCAGCGCCGCACGCAGGTCGGGCAGCAGGTCTCGCTCGGCCGCCTCCAGCACCCCGTCCACGGCCGCCACGGCCTGCGGGTCGCTCCCGGCAGCGACGAGGGCCTCCCGTGTGTCGCGGGCGGACTGCCGGCGCCGCGCGACCACCGCCTGCGCGGCGGTCAGGTCGTGGTAGCCGCGCACCGTCTCGGCGATGTCCGACAGGTAGCGGGTGCGTCCGGTCGGCACCAGCGTGGCCAGGCCGGTGGAGGTGCGGCCGGCGACCTCCCCCAGCACTCCCGGTCCGACGGGAAGACCGTGCTCGGCCAGCAGGGCGCGCAGGTGCAGGTACAGCGCCGTCACCCCGTCGTCGTCGAACCGGGCGGCGGACGTGCCGAACACGGGCATGTCCTCCCAGGAGGAGCCGAACGCCTCCCGGTTGCGCAGCAGCTGGCGCGCCACGTCGCGCCGGGCGTCCTCGGCCCCGCGCCGCTCGAACTTGTTGACCGCGACCGCGTCGGCGAAGTCGAGCATGTCGATCTTCTCCAGCTGCGAGGCCGCGCCGTACTCCGGTGTCATCACGTACAGGGACACGTCGACGTACGGGACGATCGCAGCGTCGCCCTGGCCGATTCCGGGGGTCTCGACGACCACGATGTCGGCGCCGGAGGCCCGGCAGGCGGCGATGACGTCCTCGAGGCGCTCGGGTACCTCCGAGCCGGCCCCGCGGGTCGCCAGCGAGCGGAAGAACACGGGCGCTCCGTCGAGGGAGTTCATCCGGATCCGGTCGCCGAGCAGGGCCCCTCCCCCGCGCCGCCGGGTGGGGTCGATCGCCACGACGGCGACCCGCAGCTTGTCCTCCTGGTCCACCCGGAG
Organism: Candidatus Nanopelagicales bacterium; assembly: GCA_041393815.1. Classification (NCBI taxonomy): domain Bacteria; kingdom Bacillati; phylum Actinomycetota; class Actinomycetes; order Candidatus Nanopelagicales; species Candidatus Nanopelagicales bacterium. The sequence goes on along the minus strand of JAWKJK010000001.1, from coordinate 859,961 downwards.
GCGCCGCAGCAGCTCGTCCGTCAGCGACGACTTGCCCGAGCCGCCGGTGCCGGTGATGCCGAGTACGGGGACCTTCCGCCGCGCCGCCGCCGCGTGCAGGGCGGAGCGCAGGCCCTCCTCTGCCCGCCCGGACTCCAGCACGGTGATCGCCCGGGCCAGCGCCACCTCGTCGCCGGCGAGTACCGCGTCGACGTCGGGGGCATCGGCGGCCAGGTCGACGTCGCACGCGGCCACCATCGTGTTGACCATGCCGGGCAGCCCGAGCCGCTGGCCGTCCTCCGGCGAGTAGATGCGCACGCCCTCGTCGGCCAGCCGGGCGATCTCGTCGGGCACGATGACCCCGCCGCCACCGCCGAACACCTGCACGTGCCCGGCGCCGCGCTCGCGCAGGCGCTGGACCAGGTAGCGGAAGTACTCGACGTGGCCGCCCTGGTAGGAGCTGATCGCGACGCCCTGGACGTCCTCCTGCACCGCGGCGGTGACGACCTGCTCCACGCTGCGGTCGTGGCCGAGGTGGATCACCTCGCAGCCCTGCGACTGCAGGATCCGGCGCATCACGTTGATGGCCGCGTCGTGCCCGTCGAACAGGCTGGCCGCCGTGACGAACCGGACCGGGTGGCGGGGCTGGTGCAGGTCGGGGCCGGGCATGCCCGCCTCCTGTGAAGGACGTCCGATAGTTGGATGTCCTAGTATCCTACTCCTCGCGGTCCTCCGGTGGAACCGCCCGGCCGGTCATCGCGGCGGCGAGCACGTTCTCCCAGCGCACCAGCGAGGTGTCCGGCAGGAACTCGTCCACCGCCCGGCGGTGCGCCGCCTCGCCCAGCCGGGCCGCCAGCGGCGGGTCGTCGAGCAACCGGCGGACCCGCTCGCCGAACCCGACCAGGTCGGCCGGGTCGGGCAGCAGCAGGCCGTCCTGCCCGTCGGTGATCTGGTCCACGATCCCGCCGACCGCCGAGGCCACCACCGGACGCCCCTTGTACAGCGCCTCGGTCACGGTCAGGCCGAAGCCCTCCGCGTAGCTCTTCTGCACGACCACGGCCGCGTGCCGCTGCAGCGCGTTGACGATGACCGCGTTCTCCTCCACGTCCGCCATCGGCAGGCACGCGAGCTGGATCCGGGTTCGGGCGGCGTGCGGGAGGTCGCGCCACTGCTCCCACACCTGGTGAAGCACCACCGCGCCCTCGGGGTCGTCCGACACGGCCGTGACGACCGGGCCGGCGAGCACGAGGTGGGCGTCGTTGCCGTCGATGATGTGCTCGGCGAACGCATGCATCACGCCGGCCATGTCCTTCAACGGGTCCCATCGGGACACCTGGACGACGAGCGGGACGTCCGGCTGCGGCGGCGGCCCGGTGCGGATGATGTCCGCGTGGTGCAGCACGCGGCCCGGCGAGCCGTCGGAGCGGGTGAAGGGGACCACGTCCGGCAGCCCACCGTCGATGATTCCCACGTGCTGCAGGGCGCCGACCACGACGTCGGGGTCCAGGGCCCTGTTCTTCGCCGCGAGAGGGTCGATCGACGGCTTGATGACGGCCAGCCGGTCGCGAGGGACCCAGTCGGGTGCGTACGCCTCCCGCGTGAACACGTACGCATCGACGGACGGCTCGAGGTAGGGACGCAGGAAGTCCCACGCCTCGTCGGTGTACTCGTTGCGGAAGTCCACGCCGACGTGGCAGCGCCACACCACGGGAACGCCCCAGGAGCGCACGGCCGCCGCCAGGCCGGCCGGCTGCGGGTCGTGCAGGATCACCACGTCGCCGGCGACCACGGTCGCGGCCAGCTCGTCGGAGTTGGCGCGCGACACCCGGTCGAACACCTCGTGCTCGGCCTGCCCGAGCGGCCCGCCATCGCCCTCGCTGCCGTGCAGCCGGTGGTGCAGCCGCTTGGTGATGGCGTAGAAGTCCGGCTCTCCGTCCAGCACCAGCCAGCGCGCGTCCACGTCGGCGCCACGGGACAGCGGCAGCAGCACCTGCAGCATCTCCGCGACCCCGCCGCCGACGGCGGTGGAGTTGACGTTGACCACGGAGCGGCCCTGGAGGGCCTCGCGCATCCGGGGGGCCACGTCGTCGACGAGGTGGCTGAGGCGTTCGGGCGGGACGATCCCCGCCAGCTCCATCGGTGACCGGGCGGGCAGTCGGACTTCCTGCACGACGCGCTCCCTCGCGTTGGGTGCTCTCGCAGCCACCGTAGGGAACTCGCGCAGGTGATGCAGGGTCTAGCGCGGCGTGGCGCCGACTCCGAGGTGCCGGGCGATGAGCATCCGCTGCACCTCCGAGGTGCCCTCGCCGATCTCGAGGATCTTGCTGTCCCGCCAGAACCGGGCCACCGGGTACTCGTTCATGTAGCCGTACCCGCCGAACACCTGGGTCGCCTCGCGCGCGTTGGTCACGGCGATCTCGGAGGAGTACAGCTTGGCGATCGCGGCCTGGTGCTTGAACGGCTCCCCGCGCAGCATCCGCGCGCCGGCGTCGTAGTAGGCCAGCCGGGCGAGGTGGGTCCGCATCTCCATGTCCGCGATCTTGAACTGGATGGCCTGGTAGTCCCCGATGGGGTGGCCGAAGGCCTCGCGCTCGTGGGAGTACCGGACCGACTCGTCCACGCAGCCCTGCGCCAGCCCGACCGCGAGGGCGGAGATGGCGATCCGTCCCTCGTCCAGGATCCGGAGGAACTGCGCGTAGCCGCGACCCCTCTCCCCCAGCAGGTTCGCCGCGGGCACGCGGCAGTCGCTGAACGACAGCTCGCGGGTGTCGCTGGCGTTCCAGCCGACCTTGGAGTACTTCTGCGACACCGTGAACCCGGGCGTGCCCGACGGCACGATGATCGAGGAGATCTCCTTCGACCCGTCCTCCCGGGTCCCCGTCACCGCGGTGACCGTGACCAGGCCGGTGATGTCGGTGCCGGAGTTGGTGATGAAGGCCTTGGTCCCGTTGATGACCCACCCGTCGCCGTCCAGGACCGCGGTGGTGCGGGTCGCGCCGGCGTCGGAGCCGCCGCCGGGCTCGGTCAGGCCGAAGGCGCCCAGCATCTCGCCGGAGGTCAGCCGCGGCAGCCACTCCCGCTTCTGCTCCTCGGTGCCGAACCGGTAGACCGGCATGGCGCCGAGCGAGACACCGGCCTCCAGCGTGATGGCCACCGAGGAGTCGACCCGCGCCAACTCCTCCAGGGCGATGCAGAGGGCGAAGTAGTCGCCGCCCATGCCGCCGTACTCCTCCGGGAAGGGCAGGCCGAACAGCCCCATCCGCCCCATCTCCCGGACGATCTCGTACGGGAACGTCTGCTGCTCGTAGTGCTCGGCGATGACCGGCGCGACCACGTCGTGCGCGAACGCCTCGACGGTCTTGCGCAGCTCCTCGTGCTCCTCCGAGAGCCGGAAGTCGACCACGGTCACTCCTTGTCGGTGTCGGACGTGCTGTCGGTACGGGGTTCGGGGCCGCGCCCGGACAGGGCGCGGACGACGCGGGACGGGCTGGGCCGGCCGAGGACGCCCGCCAGCCAGGTGCTGGTCTCGACCAGGCGGTCGAGGTCGACGCCGGTCTCGATGCCCAGGCCGTCGAGCATCCAGAGCAGGTCCTCGGTGGCGAGGTTGCCGGTGGCGGACCGGGCGTACGGACAGCCGCCCAGGCCGCCGACCGAGGAGTCGACCGTGGTGACGCCGGACTGCAGCGCGGCCAGCGTGTTGGCGAGTGCCTGGCCGTACGTGTCGTGGAAGTGCACGCCGACCGCCGCCGTGGGCACGCCGGCTGCGGACAGGGCCGACAGCAGCGCGGTCACGCGCCCGGGTGTCCCCACTCCGGTTGTGTCGCCCAGCGACAGGGACGTGCACCCCAGCGCGAGCAGGTCGCTGCAGACGCGGACCACCTGCTCGACCGGGACGTCGCCCTCCCACGGGTCGCCCCAGCACATCGACAGGTAGCCGCGCACCGCGAGCCCGTGCTCGCGGGCCCGCGCCACCACCGGCGCGAACATGTCGAGCTGGTCGTCCAGGCCGCGGTTGATGTTGCGGCGCGCGAAGGTCTCGGTGGCGCTGGCGAACACCGCGACGTCGGTGACCCCGGACTCCAGCGCTCGGTCCAGCCCGCGGTCGTTGGGCACCAGCACCGGGTAGCGCACCCCGTCGACGCGCGGCAGCCGGCGCATGAGCTCCTCGGCGTCGGCCAGCTGCGGAACCCGGTCGGGGCGGACGAAGGAGGTCGCCTCGATGACGGTCAGGCCGGCGTCGGCCAGGCGGGCCAGCAGCTCGAGCTTGACCTCCACCGGGACCGAGGTGGGCTCGTTCTGCAGGCCGTCGCGGGCGCCCACCTCCCAGATGGTGACGCGCTGCGGCAGCCCCGGTGCCGGCGTGGTGGTGGGCCGCCTCACGCGACCACCTCCTCCGGCGCGTCGGCGGCCGTCGGCTCGCGGTGCGCGGTGACGACGGCGAGGGTCTGGTCCATCCGGACCTGGGCGCCGACCCGCGCCGGGAGTTCGGTCACGACGCCGTCGACGGGCGCGCGCAGGGTGTGCTCCATCTTCATCGCCTCGACGGTCACCAGCGGGTCGCCGACGGCCACCTCGCTTCCCACGTCCACGGCCACCGCGATGACGACCCCGGGCATCGGGCTGCGCACGGGTCCGCCGCCGCCGGCGTGCTCGGCGCGCACTGCGGCCAGCCGGTCCTCCTCGGCCAGCGCCCAGGCGGCCCCGCCGTGCGCGAGCCACAGCGTGTCTCCGGAACGGGCCCAGGAGTAGCGCCGGGCGTCGGCCCCGACGGCCACCAGCAGGTCGGTCCCGTCGGAGCGGACCGAGGCGGGGTGCACCGGGCCGTCACCGACGCGCACCTCGGCGGACGTGGCGGTGCCGCGCACCGACACGTCGACCGGGTCCGCGCCCGCTGCCCGGATCCGCCAGGTGGCCCAGGCGGGGGCACCCGGTCGCCAGCCCGACGGCACGTCCCAGGGGTCCACGACCGGACCGGCGGGGGTCAGCGCCAGCAGCCGCTCCAGCCCGGCCGCGGCCAGCGCGTGCTCGGGCACGGTCGTGGCCGTCCAGTCCTCGGTGCGGCGCTCGACCAGCCCCGTGTCGAGGACGCCGGAGCGGACCTCGGGGTCGGCGACCATGGCACGCAGGAATGCCAGGTTAGTGGGGACCCCGAGCAGCACCGTGTGGGCCAGCGCGCCGTCCAGCCGGTGCAGGGCGGTCGCCCGGTCCGGCCCCCACGCCACCACCTTCGCCAGCATCGGGTCGTAGTCGCTGCCGATGGTCACGCCGGCGCGCACACCCGAGTCGACGCGGACCCCGTCGCCGTCGGGCTCGCGGTACGCGAGCACCCGCCCGCCCGTCGGCAGGAAGCCGCGCGCGGGGTCCTCGGCGTAGACCCGGGCCTCCACCGCGTGCCCCGTCAGCCGCACGTCGTCCTGGCCGAAGGGCAGCGGCTCCCCCGCCGCGACCCCCAGCTGTAGCTCGACCAGGTCCAGCCCGGTGACGGCCTCGGTGACGGGGTGCTCGACCTGCAGCCGGGTGTTCATCTCCAGGAAGAAGAACTCGTCCGGGCGGGTGTCCGACACCAGGAACTCCACGGTGCCGGCGCCCACGTAGCCGACCTCGCGGGCCACCCCCACGGCCGCGCGACCCATCCGGTCCCGGGTCGCGGCGTCGAGCAGGGCGGACGGAGCCTCCTCCACGACCTTCTGGTGCCGACGCTGCAGGCTGCACTCGCGCTCCCCCAGGTGCACCGCGCCGCCGCGGCCGTCGGCGAGCACCTGGATCTCGATGTGCCGGGGCCGCTCGACGTAGCGCTCCACCAGCAGCGCGTCGTCACCGAACGCCGACCGGGACTCCCGGCGGGCGGAGACGAGCGCCTCGGTGAGTTCGCCGTACGCATCGACCCGGCGCATGCCCTTGCCGCCGCCTCCGGCAGAAGGCTTGAGCAGCAACGGGTATCCCACCTCGTCTGCGATCGCGAGGATGTCCTCGTCGGTCATGCCGGGGTCGTGCCGACCGGGCACCACGGGCACGCCCGCGGCGATCGCGACGTTCTTGGCGGAGATCTTGTCGCCCATCGCCTCCAGGGCAGCGACCGGCGGCCCGACGAACACCAGACCCGCGTCGGCGCAGGCACGCGCGAAGGCGGCGTTCTCCGACAGGAAGCCGTAGCCGGGGTGCACGGCCTGGGCGCCGGAGCGGACCGCCGCGTCGAGCACCCGGTCGATGGCGAGGTAGCTCTCGGCGGCGGGGGCCGGCCCCAGCCGCAGCGCCTCGTCCGCCTCCCGGACGTGCCGGGCACCGGCGTCGGCGTCGCTGTAGACAGCGACCGAGCGCACGCCCAGCGCGCGCAGGGTCCGGATGACGCGGACGGCGATCTCGCCGCGGTTGGCGACCAGCACGGTGTCGAACATCGCCGTCACATCCGGAAGACGCCGTAGGAGACCGGCTCGAGCGGGGCGTAGGCGCACGCCCCCAGGGCCAGCCCGAGCACGGTGCGGGTCTGGGCGGGGTCGATCACGCCGTCGTCCCACAGCCGGGCCGTGGCGTAGTAGGGGTTCCCGGCGCGCTCGTACTGGTCGCGGATCGGCTGCTTGAACATCTCCTCGTCCTCGGCCGGCCAGTCCTCCCCGCGCGACTCCATCTGATCGCGGCGGACGGTGGCCAGGACCGACGCAGCCTGCTCGCCCCCCATCACGGAGATGCGCGCGTTCGGCCAGGTCCACAGGAAGCGGGGCGAGTACGCCCGGCCGCACATCGAGTAGTTGCCCGCGCCGAAGGAGCCGCCGATGACCACGGTGAGCTTCGGCACCCGGGCGCAGGCCACCGCGGTGACCATCTTCGCGCCGTTCTTCGCGATGCCGCCGGCCTCGTAGTCCCGCCCGACCATGAAGCCGGAGATGTTCTGCAGGAACAACAACGGGATCGACCGTTGGTCGCACAGCTCGATGAAGTGGGCACCCTTGAGCGCGGACTCGGAGAACAGGATCCCGTTGTTCGCCACGATCCCGACCGGGTGCCCGTGGATGCGCGCGAAGCCGGTGACCAGCGTGGTGCCGTACTCGGCCTTGAACTCCTGCAACCGGCTGTCGTCGACGATGCGGGCGATGACCTGGCGGACGTCGTAGGGGGTGCGCGTGTCCGGCGGGACGATGCCGTACAGCTCCTCCGCGTCGTAGCGCGGCTCGACCGTCGGGGCCACCTCCCACGGTCGAGGGGCGCGCGGCCCGAAGGTCGCCACGATGGACCGCACGATCTGCAGGGCGTGCGCGTCGTCGTCGGCAAGATGGTCGGTGACGCCGGAGGTCCGCGAGTGGAGCTCGCCACCGCCGAGGTCCTCCGCAGACACCACCTCGCCGGTGGCCGCCTTCACCAGGGGCGGGCCGCCGAGGAAGATCGTGCCCTGCCCCCGCACGATGACCGCCTCGTCGCTCATCGCGGGCACGTACGCGCCGCCGGCGGTGCAGGACCCGAGGACCGCCGCGACCTGCGGGATCCCACGCGCGGACATGGTGGCCTGGTTGAAGAAGATCCGGCCGAAGTGGTCCCGGTCCGGGAACACCTCGTCCTGCATCGGCAGGAACGCGCCGCCGGAGTCGACCAGGTACAGGCACGGCAGGTTGTTGTGCAGTGCCACCTCCTGGGCGCGCAGGTGCTTTTTCACCGTCATCGGGTAGTAGGTGCCGCCCTTGACGGTGGCGTCGTTGGCGACGACGACGCACTCCCGGCCGGACACCCGGCCGATGCCGGTGATGATCCCCGCGGCCGGGGCGTCGTCGTCGTACATCCCCGTGGCGGCCAGCGGGGCCAGCTCCAGGAACGGGGAGCCGGGGTCGAGCAGCGCGTCGACCCGCTCTCGCGGCAGCAGCTTGCCCCGTGCGGAGTGCCGCTCGCGCGACGCCGGCGGACCGCCGAGGGCCGCGGCGGCGAGCCGCTCGCGCAGGTCCGCCACCAGGGCGAGGTTGGCGTCGCGGTTCGCCTCGTACGCCGGGTCACCCGGGTCGACGGTGGACGGGACCACCGGACCGGCCATCCGCTACCTCCCGCTGGCGCTAGTTAACGATCGTTCACGGTACCCGGGTGCCGGCCGACGCGGCAAGCGCCGCCCCCGCCATGTCCCGCAGCAGGCCGGCCATCTCGTCCCGGCCGACCCGGGCGGAGTGCGGGGTCGAGTTGATCAGCCCCAGGGCAGCGTGCACGGCCGCCCGGGCCCGCGCGGGATCGACCCCGTCCCCCGTCCCCGCCAGCGCCGCGACCCACAGCTCGACGTACCGGGCCTGCAGCTGGCGAACGCGGGACCGGCCCGGCTCCGGGACGTTGTCCAGGTCGCGGAACTGCACCGCGATCAGGTCGGGGTGGTCCAGCGCGAAGTCGACGTGCCAGGCGACCAGCGCCGCAAGCGCGGACTCGGGGTCGGCAGCCTGCTCGCTGCGCTCCCGGCCGCCGTCGAGCAGCGTCTCGCTGATGCCGACCAGCATGTCGGTGAGCAGCGCGTCCTTGCCCGCGAAGTAGCGGTAGAGCGCCGGTCCGGTCAGCCCGACCGCGGCGCCGAGGTCGTCGACGGACACCCCGTGGAACCCCCGCTCGGCGAACAGCCGGGCCGCGACCGCCAGTATCTCCTCGCGCCGGTCGTCCCGAGCGGCGCGGCGCGGACCGGACGCCGTCCCCGAGGTGGCCACGTCCGCGATGCTAGGCCCCGCCGCACCACCGGACCCGGCCGGTGGCGAGGCTCGGACCCGGAGGCGGATGTGACGGACCTGTGGCACGGCTTCGCCGACATGGCGGCGGTCGAGAGCGACGGCGAGCTGCTGGTCGCGCGCGGCGAGGGTGCGTACGTGTGGGACTCGGCGGGCAACCGCTACCTCGACGCCACCGCGGGACTGTGGTTCGCCAACGTCGGCCACGGCCGGACGGCGATCGCGGAGGCGGTCCGGGACCAGCTGTCCACGCTGGCGGCGTACTCGACGTTCAACGACGTCGCGAACCCCGCGGCTACGGCACTCGCCTCACGGGTGGCGGGGCTGGCCCCCGTCCCCGGCTCGAAGGTCTTCTTCACCAGCGGCGGCTCGGACTCGGTCGACACCGCGGTGAAGCTGGTACGCCGCTACTGGCAGATGCGCGGCCAGCCGCAGCGTCGGGTCATCCTGGTGCGGGACAAGGCGTATCACGGCATGCACCTGGCAGGGACGGCGCTCGCGGGCATCGACGACAACCGCGCCGGCTACGGCGACCTCGACCGCGACGTGCAGCGGGTCGCGTGGGACGACGCCGAGGACCTGGCCCGCAGCATCGACCGGATCGGCGCCGAGAACGTGGCCGCGTTCTTCTGCGAGCCGGTGATCGGCGCGGGCGGCGTGTACTTCGCCGGGGCGGACTACCTGCGCGACGCCCGCCGGGTGTGCTCGGGCCGGGACGTGCTGTGGGTGTCCGACGAGGTCATCACCGGGTTCGGCCGGCTCGGGGACTGGTTCGCGTCGAGCCGGTTTGAGCTTCGCCCCGACCTGGTGCTGTGCGCGAAGGGCCTGACGTCGGGGTACGTGCCCATGGGCGCGGTCATCGCCGCGCCCCGGGTGTGGGAGCCGTTCTGGCACTCCGGTGCCGGTGCCTGGAGGCACGGCTACACCTACGGCGGCCACGCCGGCGCCGCCGCGGCCGGGCTGGCGAACCTGGAGATCATGGCGGCCGAGGACCTGCCCGGCCGGGCCCGCTCGCTGGAGGGGGCGCTGGCCGCGGCGCTGCGGCCCCTCGCGGACCTGCCCGCGGTGCACGAGGTGCGCGCCGGCACCGGGCTGATGGCGGCCGTGCAGCTGGCCGACGCCGCCGCGGTCCCGACCGCGGTCGCACGGCTGCGCGAGGAGGGCGTGCTGACCCGTGGGCTGGTCGGCGGGGCGCTGCAGATCTCGCCCCCGCTGGTGGTGACCGAGGACGACCTCGCCCTGCTCGGCGACGCCCTCGCCCGGGCCCTGGGGTGACCGGGCTCACCGCCTCCGTCAGGCCAGCGTCAGGACTGGGTTAAGGCGACCCTAAACGCGGCGATCCGGCTTGCCCGGGCCGTCCGGCGCGGGTGAGGGTCGAGGTGTCATGCCCCCGAGCAGGAGGTCCCACCCCGTGACCATCCGTCGAGTACGCCGCGCGGCCGTCGGCACCGCCGCCACCGCGCTGGCGCTGTCCGTCGCCGTGTCCGCCCCCGCCTCGGCCGATCCCGGCCGCGACCACGGCCACGGCAACGGCCAGGGCCGTCCCGGCGCCGCCCAGACCACGACCCCGGCGACCCCGGAGGTCCAGGCCGCCCGCGTGACCCTCCGCGAGGCCCTGAAGAAGGCGCGCGGCGACTACAAGACCGCCACCCGCGCCGCCAAGAAGGCGTTCTGGGAGACCACCACGACCGCGCGCACGGCCTACGAGGCCCAGCGCGCAGCGGCCGACTCCCTGGCCGCGCGGATCCTCGCCCGAGAGACCTACAAGTTGGCGATCGCGCCGCAGCAGCAGGTCCTCCAGGACGCCCTTGCCAAGGCCCGCGCCGACTATCAGGGTGCCGCCGACGCGGCGTTCGCGGTCTACGACGTCGCGACAGCCACGCCGGAGGTGGCGGCTGCGCGCGCGAAGTTCCGCGCGGACGTCGCCAAGGCGACAACGGACTACCAGGCCAAGGTTGCCGCTGCCCGCACGGCGTACGAGGGCGCGATCGCCCCGTTCCGGACCACCCTGCTCGCGGCGCTCGGGGCCTCCCCGACCCCGTCCGACGACCAGACCGAGCAGCTGGTGAAGGCCTACCGCGACGCCACCGAGACCGCGCGCGACACCTACCGCGGTGCGGTGCGCTCCGCACGGGTGGAGCTCCGCGCGGCCATCAAGCAGGCCCGCGAGGAGCTCAAGGCCGTCGCCGGTTCCGCGGACGCCTACTCCCAGGGCCGAACCCCGAAGAAGGCCTGACGCGTCAGGCCCTTCCCCCGACGAGGCCCGGTCACCGTCCCCCCAGCGGTCACCGGGCCTCGTTGCGTCCGCGGACCCCGCCCCACCTGCTCCCCTGGTGGAACCTTGAGCCAGCCGCGAGGCCCTTCGCGCGGGTCAGAGGTTCCACCAGGGTGTGGCGCAGTGGCGTACGGGGCGGATTCGGCCCCCGCGCACGGACCGTGAACTGGTCCGCCCGAGGGACCTGGCGGGAGCACCTGCCCGGGGAACGCCTTCGGGCCGCACTCTCCGGCCCACGCCATCCTGCCCAGCGCCCCCACAGGCCCCAGTAGCCCCGAACGCACCCGCCGGTGGAACCATCAGCCGCCGGCGAGGCCCTGCGCCCCGGTCCTACGTTCCACCAGGGGTTCTGGCGCGAGGGCCGGGGGATGCGCGGGTCCCGCAGGTCCGGGCGAGTCCCGCAGGTCCGGGCAGGGCACTCAGGCCAGCGCGAGCACCTGGGTGAGCAGCCGCGCTGCCGGGCCACCCTCGGCCACGGCGAGGTCCAGGGCGCGCGGCACGTCCAGGTCGTCCAGCAGCGCGTCGACCACGGCGTGCTCGGCGGCGTGCGACCCGCTGGGACGCCCGGCGGCGGCGTACAGCTCGTCCAGCCGCGCCTCGGCCGCGTCGGCCACCTCCGGCGCGTAGTCCCAGGAGCCCGCCCACGGGCGGTCCAGCAGCATCAGCCGCACCGCCGCGGCCCGGTGCCGCTCGAGCAGGTCGGCCACCAGGACCAGGTTGCCGGTCGACTTGGCCATCTTCACGCCGTCGACCAGCACGGTCCCCACGTGCATCCAGGACCGGGCGAACGGCACGACCCCCGTCGCCGCCTCCGCCTGCGCCGCCTCGTACGCGTGGTGCGGGAACGCGAGGTCCGCTCCCCCGGCGTGCAGGTCGATGGACGGGCCGTACGTCGACAGCACCATCGCGGTGCACTCCGCGTGCCAGCCCGGGCGGCCGGAGCCCCAGGGGGACGGCCAGGCCGGGTCGTCCGGTCCGGACGCGCGCCACACCGGGACGTCGAGCGGGTCCTCCTTGCGCGGGTCGTCCGGCGTCTCGCCGAACTGCGCGCACGCGGACAGCGCCGCCGCGCGGTCCAGCCCGGCCCGCTCGGCCACGCCCGCGCCGCGGAACCACACCGTCCCCTCGCGCTCGTACGCGTGCCCCGCGTCCAGCAGCGCCTGCGCGAGTCGCACCACGTCGCGGACGTGCCGGTGGGCACGCGGCTCGTGGTCGGGACGCCGGACGTGCAGCGACGACATGTCGTGGTCGAACTGGTACTGCTGGATCGCGGCGAACTGGTCGTACGGCGTGCCCGCCCGGCGCGCGGCGGCGGTGAGCACATCGTCGACGTCGGTGACGTTGCGCGTGAGCGTCACCTCGATCCCCACCTGCCGCAGCACCCGGGTGACCGCGTCCACCCACACGAACGTCGCGGCGTGACCGAGGTGCGTGACGTCGTACGGGGTCACCCCGCACACGTACACGCGGGCCGGACCGACCAGGGCGAGCCGCTGGCCGCCGAGCCGCAGCGGGGACGGGGGGACGAGGTCGTGCGTCATGGCAGTGAGGCTACGGGGCAGCGAGGCTACGGCGAGGCCGGGTCCGGCGCTCCCGCCGGTGGCAGCAGCGCCGTCGAGAGCTGCGTCATCGACCCGATCCACCGGTCGGTGTCGTCGGCCCGGGCTGCGTAGAAGCGGGCGACCTCGGGGTGCGGGAGCACCAGGAACGGCCCGCCGAGGTCAGCCAGGGTCCGCTCGGCCACCTCGTCCGGGTCCAGCGCGGTGGGCTCCAGCAGCGCTCTCCCCACCGGGCCGCTGGCCTCCAGCATCCGGGTGCGCACCCCCTGCGGGCACAGCGCCTGCACGGTGACGCCCTCCGGGCCGTGCGTGATCGCCAGCCACTCGGCCAGCGCGAGCGCGGCGTGCTTCGTCACCGAGTAGGGCGCGCTACCCACCATCGTGAGCAACCCCGCGGCCGACACCGTGAGCAGGAGATGCCCACTGCCGTCGCGGCGCCACTGCGGCAGCAGCGACCGCACGGTCCGCACGTGCGCCATCACGTTGACGTCCCAGGCGTCCTCCCACTTGAGGTCGTCGGCGTCGACGCCGCCCGCCGTCCCGATCCCGGCGTTGCCGCAGAACAGGTCGATGCGGCCCAGGATCTCCGTGGCGCGCTGCACCAGTCGGGCCGGCGCGTCCGGGTCGGACATGTCCGCGAGGACGGTCGTGCCGGAGACCTCCTGGGCCACCCGGTGCGCGGCGGTGGCGTCCCGGTCGCTGACGACGACGCGCGCGCCGCGCGCCGCGCAGGCACGGGCCAACGCGGCACCGATGCCGTCTCCGGCGCCGGTGACGACCACACCGGCCCCGGCCAGGTCCTGCTCCCTCACGCCGTTCCTCCTGGCACTAGCGACGCCGGGACGCCGGTTGCGTCACCCGCCCCAGGGAAGCCACCACGAGTCGATCCACCCGCGGTAGGCCACGAGGTCCTGCTCCTCGCAGGTCGCACGGTCCGCGGTGCTCGCGAACTCCTTGCCCCCGTACGCGGACCAGAACGCGGCGCTCATCTGCCACTTGCCGCGGTAGGTGCCGCCGGGGCTGGTGATCGAGCAGACGCCCCCGGACTCGCGCTTGACGATCGCCTTGCCGTGCGGCGACTGCTGCCACACCTCGAAGGGGATGGTCTTGCGGTGCGCCTCGGAGGTGCGTGCCTTGTCGGTCATCGTCGGGTCGACGTTCTGGACCTGGGGCGGCGGCGCCGGGCGGTCCTCGTCGCGGGAGGCCTCGACCCGGGCGTAGTGCTCGGCGTTGACCCAGCGCCAGGTCGCGGCGTTGACCTTGCCGGTGGCCTTCAGGCCGTGCCGCTTCTGCAGCGCGATCACGGCCTTCTTGGTCCTGGGACCGAACCAGCCGGAGATGGGGCGCACCTGGAGCTTCCACTGCAGGTTCTCGACCCAGGCGTCGCGGCTGCCGTACACCAGCACCGGCGGCGACGCGGCGCGGACGGCCGCGGACGGGGACGCCCCCGACGCCACCGGGGCCGCCTGGGCCGCCGGCACGGACGTGAGCACGAGGGCGCCCGAGGTGAGCGTCACGAGCAGGCCGGTGACGGCCGTGCGCAGCAGGCCGCGATGTGCAGCCATGAGGACCTCCCGTACGCCTGCGGGGTCAGCTGTCGGGTTGGGCCGGGAGCCGGCCTGCCGCGTGCTGCGGCTTCACCCCGAGGCCGTGGTGCCGGGCGCCGCCCGGTCGTCCGCGGCCGAAAGTGGGTCCCCCGCTCCTGCCCGGACGGGGTTGCGGGTGGCACGCCACGGGGGGCAGGACTCGGCAACCCGGGCGCGTCCCTCGGGGTGGAGGGCCCTCCGACGGTAGCCAACTGCCCCCCGGGGTGCCAACCGGCGCCCTACGCTCCCCGGATGACGCCCCACCGCGACGACCGGCGGTCCCGCCGAACGGGACGCGCCGGCTCCGTCCTGGCCGCGCTCCTGGTACCGGTGCTGGTGCCGGTCCTGCTCGTGACCCTGGTCCTCAGCGGCGGGCGCGACGGCGCAGCGGCGGCGGGTCACGCCGGGCTGCACTACAGGCCGGCGCCCCCTCCCCCGGCGATCCCCGACTCCGAGTCGGGCTCGTTCGTCGCGGGGCTGCCGTTCCAGGACCCGCCGGTGCTGACCAGCCGCAACGGCCGCCTCACCGTGGACCTGACCGCGCGGGCGCAACCCGTCGTCGTCAGCGGCAAGAAGGTCAACGCGCGGGTGTGGAACGGCACGTTCATGCCGCCGGTGCTGCGGGTCAAGCCCGGCGACAACCTGCGCATCAACCTGCACAACGAGCTGGGCGAGCCGACCAACGTCCACACCCACGGCTTCTTCGTCGCGATGGACGGCAACTCCGACAACGTGTTCGTGAACCTCTCCACCGGTTCGTCGTTCGAGTACAACTACGACCTGCCGGCGGACATGGAGCCCGGGACCTACTGGTACCACCCGCACTTCCACCCGCTGGTGGAGGAGCAGGTCTTCGGCGGCATGAGCGGGCTGATCCAGGTCGAGGGACTGACGCAGCTGCTGCCGCCGCGGCTCCGCGGGGTCACCCAGCACTACCTGGCGTTGAAGGACCTCCAGGTCGACCGCGAGAACACGATCCCGGCGCGCAACATCAACTCCGACGCACCGACGACCCGGACGGTCAACGGCCTGGTGCAGCCGAAGATGACGATGAGGGCCGGAGAGACGCAGCTGTGGCGGCTGTCCAACGTCGGCGCCGACATCTGGTACCACCTCGAGCTGGAGGGGCTGCAGTTCGCGGTGGTCGGCGAGGACGCGAACCCGGTCAGCCGGGTGTGGACCACCAAGCGGCTGCTGATGCCGCCGGCCAAGCGCTTCGACGTGCTGGTGCAGGCCACGAAGCCTGGCACCTACCGGCTGATGACCCGCAAGATGTCCACCGGTCCCGCCGGCGACACCTACCCCACGGCGCTGATGGCGACGCTCGACGTCACCGGAGCGGCGAAGCGGCCGACCGCGCTGCCGACGACGTTCGGGACGTACGACGACCTGGCGAACGACCCGGTCGCGCGCACCCGCACGTTCACGTTCTCCGAGAACACGAAGACCAACCAGTTCTTCATCAACGGCAAGCAGTTCACCGACGAGATGGTCAGCGCGACGCCGATCCGCGGGTCCGTGGAGGAGTGGGTGTTCCGCAACACCAGCCTGGAGGAGCACCCGGTCCACATCCACGTCAACGACATGCAGCTGATGAGCGTGAACGGCCGGAGGTACAAGGCGCGGGGCTGGCAGGACACCATCCCGATCCCGCACGCCTACCGCGACTCAGCCGGGCGGCTGGTGGCGGGCGAGATCGTGGTCCGGATGAAGTTCAAGCGCTTCGCCGGCAAGTACGTCTTCCACTGCCACATCCTCGCCCACGAGGACAACGGGATGATGGGCGTCGTGAACGTGACCGCGGGCGGGACCTGACCGTAGGGCCATGACGACTCCTAGCGCCGCCAGCGCCGGCCGCCCGCCCTCCGACAGCGGCGTGCTGTCGCGCTTCCCGGGGTGGGTCTGGCACCGGCTGCCCAGCGTGCTGGCCACCGCGGTGGGCGCCGCGGTCGTCGGGTGGGTCGTCAACGTGTGGTTGATGGCCGTGCGGTACGACGGTTCCCAGGTCCCGGCGGGCTCGGCAGCGACCGGCTCCGGGAACTTCCTGCAGGGCACGCTGTTCTGGGCGGTCCTGTCCATGGTGCTGTTCTCCCTGGTCGGTTACCGGCGCGCGGTCGGGGGCCCGCGGTTCTGGCGGGAGCTGCGCGGCCTGCCGCGCGGGCTGGCGGCGCTGGTCCGGGCCGACGGCGCAGGGGCACGGATCCACCTGCTGTGGGGGGCCGCCGCCGGGATGGCCGCGGCCGCGCTCATCGGTCCCGCGCTGGGGCTGGCCCTGTCGCTCGGCATCCTGGTGATGCTCCCGAGCCTGCTGGGCAACCTGCTGTCCGGGCTGGTGTCCCGCGCGATCGCGGGGCTGCGGGCGGCGAGCGCCAGCGGCACCGCCCCCGGCGCGGCGACGACTGCCGGAGGCCGGGACGGTGGCCTGCTGACCTCCGCCGTCGGCATCCTGGGCAGCGCACTGGCGCTGGCGCTCGCGTTCGTGCTCACCGAGACCGCGGTGAAGCTGGCGGTCGCGTTCGGCCTGCTGGCGATCGCCGTCGCCCTCAGCGTGGCGTCCCGGACCGCGCCGCCACCGGCCGCAGTGCTGGTCCTGGTCGCGCTCGCCGGGATCGAGCTGCTCGACGTCCTCCTCGCCTCGAGCGCGGCCTGGGCGGACGACGGCGGCTACTACGAGTGCGGCGAGTCCTGGGCGCAGTGGTGGAGCGAGTGCGCCGGGTCCGAGGGGGTCCGTGCCGCCGCCACGGCGGGGGGTGCAGCAGCGGCGGTGGGGGGCGTCGCGGGCTCCTTCCTCGGCGAGACCGCGGGGTCCCGCCCGCCCGGCGGCGACCCGGTCGTGGACTGGGTCGACGGCCTGCTGAGCGACCCGGCCCTCGACGACTTCCTGGCCGAGCACCCCGACACCGCGCTGGACGCGGACGGGTTCGAGCAGTACGTCACCTGGCGGGAGGAGAACGGGCTCCCGGTGCCCCCGATCCCCGGGGTCGACGAACCCGCGCCCCTGCAGGAGGGAGAGGGGGCGGACGGCGCCCCGGCCGAGCCGGAGACCCCCACGATGATCCTGTCCGGATCCCAGGCGATGGACGTGCTGCGCGACCTCGGCCTGGTGAACGAGGTCCGCGACCCCGACGGGAGCGTGCGCTTCGTCCCCACGAGCAGGCTCGACGACCTCAACGCCGACGGGGACACCTTCGTGGAGACGGCCACGTCGACCGACGAGCACGGCGTCCTGGACTGGGTGCAAGAGGCCCGCATCACGGCAGTCGGCGGCATCGCGTACACCCATGACGACGACGGCAACATCACCAGTGCCACGATCATCGCCCACACCGAGCCACCGACGGACTGGACGCACGTACGCCAACTCGGCGACGGCATCGAAGCCCGCGGCACCACGGACTTCACCCAGGCCGCCGCGGACGCGCACGACGCCACGGTGGCCACGGCGGCCGGGCAGACGATCGCCGACGACATCGCCGCCAGCGGGCAGCGGGTGACGGTCCGGCAGACCGACGGGGGCAACTCCTACCAGCTGACCCACTGGGACGACGGCATCGCCAACGCCGACGGCACGAACGCGCGGGGTACGGGAGGCCGGGTCAACTACAACCCGGACCGGACCCAGGCCGGCAGCGGGCGGGAGCCGTGGCACCGGCGGCCGAACTGGATCGGCTACGCGCACGAGCTGGCCCACGCGCGCGACTCGGCCCAGGGCGGGCTGGCGCGCGGCCGGGCGACCGATGCTGGCATGCCGGCGGGCCGGGACCCGGCGCACTGGCAGGTCAACAACCTGGAGATGCAGGCGACCAGCATCGGCCCGTGGGCGGGCCACGCCTCGGACGAGAACGCGATCCGGGCCGAGGTCGGCGAGCCGCGTCGCGACTCGTACGTGCGGTGAGGAGGGTGGACCGATGACCAGCACCGGCGGGACGGCGGCGGAGGGCGGGCTGCGGATCCAGGCCCGGGTGGCCGGCGTCGGCGACGGCGACGCGCTGCTGCTGGAGTACGAGGCCACGAACGTCGGCCCCGGCCCGCTGCTGGTCTGCGACGTGTGGCCGGCGGACCAGGGGGCGGAGACCCTGCGGATCGACCCGCTCGGATCGATGGTGTCCTTCGCGCCCGGCCCGGTCGTGGTGGTGGAGCGCTCCGCGCCCGACCGGGGGGACGACGTCGCCGTGGAGGTCCCCTGGTGCCCGCTGGGGCGGTACGTCGACCCGGGCGCGACGGTGACGGGCACGGTCGGCCTGCCGTTGCCGGCACGCGCGCACGACCCGTACCACCCGGTGCTGGGGCCGGCCGTGGGCGCCCGCACCCGGGTGCCCGTGGTCCGGCTGGTGCTGGGCTGGCTGCCGGCAGCCGGACTCAGCCCCGAGCTGGTGCCGCAGGTCGCGACCGACCAGGGGCCGCTGGCCTATGTGAAGGTCGCGCCGTGGGCGTTCTCGCGGTCCAGCGTGGACGTGCCGTTCGAGGTCCCAGCCCTGATCCCCCGGCCCGCTCGCACCTGGGTGTGCGGCTCGTGCGGCGCGACCAACGTCGGGGAGCAGCCCGCCTGCCTCCGGTGCGGCCAGCCCGCCTGGCGTCCCACGCACACGGTGCCGGCCGGCGGGGCCACGTGGTACTCGCTCACCGACCGCAGCCCGGGCGGCACGCTGGACGCCGGCCTGGAGGTGGCGGTGGTGGAGCGGGTCGGCGACTGGGCCCGGATCACCGCCGCCAACGGCTGGACCGGGTGGGTCGACGCCCGGCTGCTGCGGCCGCTGTGACACGGTCCGCACATGCGCGGTCGAGGGACCCGCGGGACAGGGAGGCCTGACGTGGCGACGGTGCTGTGCTTCGGCGACTCGCTGACCTGGGGCTTCGACCCCGCGACCGGCGGCCGCTTCCCCGCCGACGTGCGCTGGCCCGGGGTACTGAGGACCGAGCTCGGCCCGGACCTCCTCGTGGTGGAGGAGGGCCTGCCCGGCCGGCAGACGGTGTGGGGCAGCGACTTCATGCCGGGGCGCAACGGGCGGGACTACCTGCCGCCGTGCCTGGACTCGCACGCCCCCGTGGACGTCGTGGTGCTGATGCTGGGCACCAACGACCTGCAGACGGCGTTGCACCGCTCGGTGGAGGAGGTGGCCCGCGGCTGTGGGTCACTGGTGGACATCGTCCGGTTCGGCGCCTCCGGCCCGGGCGGTCGACCACCCCGCGTCCTGCTGGTCGCGCCCCCGCGGATCGGGGCGGTGCAGGGGATCATGCGGATCGCGTTCGCCGGGGCCGAGGACCGGTCGCAGCACCTGGCCTCGTGGCTGGCACAGGTGGCCGAGGCGACGGGGAGCGCATTCCTCGACGCCAGCGAGGTGGTGGGACCGTCGACCGGTCCGGGTGGCGACGGGGTGCACCTGGATGCCGACGGCCAGCGCGCGCTGGGGCGCGCGGTCGCCGCCGCGGTGCGGCCGCTGCTCGTCCCCGCGGACTGACCGGGCAGTCAGTCCGCGAACGGGTGCAGGAACAGCCCGCTGCGCAGCTTCGGCTCGAACCAGGTCGACTTGGGCGGCATCACCTCGCCGCGGTCGGCCAGGGCCATCAGGTCCTCGACCGACGTGGGGTGCAGCGAGAAGGCCACCGCCGCCTGCCCGGTGTCGACGAGGCGTTCGAGCTCCGCGGTGCCGCGGATGCCGCCGACGAAGGCGATCCGGCGGTCGGTGCGAGGGTCGTCGATCCCGAGCATCGGGCCGAGGACCCGCTCCTGCAGGATCGACACGTCCAGGCGGGCCCGGGGGTCGGACTCGTCCATGACCCCGTCCCTCGCGCGCAGCCGGTGCCACCGGCCGGCCACGTACACCCCGAACTCGTGCCGCTGGCCCGGCTCGACCGGGTCCGGCGAGGCAGAGACGTCGAACGACGCCGTCAGCGCCGCGAGCAGCCCGTCGGCGTCCAGCCCGTTCAGGTCGGCGACGACGCGGTTGTACGGCATGACGTGCAGCTGGTCCTCGGCGAAGACGACCGCGAGGAACCGCTCGTACTCGGGTCCGTCCGGCCCGGCGGCCGACAGGTCCGCGGCCGCGGCCGTGGCCGTGGCCGGGCGTAGCGCGTCTCGCGCCCGCTGGGCGGCGGCGCTGCGGTGGTGCCCGTCCGCGACGTACAGCGCCTCGACCGCGCCGAACGCCCGCGTCAGGGCGGCCACGTCGTCGCCGTCCGCGACCACCCACAGCGTGTGCCGCACGCCGTCGCCGGCGACGAAGTCGTACTCCGGCTCGGTGGCGGTGACGCGGGCCAGCACGTCCTCGACCGCGGGGACCCGCGGCGAGAGCAGGAACACCGGCTCGTCGTGGGCGCCGAGCGCGAGGATGTGGCGGGTCCGGTCCTCCTCCTTGTCCGGGCGGGTGTGCTCGTGCCGGCGGATCCGCCCCTGCGCGTAGTCGTCCACCGAGACGCAGGCCACCAGCCCGGTCTGGGTGACGGGACCCATCACCTGCCGGTAGGCGTAGTAGGCGGGCACGTCGTCGGCCACCAGGACGCCCCGGTCCACCAGGTCGCGGAGGGCGATCGCGCCCTGGGCGTACGCCTCGTCGGAGTGCTCGTCGGTGCCCGCCGCCAGCCCGACCTCGGGCCGCGTCACCCGCAGGATGCTGTCCGGGTTCCCCGCGGCGAGCGCACGGGCCTCCGCCACCGACAGCACGTCGTACGGCGGCGCCGAGACGGCGGCGGCGCGGTCGGCCGGGGGGCGCAGGGCGCGGAACGGGTGGACGTGGACCACCGGGGTCGCACTCTCCTCGGGTCGTCGGGTCAGGGGCGGCAGGTCTTGGCCGCGAGGACGTGGTCGGCCGCGTCGGTCACGCGCTGCTCGGACAGCTCGCCGGCGATCACCTGCGTCTCCAGTCGGTCCAGCAGCTCAGTCAGGTCGCCGGGTGCGGCCATCAGCAGCAGGTCGGCTCCGGCTGCGAGCGCCGCTGCGGCGGCGTCCGCGGGCCCGTAGGACGCGGACACGGCCTTCATGCCGCTCAGCTCGTCGGTCATGACCAACCCGTCGAAACCGAGGTCCTCGCGCAGGTAGCGGTAGACCGCCGGGTCGAGGGATGCCGGCCGACCCTCGGTCGTCAGGCCCGGGACGACGAGATGGCCGACCATCACCGCCCACGGGCCGGGTCGGTCGAGCAGCGCCTCGTACGGCAGCAGGTCCTGGGCCTGCACCGAGGCCCACGGCGGCGTGGTCGGCAGGGTCTGGTGGGAGTCCCCCTGCGCACGACCGTGCCCCGGGAAGTGCTTGAGGGTCGGGAGGATCCCGGCCTGCTGCAGGCCACGGGCGAAGGCACCGGCGTAGTCGACGACCACGTCGGGGTCGTCGGAGTAGGCGCGGTCGCCGATGACGCCGCCGGAGTCGCCGTCGTTGAGGTCGACCACCGGCGCGAGGTCCACGGTGATGCCCAGCTCCGCGAGGGCGCGGCCCCGGTCGCGCGCCATCCCGCGGACCTCGGCCGGGGTCATGCCGTCCGCCTGGTCCTCCGCGCTGGGCATGTCGCCGACCACGCCGTCGATGCGCTGGACCTGACCACCCTCGTCGTCCACGGCCACCAGCGGCGGCACGGGCCGCTCCGCCAGCGCGGCGAACTCACCCGCCTCCAGCCCCGCGGTGTCGTTGCCCCCGACGAACACCCCGCCGATGAGGACGTCGGGATTGGTGAGCACGCCGGGCACGGACCCGGCCGACCCGTCCGCCCAGACCATCAGGGTCTGCTGCAGCCGCTGGCGAAGCGGCAGGGACGCGGCGGCGGGGCAGGTCCGGGTCGGGGTGGCCGACTCGGCGACCGACGCCGTGGCCGACTCCGCGGCCGCGGTGGTCTCTCCCGACGCAACGGTCGACGCACCCGGCGCGCCGTCGTCCACGGGCGTCGGCGTACCACCCGGGCCGCTCGGCGCGGCTGCGTCCTCGGACCCCGAGCAGGCCGCCGTCGTGAGGGTGAGGCCGAGGGCCAGCACCAGCACCGCCGGCAGCGCGCGCGCGGTCGACGGGCGACGACCGGGTCGGACCGCGGAGGGCATGCCGCGATGGTGTCAGGGGTCCGGCTGGTCCAGGAGCACCGGCACCCGGGTCAGCAGGTCGGGCAGCTCGGCCACGGTCGCCGCCCGGGGGTCACCCACCTGCAGGTGGGCTCCGCGGGGGAGCGCCGCGAGCAGCCGCAGCGGGGGCCGCTCCAGCACCCGGTCCACCAGCGGCCGGTCCCCGCCCGTGACCAGCCGGTCCACCGGCAGGGCCGGGAGCAGCACCCGCTCCGCGGCCTGGGCGGCGGCACCCACCAGCTCGTCGGTCTGCTTGTCCCGACGGCGGGCGAACCGCTGCTGCGACCAGCCCCCCGCCGCCGTGCGGCCCTGGACGTAGCGGGTGCCGACCTTCGAGGCGCGTACGCCGTCGGGTTCGACCACCGCGACCGCCCAGCCGCCGCGGCGGACCAGGAGCACGGCGCTCACGCGGGGGGCGAGCACGGCAGCAGCGAGGGCGCGGGCGGCCTGCGTCGGGCCGAACTCGAGGCCGGGGACCTCACGCTCGGCAGGACCCCCCAGGACCTCCGACACGGCCAGCACCGCGATCGCGCCGTCGGCGGCGTCGAGCCGGACGTCACCGTCGGTCCGGGAGCAGCCGACGTCGCCGTGCCGCTCACGGAAACCGTCGACCCAGCGCTCCAACCGGTTCGCCGGGATCTCCAGCCGGCGGTGCGTCACGGGGTCAGGGGTGTCAGGGACTCAGGCCGGCACGGACACGCCCACGCCGCCGCGGGTGTCAGCGCCGTAGCGGGCGATCTCCTTCGCCAGGTCCAGCGGGCGGTTGGTGGACCGGGCGCGCACCAGCTCGTCGGTCACGTGGTCGGCGGGCACCAGCCAGCTCACCTCGAACTCCAGGCCGTCGGGGTCCATCGCGTACACCGCCTTCGTCGTGGAGTGGTCGGTCGCGCCGACCAGCGCGCCGCGCTCCGCCAACGCGGTCGCGATGCGCTCCAGCTCGGCCAGGGTGTCGACCTCCCAGGCCAGGTGGTACAGCCCCACGGTGCTGCGACCGGCACCCGAGGGGCCCGCGCCGGGACCCAGGCCGAACAGGCCGAGGTCGTGGTCGTTGGTGGAGCCCTCCGCCTGCAGGAAGACCGCGCGCCCGGGGATCTCCATCACGGTGCGGAACCCCAGGACGCCGCGGTAGAACTCGGCGCTGCGGTCCACGTCGGAGACGAAGAGCACGGCGTGGTTGAGACGCTGCACGGGCACGGGGCACACCCTCTTCGGTTCGGCGGGCCCCCATCCTAGCCGACAATACTTGAGTGTTCAAATGAACTCCGCTATCCTCACCGCCATGACCCGCTGGCTCACCGACGACGAGCAGGCCGCCTGGCGCGCGCTGGTGGCGGTGATGACCCGGCTCACCGGGGCGCTGGACCGGCAACTGCAGCACGACGCCGGGATGCCGCACGCCTACTACGGGGTCCTGGTGCGGCTGTCCGAGGCCCCCGGCCGCGCGCTGCGGATGCACGAGATCGCCCGCGAGCTGGACTACTCCCCCAGTCGTCTGTCGCACGCGGTCGCCCGGATGGAGGCGGCCGGCTGGGTCGAGCGGCGCCCCTGCCGGGAGGACCGCCGCAGCACCTGGTGCGTCCTCACCGACGAGGGCTTCCGGGTGCTCGAGGAGAGCGCGCCGGGGCACGTGGAGGCCGTACGCGAGCACGTCATCGACGCGCTCACGCCGGCGCAGGTGCGCCAGCTACGGGCGATCTGCGAGGCGATCATGGCGACGATGGACGCCCCGGCCGCACCCGACGAGTGCGACGAGGCGTCGTAGCCGCCGTTGAGTCGCCGCTGAGCCCCCGCACGCGGCCCGGACCTGACACGCTGGCCCGGTGCGCCTGCTGCGTCGGCCGCCGGTGGCGCGGGCCGTC
Source organism: Candidatus Nanopelagicales bacterium (assembly GCA_041393815.1). Classification (NCBI taxonomy): domain Bacteria; kingdom Bacillati; phylum Actinomycetota; class Actinomycetes; order Candidatus Nanopelagicales; species Candidatus Nanopelagicales bacterium. The sequence continues at coordinate 835,985 of JAWKJK010000001.1, read as the reverse complement.
GCCGAGACACCCCCGACCCGTGACCGCGTCGTCGACGCCGCGCGGGCGGCCGCACTGTCCGTCGTGGTGGTCGGCCACGGGGTCATGGCCGTGGTCGCCTGGCCGGACGGCGTCCCCGTGCTGGGCAACCTGCTCGCCGCCTACCCGTGGACCCAGGCGCTGACCTGGGTCCTGCAGATCATGCCGCTGTTCTTCTGGGCGGGCGGGGCGGCCGGCGCGCTGTCGCTGCGGACGCGCCGCGAGCGCGGCCTGACGTACGCCGCCTGGCTGTGGGGCCGCGGGCAGCGACTGCTCCGACCGGTGTGGCCCTACCTGGCGGTGATGTCTGCGGTGGCCGCGTCGGTCACCTGGCTGGCTCCCGACGAGGTCGCCGAGCCGCTGCTGGCGCTGGTGACGCAGCTGCTGTGGTTCCTCGGCGCGTACCTGCTCGTCACGGCACTGCTGCCGGTGCTGGTCCCGTCCGACAACCGCGGCCTGGTGCTGAGGCTGGTGCTGCTGGTGGGCGCCACCGCACTGGTGGAGGCCGGCCGGTTCTCGTGGGGATGGCCGGAGTACGCGGCCCTGGCGAACTTCGCGCTGGTGTGGTCGGTCCCGGCCGTCCTCGGGGCGGCCCGCGCCCGCGGCGTCTTCGACGGCGTCGGCCCGGCAGCACTCGCCGGGATCGCGATCGTGACCGCCGCGATCGACGCCGCACTCATCGCGCTCGGACCGTGGCCGGTGTCCATGGTCGGGATGCCGGGTGAGCCGGTGTCCAACATCGCGCCGCCCACCCTGGTGCTGGCGCTGCACTGCATCGTGCTGGCCGTGCTGGTCCAGGCGCTCGACCGGCCGCTCACGCGGCTCCTGCACCGACCTCGGGCCTGGCGGGCCACGGTGGCCGTCAACCTGACCGCGATGACCATCTACCTGTGGCACCTGCCGGTGCTGATCGGGCTCACGGCACTCACCCACTATCTCGGGCTGGACCGGCCGGTGACGCTCGACGCCCACGGGTTCCCGGTCCCGGACGGGTGGTGGTTCGCCCTGGGGTCGCTGGTGTTCTGGGCGGTCTACCTGTCGCTGGTCGTCGTGGTCGTGCTCGCGCTGTGGCCGCTGGAGTACGCGCGGCTGCCGCTGTGGGACTCCCCCACCCGGCTGCCGGCCCCCCGGCCCGGGACAGCGGCAGCCGTGGCCCTCGTGGCCACGGTGCTCGTCGGGGCGGCCACGCTGGCGCTGTCGGCGACCGGCCTGGCGGGGTTCCCCACGGCCACGCTCACGTACTCCGGCGTGCCCCTCAACCCGGCCCTGTCACTAGCCGTTCTGGTCGGCGGGGGGTTGGCGCTGCGGTGGGCCGGCGGCCCCCGCCGGGACCCGACAGCGGCCACCGCGCGGTCCGCCCCCGCGACCGGCCCGGCCGTCACGTAGCCTGCGCTCACCTCCCCTCACAGACCCGAGGCCGCCATGACCGCTCGACGCACCCGTCGGCTGACCGCCGCCCTGTCCGCCGGCGCACTCGTCGTCGGCCTCGCCCTCGCGGGCGGCGCCCCCGCGACCGCGGAGACGGACGTACCGCCACCGCTGTGGACCGCCACCCCGGTGACCCAGGCGAACATCGACCTGGCCGTCAGCCGGCTCGACGGTCTGGTCGCCGACCTGATGCAGAAGACCGGCCTGCCCGGCCTCGCGGTCGCGGTCGTGCATGGCGACGACGTGCTCTACGCCAAGGGCTTCGGTGTCCGCAACACCACAACAGGCGAGCCGGTCGACAAGGACACCGTGTTCCAGCTGGCGTCGCTGTCCAAGTCCGTGGGCGCCTCGGTCGTGGCCGGCGCGGTGGGCCGGGGCATCGTGTCGTGGGGCGACCCGGTCCAGAAGTACCTGCCCTGGTTCACCCTGGAGTCGCCGTACGTCGGGCGGACGGTGACGGTGGGCGACCTCTACTCACACCGCAGCGGGCTGCCCGACCACGCAGGCGACACGCTGGAGGACCTGGGCTACTCGCGCAACGAGATCCTGCGCCGCCTGCGCTACCTGCCGCTGAGCCCGTTCCGGATCACCTACGACTACACCAACTTCGGCCTGACCGCGGCGGGCGAGGCGGTCGCGGTGGCGGCCGACACGTCCTGGGGGCAGCTGTCACGCGACCTGCTGTACACGCCGCTGGGCATGTCCTCGACGTCGTCGTCGTTCGCCGAGTTCCGGTCGCGCACCAACCGCGCCGACGGGCACGTGCGGCTCGCCGACGGCCGCTGGGTGCCGCGCTACGTGCGCAACCCCGACCCCCAGTCCCCCGCCGGTGGGGTCAGCAGCAACGTCGTCGACCTGGCCAGGTGGATGCAGATGGAGATGGCCGGCGGCACCTACCGGGGCGAGCGCATCGTCGCGGCCGCCCCGCTGTACGAGGCCCAGTCGCCGCAGATCCGCTCCTCCCATGTGAACCCGCCCGCATTCCGGTCCGGCTCCTACGGGTACGGGATGAACGTGGGCGTGGACGGCACCGGCCGGGTCCGGCTGTCCCACTCCGGCGCGTTCAACCAGGGCGCCGGGACGGCGTACTCGATGCTTCCCTCGGAGCGACTGGGCATCGTCACGCTGGGCAACGGCAGCGCGATCGGCGTCCCCGAGGCCCTGAACGAGTCGTTCATGGACATCGTGGAGACCGGCGAGGTCCAGCGCGACTGGCTGGCACTGGTGACCCCCACCTTCGCGAACTTCTACGTCAACCCGAGCTTCCTCGCCGGCAAGACACCGCCGGCGAACGCGACGCCGTCGAGGCCGCTGTCCGCGTACGCGGGCGCGTACCGCAACGACTTCTACGGCACCGCACGCGTGGTACAGAAGAACGGCCGCCTGGTGCTGGAGCTGGGTCCGGCGCCCAAGCCCAAGCGGTACCCGATGACGAGCTGGGGCGGGAACCTGTTCTCCTACATCCCGACCGGGGAGCAGGCGCTGGGCATCTCGGCCATCAGGTTCAAGGTCCGCGACGGGCGGGCGACGTCGATGGTGGTCGAGAACCTGGAGAACAGCGCGCGCACCTTCACCCGGTGAGCGACGGCTGACAGGATCGGGCCATGTCGACGTCGGCGGTGGGTCCGGGGTCAGCGCGGGTGGTCATGGCGGCGGGGATCGACACGGTCGTCCACGACGCAGGAGCGGGCGACCCGGTGCTGCTGCTGCACGGGTCGGGTCCGGGGGTGACCGCCTGGGCGAACTGGCGGTTGACGATCCCCGCGCTGGCACACCGGTTCCGGGTCGTCGCCCCCGACGTCGTCGGCTTCGGCGACACCCGGCGACCACCGGGTGTCACGTACGACCTGGACACCTGGACCGCCCACGCCGTGGGCGTGCTGGACGCGCTGGGCATCGAGTCCGCGCACGTGGTGGGGAACTCCTTCGGCGGCGCGCTGGCGCTGTCGCTTGCGGTCCGGCACCCGGACCGAGTGCGCCGGCTTGCGCTCATGGGCGCGGTCGGGGTTCGGTTCGACATCACGCCGGGGCTCGACGCGGTGTGGGGGTACGAGCCGTCGGTCGAGGCCATGCGGGGGCTGCTCGACCTGTTCGCGTACGACCGCGACCTGGTCAGCGACGACCTGGCGCAGCTGCGGTACGAGGCGAGCATCCGACCGGGCATCCAGGAGGCGTACGCCGCCATGTTCCCCGCCCCTCGCCAGCGCTGGGTGGACGCGATGACCGTCGACGAGGACCTGGTCGCGGCGATCCCGCACGAGACCCTCGTCGTGCACGGCCGCGACGACCTCATCATCCCGATGTCCAACTCGCTGCGACTGCTGGAGCTGATCGACCGGTCCCAGCTGCACGTTTTCGGCCGGTGCGGCCATTGGACCCAGATCGAGCACGCGGAGCGGTTCAACCGGCTGGTCGGCGACTTCTTCTCCGAGCCCTGACCGGGCGTCGCGCCTAGGCTGCAGGACAAGGAGGCGGGGACATGGCAGCAGCGTGGGCGAAGGTGGCAGTCGGTGGGCTCGCGACGGGAGCACTCGTCGCCACCCTGGGGACGCTGGGCGCCCGTGCGGCGGCCCGGTCGATCCGGTCGAACCCGGACCCCTACCCGTGGGACGCGGTCCGGCGGGAGCCGGTCGGCGAGGAGCTCGCCGTGGACCGGCCCGACGGCACCCGGCTCCACGTCGTCGTGGCGGGCGACGGACCCACGGTCGTCCTCGCGCACGGCTTCGCGGTGACCAGCGTCGAGTGGAGCATCGTGTGGGACCGGCTGCTCGCGGCCGGGTACCGGGTGGTCGCGTTCGACCAGCGCGGACACGGCCGGTCCACCATCGGCGCGGACGGGATCGGCTCGCTGCCGATGGCCGAGGACTACCTGGCGGTGCTCGAGGCCGTGGACGCCCGTGACGCCGTCCTGGTCGGTCACTCGATGGGCGGCTTCCTGGCGCTGCGCGGCGTACTCGACGTGCCGGGGCTACGGGACCGACTGTCGGGCCTGGTGCTGTTCTCCACGTTCGCGGGGGACGTCCTTCGGGACGCGCCGCAGAACCAGCTGCAGATCCCGCTGCTGCAGCGCGGGATCCTGCAGCGGCTCGCCGCGTCGGACACCCTCGGGACCCTGTTCGGGGCCTCGGTGTGCGGGGACACCCCGTCCCCCGCGATGGTGGACGTGTTCCGCGAGACGTTCCTCGCCCAGGACCACCAGGCCCTGCTGCCCATCCTCGCGGCCTTCGCGGAGGAGGACCGCTACGACCGCCTCGGCGAGATCGACCTGCCGACCGTGGTGGTGTGCGGTCGCTCGGACCGGACCACCCCGCCGCAGCACTCCGAGCGGCTCGCCGCGGGCATCCCGGGCGCCCGGGCGGAGTGGGTGGACGGCAAGGGCCACATGCTCAACTGGGAGAGCCCGGAGTCCCTGGTCGCGGCCGTCGTCTCCCTGTCCGCCCTCACCACCCCGACGGAATGAGTCCGGGCGTCGCTTTCGGCCCCCGACACGGCCCCCCAGCAACGTGGGGGCTCATTCCGTCGCGGCGCTGGCAAGGGGAGGGCCGGCCTAGTCCACCCTGCGACGGGAGATCCGCTCCGCGCTCGGCCAGCGGACGTCGCGCGCCCAGCCGGCCAGCTCGAACCAGCGGATCAGACGCGCTGACGCGTCCCACTGGTGCGGCAGCACACCGTGCCGGGCACTGGTGGGGTCGGCGTGGTGGTAGTTGTGCCACGACTCGCCCCCGGTGAGCGGGGCGAGCCAGGCCACGTTGGTGGAGTGGTCACGTGTCACGAACGGGCGCTTCCCCCACACGTGACACACCGAGTTGATCGACCAGGTCATGTGGTGCACCAACGCGACGCGGGCCAGCGAGCCCCACAGGAAGCCGATCAGGATCCCCTGCCAGGACCAGGTGATGAGCCCGGTGAGCAGCGCGGGAGCCGCGAGCGAAGCCACGGCGATCCATGGCCAGGCACGGTTGATGCGCGCGATGTCGCGGTCCTTGAGCAGGTCCGGCGCCCATCGGTGGACGTCGGTGCCCTCGTGGGTGAACAGCCAGCCCAGGTGGGCGTGCCACACCCCCTTGGTCAGTCCCCAGGCGCCCGGCCCGAACTCCCACGGGGAGTGCGGGTCGTACGCGGCGTCGGAGTGCTTGTGGTGACGCCGGTGGTCGGCGACCCAGTCCACGATGCGTCCCTCGACCGCCAGCGACCCGGCCAGTGCGAGCGTCACCTTCAGTGGCCGGTTCGCCTTGAACGCCCCGTGGGTGAAGAGGCGGTGGTAGCCGACGGTGATCCCCAGGACCCCTGTCACGTAGAACACGACCAGCGTGGCGAATGCCACCCACGAGAACCACCCGGCCAGCACGGCCAGCGGAACGGCGGCGATGAGACCGGCGAACGGGACAGCGATGAAGGTCGCGAGTAGCAGTCGCGAGGCCAGGGTGGGCCTCGACGGCGTGAACGGCGGAGCAGCGGGGGGCGCGGAGGGCGCAGGAGCTACAGCAGCGGACACGGCTTCCTGTCGGTGAGAGGCGCCGCGGACGCGGCGGACAACGGTCGAGGACCGCGTCACCCGCAGTCCTGGCCGCTCCTGTCACCAGGTCCGGCGGATCCACTATGGCACGGATCGACCAAGGGCCCCACTCGGCGCCCACAGCCCGGTCCCGAAGACCACCGGGCCGCCGCCAGGGTGCGCTCCGGTGCGTTGACTGCGAAGGTGGGGTGATGGCCGACCAGATGGGGAAGATCACGCGCTGGAACGTCATCGCGGGCATCGCCCACCTGGCGCAGCTGGTCCTGGTCCTCGTCCTTGCCAACGACTTCACCCTGCCGGTCACCGCGACGTACATGGAAGGGCCGCCCGGGACTCCCCCCTCCGACCCCGTCGTCCTGTTCGACTCGCGGATCGCGTGGGGCGTCGCGCTGTTCTTCGGCCTGTCCGCCCTGTTCCACTTCGTCGTTGCGCTGCCCCCGTTCCGCAGCCGCTACCTCGCAGGGCTCGCGGCCCAGCACAACTACTTCCGCTGGGTGGAGTACTCGCTCAGCTCGTCGGTGATGATCGTCCTGATCGCCCAGATCACCGGGATCTCCGACGCTGCGGCGCTCATCGCCCTCTTCGGCGTGAACGCCTCGATGATTCTGTTCGGGTGGCTGCAGGAGAAGTACGAGTCCCCGGGCAACGGCGGCTGGGTCCCGTTCATCTTCGGCTGCATCGCGGGGATCGTCCCGTGGCTGGCGATCGCGCTGTACGTCGTGGCCCCCGGCGCCCGCCTCGACGTCGAACCCCCCGCCTTCGTCTACGGCATCATCATCTCGCTGTTCTTGCTGTTCAACGTGTTCGCGCTGGTGCAGTGGCTGCAGTACAAGCGCGTCGGACGCTGGGGCGACTACCTCAACGGCGAGCGCACCTACATCACGCTGAGCCTGGTCGCGAAGTCGGCGCTGGCGTGGCAGATCTTCGCCGGGACGCTCGTCCCGAGCTAGCACCCGGGCCGCCGGGGTAGGCCGGGGCGCCGGGGTAGGCCGGGCCGCCGGGGTGGGGCCGGGGCGCCGGGGTGGGGCCGGGGCGCCGGTCAGACGGCCAGCTGGGTGGGTACGGGGACCGGGGTGGTGCGGCCGACCTCGGTGCCGTCGGGCCGCAGGGTGATCAGCTCGGCCTCGGGGTCACCGGCCAGGGTGAAGCCGCCTTCGTGCACCAGGTGGTGGCAGTGCGTGCACAGGCAGGCCATGGTGGCGACGTCGGTGCCGCCGCCGTCGGCCCAGTGCAGCAGGTGGTGCGGCTGGCAGCGGTCGGCGGGCATGCCGCAGCCGGCGAAGCGGCAGCCGCCGTCGCGCAGCAGCAGGTAGCGGCGCTGGTCTCGTGACGCTACTCGTCGGGACCGTCCGAGTTCGGTGATCACGCCGTCGGCGTCGGTGACCAGTCGGCGCACCTCGGCGTCGCCGCAGGCCAGTCGTCGCGCCTGCTCCCGGCTCACCGGCGCCGGGCCGTGGCCGTTGCCCAGCAGCACCGGCCCCTGCCGTCGCCCACCGGGTGGGGCGCTGCCCGGCGGCCCGAGCCCGCAGCCCGGTCCCGCGGCACCGACTCCCGGTCCTGCCGCACCGCCGCCCGGCCCCGCCGCACCGCCCAACCCCGCGGTGACGGTGCCGAGGTCGGGTGCGGGGACGACGACGATCACCTGTGCCGGGACGCCGTCGAGCATCGGCACCCCTCCTGCGGCCGCGGCTGCCTCCACCAGCGCGCACAGGGCATCCACCAACCGCGCCGCACGCGGCACAGCAGCGGACGCCTCGCGCTCGGCACCGCCGTGGCCGTCGACTCCGCCGCCGCCGGCGGCATCGGAGTCGGCGTCCGCCCCCGCTCGCTGCGTGGCCTGCGCCTTGGCCAGTGCCTCGCAGCGGCGCTGGAGCAGCCGGCCCTCGGCCCGCGGTAGCGACCCCTCGAACAGCACGGTGTCGCCCAGTTCGGTGAACACCAGCCGCCGGTCCTGCCAGGCCGACAGGTCGGTCTCCACCGCGGCCAGCGGGTCCACGCGCTCGCACCAGCGGGCCAGCTCGCGGGCGAACCGGGCCGGTGTGGCCGCGGCCGCCACCTGCGCGAACGCCTCGGCCACCTCGGGGAAGCGCTCCCGGCGCACCCGCCGCGCCTCGCCCGGACCGTCCAGCGCGGCCGCGAGGACCGTGAGGTGCCGCACCCGCACGTCACCGGCCGCGAAGCCGGCGGCGAACGCCGGGCGTTCCTCGCACTGCCGCGCCGCGGTGAGCCGTGCCCCGACCTCCCCGCGCGAGGCACCGGTGTGCCGGGTCAGCCACGCCGTGGCCGACCGGGCCCCGTCGGCGGCCCACAGCCCCGACGTCTCCACCCGCCGCTCGACCGTGGCCAGCACCGCCTCACCGCGGGCCAGCACCCGCTGCAGCACCACCGCGGCGTCCGCCGCCACGGTCGCGGGGAGGTCCAGAGCAGCCGCGCTCGCCAGCACCGCCATCCCTGCGCGCACCTGCTCCAGCGCCTCGGCGTACTGCTGCGGCCCCATCGACTCCCCCGTGACGTCGAACTGATGTACGAAATCTACCCGCCGACAGCTACGTGGGCAATAGGTGCGGCTCAGGAAATCTGTTGCACTCCAGCCACTTTCATCGCACGCCCACCGACGATCCGCTGGTGGGCGATCAGCGCTACGTGTGGGGACTGCCGTCCGGGTCCGTGGCCGGGTCGGCCTGCTGGGCCACCTCGAAGGACCAGATGGTCGAGCCGGTGGCGGCGGGGGACTCGCCCTCGCGTCGCCCGCTGGCGCCGCCGTGGCCCTGCGCGAACGACTGCGAGGCGGTCCAGGCGTCGAAGTCCTCGCGGCTGCGCCAGCGGGTGTAGACGAGGTAGGCGTCGGTGCCCTCCACCGGCCGCAGCAGCTCGAACCGCTCGAACCCGGGTGCTCGGTCCACCGAGCCGGCCCTCCGGGAGAACCGCTCCTCGAGGACCTCCCCGCGGCCCTCAGGCACCGTCAGCACGTTGATCGCGACGAACGTCATACCCGGCATCCTGCTGCCACGACTCGATCCGCGCGAGCAGGGCCCCCCGCAGCCGCGCACCCCGCTCGGCCAGCCGGCGCTGCTCGGCGACGAACGCGACCCGGCCCTCCGGCGTCTCCACGCGGACCGGCTCCACCCCGAGCCCGCGCAGGTCGTACGGGGCCGCCCGCATGTCCAGGTCGCGCACGTCCCGGGCCAGCGCGAAGCAGTCGGCCACCAGGTCCGACGACACGAACGGACTGAGCTTCATCGCCCACTTGTAGAGGTCCATGGTCGCGTGCAGGCAGCCCGGCTGCTCCGTCCCGACCTGGTCCGCACGGGTCAGCTGTCGCTCGTTCAGCGGCCGGGCCGCGGGCGTGTAGAAGCGGAAGGCGTCGAAGTGCGTGCAGCGCAAGCGTTGTGCCTCCACCACCTCGGAGATCTCCGCCGGGCTCAGTCGCAGTGGCCAGGCCGCGTGGCGGACCTCGTCCGCGGAAAGGCCGTAGACCATTGCCCACTCGTGCAGCGCGAAGCATCCGAAGCGCGCCTCGCGCCCCGCGGTGGCGCGCAGCAGCGTCGCGACCTGGTCGGCCGCTGGGAGGAGACGCGCCAGCGCCACCGGGTCGGTCGTGACACCGCGGGGTGTCCGTACGTAGCCCGGTGACTGCAGCCACTCGTCAGCCGCGCCGGCCAGGGCGACCCCGTGTCCGGGGTGCCAGCGACGCAGCCGGCCGGGCGAGTACGGGTAGTACTCGAACAGGAAGTCGTCCACCGGGTGCCGCTCGCCGCGTCGCCGCCGCTCCAGCCGGGGTGCCGTCCAGGCATCCACCCGGCGCTCGTGGTCGCTGCGCCGGACCCGCCACTCGGGCTCTGCCAGCACCTCGACGACAGCGGCCGTCGTGTGGTCGACGGTCACGCGACCTGGACCAGGCCGAGGTCGGCGCAGCCCTGGACCAGCGCGTCCAGGCCGAACGCGTCGGCCGGTCCCAGCGCGCCTGGCCCGGACTCCGCGCGCACGCGGAGCATCGCCGCCGACCAGGCCAGCAGGTCCCCGGTGAGGTCGTACGGCGACGGGCCCTCCACCCGCGTGGCGGCGAGGAGGCGACCCACCCCGTCGTACGCGCTGGCGACGGCCACGGTGACGCCGGCGGCCCGCTCCTCCGCGGTCGGTCCTCCGCTCGACCCCGGGCCGACGGCGGCGCGGGCCGCGGCAGCGATCCCCCTGCCCGCCAGCGGGATCCGCCGCACCAGGGAGAGCGCCCCGGACCCGACCGACGCCGCGCGCGTCCACCTGCCGGCCCAGCCGAGGTAGACGCCGACGTCGGTGAGCGCGGGGTCCAGCCGGGGCAGCGCGAGGTGCTCGCTGCCTCCGACGGACAGCCCGTCCCACCACACGCCGTCGCCGACGTCGAAGCCGCGCACCCGCGACCCGATCCGGTCGTCGACCAGGGTGCCGGCGCGGTACGCGAACGAGTCCGCCAGGACGATGGCGGCGCTGCTGGCGCGGGTGCCCCCGCTGATGCCGAGGCCGCCGCGGGTGAAGTAGCCGACGTCCACGCGTGCCGCCGGGGTCCCGCCGTCGCGAGCTGCCCGCAGTGCCAATGCGCCCGCCAGGTTGCCGGGCACGTAGTCGTAGCCGAAGGCCGTCAGCAGACGAGCGCCGGACTGCTCCGCCCGAGGTCCCCAGCGCTCGAACACGGCCCGGACGAACGGCGGCTCGCCGGTCGAGTCCACGTACGCCGCTCCGGCGTCGACCGCCGCGGAGACCGCGGGCTCGCCCAGGGACGCGAACGGGCCGACGGTCGTGACGAGCACGTCGTCGGGACCCTCGAGCAGCGCGCGCACCGACGCCGGATCGTCCACGTCGGCCACCTGGGTCCGCGGCAGCGCGGCGGCGTCGGGCGCCAGCGGCGACAGCTCGTCGGCCAGCGCCGTGAGCCGGTCGCCGGAGCGCCCCGACAGCACCGGCGCCATGCCGGCCCGCACCATGGCCTCCGCGGTGATGCGCCCGGTGTAGCCCGTGGCGCCGAACAGCACGATCCGTCCCGTCACGGGTCCGACGGTACGCGCCGGGCTCAGTCCGCCGGCGGGCCAGGCTCCGGCTCGTCCAGCGCCGCCAGCATCGCGGCCGGGTAGCGGCTGCCCACCGCGGCGCCCACCGGCGCCACCCGCTCCAGTGCGTCGAGCTGCTCCGCCGTCAGGGACACGTCGACCGCGCCCAGGTTGTCCTCGAGGTGGTCGATGCGCCGCGCGCCCGGGATCGGGACGACGTCGTCGCCCTGCGCCAGCAGCCAGGCCAGCGCGACCTGCGCCGGCGTCGCGCCGGCCTCGGCCGCCACCTGCCGGACCCCGTCGGCGATGGCCCGGTTGGCGGCGATCGCGTCGTCCTGGAAGCGCGGCCAGCTGCGGCGACCGTCATCCGCGGCCAGGTCGTCGTTCGCCGTGATCGTGCCGGTGAGGAAGCCACGCCCGAGCGGGGAGTACGGCACGAACCCGATGCCCAGCTCGCGGACGGTCGCCAGCACCCCGTTGGACTCGATCTCGCGCGTCCACAGCGACCACTCCGACTGCAGCGCGGTGACCGGGTGGACCGCGTGCGCCCGGCGGATGGTCGCCGGCGCGGCCTCGCTCAGCCCCAGGTGGCGCACCTTGCCGGCGGCGACCAGCTCGGCCAGCGCGCCCCACGTCTCCTCGACCGGCACCGACTTGTCGATGCGGTGCTGGTAGTAGAGGTCGATCGTGTCCACGCCCAGCCGGCGTAGCGACGCGTCGCACGCCGCACGTACATACTCCGGCCGGCCGTTGACCCCGCGCGTCCCGTCCGGCCGGAACTCCTGGCCGAACTTCGTCGCGAGCACCACCTCGTCCCGCCGCCGCTGCACGACCGGGGCGAGCAGCTCCTCGTTGGTATGGGGGCCGTACGAGTCCGACGTGTCGAGCAGGGTGACGCCCGCGTCCAGCGCCCGCTCCAGCGTCGCCACGCTGGTCGCCGGGTCGGAGCTGCCGTAGGCGAAGGTCATGCCCATGCAGCCCAGGCCGAGGGCGCTCACGTCGAGCGCGGCGTCGCCGCTGCCGAGCCGGCGGTGGGGCATGGCGTTCATCCGGTCTCCCTCCGGTGGAGCGCGTCAGGCGCGCCTGGCCGCGCGGGGCCGCAGCGGTGCGGTGGACCCGCGCACGATGAGCTCCGGCGTGAGCCGGACCTGCTTGATCGGCGCCGACCCCGGCTCCAGCAGCAGGCTCAGGACCAGGCGCGCCGCCTCGGAGCCGATGTCGTGCTGCGGGACGCGCACCGTGGTCAGCGACGGCTCGACCAGGTCCATGAAAGGCATGTCGTTGTAGCCCACGACGCTCAGGTCGCGCGGGCACCTGCGCTTGAGGTCACGGGCCGCCTGGAACGTGCCGATCGCGAGCTGGTCGTTCCCCGCGACCACAGCCGTGACTGCCGCATCGGCCCGCAGCAGCCGGCCGGCGACCTCGTGCGCCGACTCGATGCTCCAGGCGTCCACCGCACTCACGCGTTTCGCCGTGGACAGGCCGTGCTCGCGCATGGCCCGGGTGAACGCCTGCGCCCGGTCGTGCCCGGTCGACGACCAGTTGGGGCCGGCCACGTGGGCGATGTCGCGGTGGCCGAGGCCGTACAGGTGCTCCACCGCCAGGCGGATGCCGTGCTGGTCGTCCGCCGCGACCGACGGCAGCTGGACGCTCTCGGTGACCCGGTTGATGAGCACCACCGGGTACTTCTCGCTCAGCTCGGCCAGCAAGGGGTGGTTGCGACGGGCGGTGGCCACGATGAAGGCGTCGACGCGGCGGGCGCTGAGCGAGGCGACCACCTTCGCCTCGGCGTCGGGGTCGTTGTCGGTGTTGACCAGCAGCGGCGTGTAGCCCGACCGCGACAGGGTGTCCTGGATCCCGCGCACCATGCCGGGGAACAGCGGGTTGGTCAGGTCCGGGATGACGACCCCGATGGTGTGCGTGCGGGAGGTGCGCAGCCCGGCCGCCATCGGATTGGGCACGTAGTCCATCGCCGCCGCGGCCTTGCGCACCTTGGCGACCGTCGCCGGGTTGACCAGGTGCGAGGTGCGCGGGTTCAGGGCGCGCGACACCGTGGCGGGGTGCAGCCCGACCTTCTGCGCGATGTCCTTCAGCGTGGCGGACACGGGCGTCAGGCTAGGCGATCGGCGTAGCGCCGCCTACTGAGCACGGCGACGGCGGTCAGGGCCAGGGTGAGCACGGTGGCACCTCCGAACAGCACGGTCGGGCCGTCGTTCTGCAGCACGACCCCGGCGGCGGAGGCGCCCGCCCCGTTGCCGAGGAACATCGAGCAGGCGAACAGCGACACGGCGGTCGCCCGGGCCCGCTCCGACAGCGTCGTCGCCCAGGTCTGCAGCGTGGTGTGCATGAACACCCAGGCCACGCCCTGGAGGGCGACGCTGACCAGCACCAGCACCGGCGACACGTGGACGGCGAGCAGCGCGAAGCCGAGCGCGGCGCTGATCCCCCCGACGAGGAGCAGGACGTGCGCGGGCCAGTGCGGGGAGGTCCGGCGCACGACGAGCGACGTGAGCAGCACGGCGAGGCCGTAGCCGCCGGTCATCAGCCCCGCCAGCGAGGCGCTGCTGCCGTCGGTCTCCAGCGCGGCCGGGATGAGGGCCAACGTGCCCAGGAGCACGCCGGCCTCGACGAAGACCAGGCCGTACAGCAGCCACGGCCAGTGCGAGGACAGCACCATGCGGAAGGAGGCGAGGGCCGGGACCCGGTCGGCGCCCGGCCGGGGGTTGGGCATCCCCCGCGACCACCAGGCCAGCGCGAGGCTCACTACCGCGGTCGTGACGAAGAACGCCTGCCACCCCACGGTGGCGATGCCCACCCCGCCGAGGACGGTCCCGAGGGTGAGGCCCATGGCCACGCCGGACTGCAGCCCCACCACGGCGGGCTGCCGTCGGGCGCTCTCGCGCACGGTGTCGCCGATGAAGATCAGGGCGGCCGGGAAGACGCCCGCCATCATCGCGCCCGCGACGCCCCGGACCGCGATGAACGGGCCCACCGCCATCGGGATCACGCTGACCAGGTCCAGTGCGGCGGCCAGCACCAGCGCGAGCCGCAGCGTCGCGGTGCGCCCGATCCGGTCCGACACCAGGCCCCACACCGGCTGGGCCAACCCGTAGCCGGTGTAGTAGACGCTCGCCGCGAGCGTGATCGTGGCCAGCGACACGTCGAAGTCGGCGGCCATGCCGACGAGCATCGGCGTGATGACGGAGCGGTCGAACGTGGCGATGAAGACCGCCCACGGCAGGAACCGCAGCGACCGCTCCAGGGTCCAGCCGGTCATAGGCCGACGAGCCCCGCCAGGTCGCCCTCGGGGGCGTACGCACCGCACGCCCGCCGGATCCCGACGAGCGCCGCGAGGTGCTCGGGCCGGATGACGGGGTCGGAGAGCAGGCCGAACGCGTCGTCGCGCAGGAGCGCCACGTACGCGGGCGAGCCGAGGGTCGGGTCGGACCGGGCGAGGACCGCCCCGACCTCCGCCGGGTCGGAGCCGAGCAGCCAGGCGGTGGCCTCGTCCCACAGCCGGACCACCCGGCCGGCCAGGCCGGCGTCGACGTCCGCGCGGGCCGCCAGCACCGTCCCGAGGTAGTCGGGGGAGACGTCCACCGACGACACCCATGCGCGCTGGCCCCGATCCAGCGCACGCACCCGGGACTCCGCGTTGAGGATGGTGCCGTCGATGCGACCGTCCAGCAGGGCCTCCAGCCGCCGGGGGGTTGCCCCGTGCTCCGGGAACTCCACCCGCGCGCGGTCCACCCCGAGCCGGTCCAGCATGGCGAACAGCAGCAGCGCGAAACCGGACCGGATCACGTCCACGCCGAGGGCCCGCCCGACCAGGTCCGTCGGCCGCTCCAGGTCCGGTCGGGTCACCAGCGCCAGGCCCAGCCCCCGGTCCACGGTGCGCAGCATCCGCACGTCCTGCCGCTCGCCCAGTGGCTGGGCGTCGGTGGTCGCGTAGAGCAGCACGTTGTCGGGGCTGGTCACGACCAGGTCGAGCTCGCCGGCGGACAGTGCCGCGAACTGCCCGGGCGACGAAGGCACCCGGGTGGTCACGAGGTCCAGGCCCAGGTCGCGGTCGAGTCCCAGCTCCCGTGCGGCCAGGACGACCGCCGACTCGCTGAACTGGCCGATGACGACGCGGCTGGCTGCGGCCATGCCCGCCTCCGTTCTGCAATCGTGAGCCGAACCCGGGGGGTATGCGCCCGGGCGGTCCTTCGGCATGAATCATGCCGAATCGGTGTCGAGAAGGTATCGATGTCCGGGAGTGCTTGACATCCGACTCGAGGGGGTGCAAGGTCCCGAGCACTGCAATCGATTGCGAGGCGGGGAGGTACGCATGACAGAGCGTGTGGGTCGACGCGGCCGGCGGGGCCGTTCCGCGCTGCTTGTCGCGGGCTTGGCCATCACCGGCCTGCTGGCGGCGGCGTGCGGGTCGAGCAGCGGGGGCTCGGAGAGCTCGAGTGCCGCGGCGTCCGACGGCGGTTCCGGCGACGGCCCGATCCGGATCGGGATCTCGCTGCCGCTGACCGGTGACTTCTCGCAGCCCGGCAGCGAGGCGAAGAAGGGCTACGAGGCCTGGGCCTCGCTCGCCAACGCCAACGGCGGGGTTCTCGGGCGTCAGGTGGAGCTGGTCATCCTCGACGACGCCAGCAGCCAGGAGCAGGTCGTCACCGACTACAACCGGCTCATCAGCGAGGAGAAGGTCGACCTTCTCCTGGGGACCTTCTCGTCCCTGCTGAACTACCCGGCCTCCTCGGTGGCCGAGACCAACCAGATGGTGCTGATCGCACCCGCCGGTGGGTCGCCGAAGATCTTCGAGCAGAACTTCAAGTACTACTTCTTCGCCCAGCAGGCGACGGCGCCCAACCAGGCGAACCCGATGGTGAACCTGATCGCCGGGCTGCCCGACGACCAGAAGCCGAAGACGGCGGCCTACGTGACGCAGGACGACCCGTTCGCGGCCCCGGTCATCGAGTCGATGCAGTCGCAGCTCGAGGCCGCCGGCGTGGAGACCGTGTACTCCGAGGTGTACCCGCCGGAGACCACCAACTTCCAGCCGTTCGCCAGCAAGATCGCCAGCGCCAAGCCCGACTTCATCGCCCAGGGCGCGGTGTTCGAGGACGGCGTCAACCTGGTGAAGAGCCTGATCCAGATCGGTTACTCGCCCAGCATGATGTTCCAGACGTCGGCCCCGTCCAACGGCTCGCAGTACAGCGACGCCATCGGCCTGGCCAACACCGAGGGCATCTTCTACGCGGTGTCGTGGAGCGAGAAGGCGCCGACGCCGGGCAACGCGGAGTTCGTGGCCGAGTACCAGAAGCAGAACGGCGAGGGCCTCGTCCCCGCCGAGGACGCGGCCGACGCCTACGCGGCTGCCGAGGTCCTGGCCGCCGCCGTCGAGGCGACCGGCGGCCTGGACAACGTGGCGCTGCAGGAGTGGCTGCACGCCAACTCGGTCCAGACCATCCTCGGTGAGCTGTCCTGGAACGACATCGGCGAGCCCCAGGGCGACTTCCTGCTCGCCCAGTGGCAGAACGGGACCGTCGAGATCGTCTCCCCGCCGGAGGCGGCCACCACCGAGAACGTGGTGAACCCCAAGCCGGCCTGGCAGTAGTGGACCCGGGTGGCCTGCGCGGAGCAAGGCCCGCGCAGGCCACCCGCACCACGCTCGACCCTGTCCGCCGCCCCCGGGCGGCACCTCCCCACGACCCGAGGCGATGACGCACGCCCGGGCGAGCTTCGAGAGGGGTCCTGGTGCAGATCGTCCAGGTGATCGCCTTCGGGATACTCCTGGGTGGGGTGTACGCGCTCCTGTCCTCCGGTGTCACGCTCATCTTCGGCGTGCTCGACGTCGTCAACGTCGCCCAGGGCGCGTTCCTCGTCTTCGCCGCGCTGTTCACGTGGCAGATCTGGAGCACGTTCGGGATCGAGCCGCTGCTGCTCATCCCCATCACCGGCCTGCTGATGGGCCTGCTCGGCTGGGTGATCTACCGCGGGATGGTGGTGCGGGTCGCCCCGCAGGGGCCCGGCATGACGGTGCTGCTGATGTTCGGCATCGCCATCAGCCTCGAGGGCATCCTCAACCTGGTCTTCGGCAACAAGTTCAAGTCCGTCACGCCGCCGTACTTCACCTCGTCGGTGCAGATCGGCGAGATCGTGCTGCCGATGCCGCAGCTGATCTCCGGCGCGATCGCGCTGGTGGTGCTGTGGCTCATCTACGTCTACCTGCGGACCTCCTGGGCCGGGCGCGCTCTGCGCGCGGCCGCCCAGAACCGCGAGGGGGCGGCGCTGGTGGGCATCTCCCAGCGGAAGGCCTCGGCACTGGCGTTCGCCATCGGGACCGCAACCGCCGGCGTGGGCGGCGTGCTGCTCGCGATCATGTACCCGATCTTCCCGGCCACCCAGTACGACTGGATCGCCCGGCTGCTGGGCATCGTCGTGCTCGGCGGCTTCGGCAGCATCCCCGGCGCGGTGATCGGCAGCATGATCCTCGGCATCACCGAGTCGTTCGCGAACACCTACCTCCCGCAGTGGTCGTCGCTGTTCTTCTACGGGACGATCCTGGTGATCCTCCTCTTCCGGCCCCAGGGGATCATGGGCATGCGCACGCGGGAGGACGTCGTATGACCGCGCGCCTGAAGAAGCCGAGCGTCTTCATCCCGCTCCTGCTGCTGCTCGTGGCCGGCCTGGTGCCGGTGATCGTGCCCGACAGCCAGTACGAGCAGTCGGTCCTGATTACCTGCTTCCTGTTCGCGATCATGGCCAGCGGCTGGAACCTGATCAGCGGCCTGGCCGGCTACGTCTCGATCGGCCACAGCGTGTTCCTCGGCATCGGGATGTACACCGGCGCGATCATCTACAAGAACTTCGGCATCGAGCCGATGTACCTCGCGCCACTCGGGGCGCTGGTGGCCGCGCTGGTCGCGATCATCATCGGGGCGGTCGTGCTGCGCACGCGCAGCCACGCCTTCGTCATCATCACCATCGCCGTGCTGCTGGCGTTCCAGCTGCTCGCCTCGAACCTGAAGTCGTTCACCGGCGGGTCGGAGGGCATCGTGCTGCGCCCGCCGTCCTGGGCGAAGGAGCTCGGGAACACGCCGTACTTCTACGTGTTCTTCGCGATCCTGCTGCTGACGATCGCGTTGGCGGCCTTCGTGATGAACTCCCGGCTCGGCGCCGGCCTGGTCGCGATCCGCAACGACGAGGGCAAGGCCGCCTCGATCGGCATCAACACCACCGTCTACAAGATCACCGCCTACGCCCTGAGCGCGCTGCCGTTCGGCGCGGCCGGTGCGGTCTACGCCCAGTACCTGTCCTTCGTGAACCCGATCGGGGCCTTCGCGATCCTGCTCAGCGTCTACCTGGTCCTGGCGGCGCTGATCGGCGGCCGCGGCACGCTGTGGGGTCCCGTCCTCGGTGGCTTCATCGTGGCGGGCGCGAACGAGTTCGCCACGGTCAGCGCCGGCGGCGTGAGCGCCCGGCTGCTGATCATGGGCCTGGTCCTGATCCTTACCGTCATGTTCATGCCGGCGGGCCTGCTGCCGACCATGAAGGCCTTCCTCAAGCGCCGCCGCGAGCGCGGCTCCGCGGTGAAGTTCATCGACCAGGCGTCGATCGCCGCGCAGACGCCGGACGTGGACATCAGCCGACTGATCGCCCGGGCGGGTGCGGGCGCGCGCACGGGGGACGACAACATCCTCGAGACGCGGGACGTGCTCAAGCGCTTCGGCGGCGTGACCGCGGTCGACGGGGTCAGCATCACGGTGCGGCGCGGCAGCATCACCGGCCTCATCGGGCCCAACGGGTCGGGCAAGACCACGCTGTTCAACTGCATGACCGGTACGTTCCGGCCGGATGGGGGCGCCGTCCTCTTCGAGGGCAGGGACATCACCCGGCAGCAGGTCTGGACCCGGGCGCACGAGGGGCTCGGCCGCACCTTCCAGATCACCCGGCTCTTCAAGAGCATGACCGTGCTGGACAACCTGGTCGCGCCGCTGGAGAGGACCAGCGCCGCAACGATGGTCGCCGGCCGCTACGCCGGCGACGAGGTGGAGCGGGCCCGGGAGATCCTCGGCTTCATGGGTCTGCAGGAGTTCGAGAAGCAGACCGCGTCGGACCTGAGCTTCGGCCAGCAGAAGCTAGTCGAGCTCGCCCAGGTCCTGATGCTGCGGCCCAGCCTGGTGCTGCTCGACGAGCCCGCCAGCGGCATCAACCCGACGCTCATCGACAAGCTGGCCAACATCATCCGGCGGCTCAACGACGCCGGCACCACCGTGCTCATCGTCGAGCACAACATCCCGCTGGTGCTGAGCCTGTGCGACACGGTGCACGTGCTGGCGGAGGGCCAGATCCTGGTGTCGGGACCGCCGGACGTCGTCCGCAACGACCCGCTGGTGATCGAGGCGTACCTGGGCCCCGACCACATGCTGGAGGCGCCCCGTGGCTGAGATCGTCCTCACCATGTCCGGCGTCGAGGCCGGCTACGGCGGCGGCCTGGTCCTCCAGGGCGTCGACCTCGACCTGGAGCAGGGGACCATCACCTGCATCGTCGGCCCGAACGGTGCCGGGAAGAGCACGGTGCTGCGCGTCATCAGCGGCCTGCTCAAGCCCAAGAGCGGCCAGGTCCGGCTGCGCGACAGCGAGATCGGGGGACTGTCGCCGGCCGACATCCTGCGCGCCGGGATCGCGCAGGTGCCGCAGAGCCGGGCGCTCTTCCCGGAGATGACGGTGCGGGAGAACATCCTGCTGGGCGGCTACGTGATCCGCCGGGACAAGGACCTGCTGCGCCGTCGCATCGCGATGGTCGAGGAGCTCGTCCCCCTGGTGAGCGACCGGGCCAACGAGCACGCGGGGAACCTCTCCGGCGGGCAGCGACGGATGGTCGAGATCGGCCGGGCGCTGATGCTGGACCCCAGCGTGGTCCTGATGGACGAGCCCTCTCTCGGCCTGGACCCCAAGTCGGTCGCGAAGGTCGCCGAGGTGGTGCGCACGATGGCCGCGGACGGGCGCACCGTCCTGCTCGTCGAGCAGAACGTCCGCCTCGGGATGAACCTGGCCACGCACGGGGTCGTGATGGAGCAGGGCCAGGTGCGCCTGACCGGGGACGCGTCGTCGATCGCCGACAACCCCGAGGTCGCCTCGATGTACCTCGGCAAGGCGGTCGGGGGCTGACATGACCGGACCGGCCGCCCCGACCCGGCGCGCACTAGACGACCAGCAGCCCGCCGGGCAGGTCGTGGACGTCGCGCAGCCCGGCGTCGGTGACGACGACCAGCTCGCCGGTCTGCACCCCCGCCCGATGGTCCACGGTGGTCACGTTCGGCTGGACGACGATCGTCATCCCGGCCCGCAGCGGCTGCTCGGGGCGATGACCGGGGATCCGCGAGGCCGAGGTGCCGATCGGCTCGAGGTAGCCCATGCCCAGGCCGTGGAACAGGTCATCGGTGGTCGCGTAGCCGGCCGCCTCGATGCCGCCGGACGCGTCCACCAGCGCGGCGGCGGACGCTCCCGCGCGGACCTGCGCGCGGACCGCGTCCCGCACCTGCGCCGCCACCCGATGCAGGTCGGCGTACTGGTCGGTGGGCGGTCCCAGGGTCACGGTCCGCAGCACCTGGCCGGGGTACTCCGCCGCCACCGCAGCGCTGAGCTCGAAGGTGACGACCGAGCCCGGACGCAGCACCCGGCCCTCGGGCACCTGGGCGGGCACGTCCCGGTCCGGGGCGTGCATGTCGGTCACGCAGACGTAGCAGATGTGGTCCCGGGCGCCGGCCCGCGTGTAGGCGGAACGCGCCGCGGCCACCAGGTCCCAGTCGGTGGCACCCGGCCGGCAGGCGTCGACGAGGGCCTGGGCGCCGATGTCGCTGGCCCGGGCGCCCGCCGCCACGGCCTCGACCTCCTCGGCCGACTTCACCTGCCGCAGAACGGCATGGGCCGCGTCGATCGGGACCAGCCGGGTCCCGGTCTCAGTGGCCAGGGCGCGGACGGCGGGGGGCACCGGGCCGAGGGTCGCCACGGCAGCCCCCGCCCCGTCGAGCAGTGCCGCCGGGGTCCCCGCGTCGACGTCCCGCACCTCGCAGCCGACCGCGGTCCGGCGGGCGGCCGGGAGGTGGTTGTGGAAGGCCACCCACAGCCTGCTGTCGGCCGGGTCGACCAGGTAGGCCGCGCTGCGGGTCACCGGCCAGCCGGTCAGGTACGTCACCCCGACGCCGCTGCGGTTCTCGCCGAACGCCAGCACCCGGTCGGCTCCGCACTCGGCCGCGAGCGCGAGCGTCGCGGCGCGGCGTCGCTGGTACTCGGCCGGGGAGAACGCGAACTCGAGCATGCAGCGCATGCTTCCACGTCGATGGGGGGAGGCGCCCGATGACTCCCGAGCAGGACGTGCTGGTGCGCGAGGCGGTGGCGCACTGGGCGCCGCGCTTCACCACCAACGGGGTGGCGGTCTCGGACTTCAACGCCGTCACGTCGTCGGTGCAGCGCTGGGAGGAGTGGGCCGACGCCTGGGTCGCGGCGGGACAGGTCCACGAGGGGCTGGGCCGGGAGGCGTTGCAGGAGGAGCGCTTCCGGTCCGCGGGCGACCATCTCGCGACGGCGGCCGTCTACTACCACTTCGGCAAGTTCGTCCTCGTCGACTACCCCGACACCATGCGGCGGGTGCACGCGATGGCCGTGCGCTGCCTGGACGACGCACTGCCCCACCTGGACCCGCCGGGCGAGCGGGTGGGGATCACGTACAAGGGCTTCTCGATGCCGGCGGTGCTGCGCCGGCCGCAGGGTCAGGACCGTCCGCCGGTCGTGGTGATGGTGCCGGGGCTGGACTCCACCAAGGAGGAACTGCGCAGCACCGAGAGGCTGTTCCTCGACCGAGGCATGGCGACCCTCGCGATCGACGGCCCGGGTCAGGGCGAGTCGGAGTACGACCTGCCGATCGAGGCGACCTGGGAGGACGTCGGCACCGCGGTCGTCGACTGGATCGAGACCCGTGACGACCTCGACCCGGACCGGGTCGGGGTGTGGGGCGTCTCGCTGGGCGGCTTCTACGCGCCGCGGATGGCCAGCGGCGAGCACCGGCTGAAGGCGTGCGTCGCGCTGGCGGGACCGTACGACTGGGGCTCGGTGTGGGAGGGCCTGCCCGAGCTGACCCGTCGCACCTTCACGTTCCGCGCGCACAAGCAGACGCAGGAGGAGGCGTGGGAGTACGGCCGGTCGCTCACGCTCAGCGGCCGGACGGCCGGCATCCGTTGCCCGCTGCTCGTCGTCTTCGGCGCCCGGGACCGGCTGCTGCCGCCCGACGGTGCCGAGCGGTTGGCCGCCGAGACGGGCGGGACGCTGCTGATGCTCCCGGACGGCAACCACGGCTGCATGAACGTCGCGGCCAAGCACCGCAACAAGACGGCCGACTGGCTGGCCGCGCAACTTCGGTAGTGGGCACGAGGACGGACCACGAGGATGGATTGGGGAACGAGATGTCGGCGCAGGGGATGACCGTCGGCTGGATCGGCCTGGGCAACATGGGAGCGCCCCTGGCCGGGCGGCTGGTCGACGCCGGGTACGACGTCACGGTGTGGAACCGCACCGCGTCGAAGGCGGACCCGCTGGCCGAGCGCGGCGCGCAGGTGGCCGGGACGGTCCGGGACCTCGGCGACCGCGGGGTCGTGTTCAGCATGGTGAGCACGTCCGCCGACCTCGAGCAGGTCATGCTGGACCCCCAGCAGGGACTGCTGACCGGCGAGTCAGCACCGCAGGTCATCGTCGACTGTTCCACCGTGAGCGTCGACGCGAGCGCTCGCGTGCGCGAGGCGGCGGAGGCACGCGGGTGCCAGTTCTTCAGCGCTCCCGTGAGCGGGAACGGGCGCGTGGTCGCGGCCGGCAAGCTGAGTGTGGTGTGCAGCGGCGACGAGGCGACGTTCGAGCTGGTCCGGCCGATGATCGAGTCGCTCGGCCGGTCGGTGACGTACGTCGGCGACGGCGAGGCGGCACGACTGGTGAAGATCTACCACAACCTCCTGCTGGGCATCTACACCCAGGCGCTGGCCGAGATCCTGGTGCTGGCGGAGAAGGACGGGGTCAGCCGCGAGCGGGTCATGGAGTTCATCAACAACTCGGTGATGGGGTGCATCTTCAGCCAGTACAAGACCCCCGCCCTGGTCAACCTGGACTTCCACCCGACGTTCACCCCGGTGCTGCTGCGCAAGGACTTCGACCTCGGCCTGGCCGAGGCGCGGCGGACCGAGACGCCGATGCCGATCACCGGCCTGACCCGCGACATCATCGAGTCGGCGATCGGGCACGGCTACTCCAAGGACGACTTCGCGACCCTGCTGCTGGTCGCCGCGGCCAACGCCGGCGTCGTGCTGGAGAGCGAGGACGCCGACGTCACCGACGGGCTGGGGCTGGAGTGAGCCCGCTGGCCGAGCCCACCGGTGAGTTCATCCGGCGGCGGCAGGTCAGCGGGTCGACCCCGGCCTCGATGCGCACGGTGCTCGACTACGCCGAGGCCGGCGTCCAGGTGACCGACGAGCCGGTCGTCGCCGGCGGCGGGGGGTCGGGCCCGACACCGCTGCAGTCGGTGCTGGGAGCGCTGTGCGGCTGCGAGGCGGTGACGTTCCGCCGGACCGCGACGGAGTACGGGTTCGAGTACGAGCGGATCGAGTTCGAGGCAGCCGGCACGATCGACATCCGCGGCCGCAGCGGGGACCGGTCGGTGCGCCCGCACTTCCAGACCGTGCGGCTGCACGCCCGGGTGCGTACCGACCAGCCGCAGGAGGCGCTGGACCGCCTGGTCGAGGAGGTCGAGGCGCGCTGCCCGGTCTTCAACCTGATGCAGGACGCCGGGGTCCGGCTGGAGGCCCGCTGGGAGGTCGTCCCCGCCGGCTGACGCCGTGCTAGCCGGGGAACTCCAGGCCGAGGTCCTTCATCATCACCATCGCCGCGTTGCGCCCGGGCGCGCCCGTGACCGAGCCGCCGGGGTGCGTCGTACCCCCGGTCTGGTACAGCCCGGGGATCGGCATGACGTGCGAGGCCCAGCCGGCCGCGGGCCGCAGCGGCCCGGAGTAGGGCACGCCCTTGTCGCCGCCGTGCGCCGTGCCGCCGATCATGTGCGGGTTGGCCCGCTCGATGTCCCGCGGCCCCTTCACGATGCGGGCCCGGATGTGGGTGTCGTCCATGTTGGGGATCGCGGTGCGGACGTAGTCCACCATCGCGTCGGCGTGCCGCTCCTTGGCCGCGTCCCAGTCGGCCGCTCCGTACGGAGGCACGTGCGAGCAGGGGACCAGGATCTTGACCGTGTGCATGCCCTCGGGCGCGCGCGACGGGTCCACGATGCTCGGTGTCGCCACCAGGGTCCACGCCGAGCCGGTGACGGGGCGCCGGTCCCGGATGGCCCGGATCTGGTCCAGGACCTCCTGCGGCCACAGCGCCAGGCCGCTGCTGACGGCGGTGTCCTCGGGCCGCAGGCCGCGAAACGTCGGGACCTCGTCCATCACCAGGAAGATCGCGAACAGGGGTATGCCGATGTCGTACGTCTCGACGCCGTAGGTGAACGCGTCGCCCCAGGCGTCCGCGGGGGCCATGTCGACCAGGTGCTTCACGTGGATGGTCGACAGCACCGCGTCTCGGGCGTGGAACTCCCGCCCATCCGTGGCGCGCACCCCGACGCAGCGGCCGCCGTCGAGCAGCAGTTGCTCCACCCTTGTGTCGCAGTGGATCTCGCCGCCGTGCGACTCGATCTCGGCGACCAGGGCGGCGGTGAGCCTGCCTGAGCCGCCGAGCGGGATGGTCCAGCTGCGCTCCTGCCGCCCGCCGACGATGGAGTAGGGCATCACGCCGGAGCCGGGCAGGTCCACCGAGGCGAAGGTCTGGCAGGCCTCCCACAGCAGGAAGGCCTGGATGTGCTCCTCGGCGAACTCGTGCCGGATCACGTCCCACGCGCTCAGCGCCCGCCGCCGCCGCCACACCCCGCCGTTGGGCAGCCGGTCCAGCAGCGCGTCCAGCGGGGGACCCCACCCGATGGGAGTGTTGTTGGCCTGCGAGAACGCCGACCTCGCTCGCGCCCAGTCGTCCAGGAACTCCCGGTAGCGGTCGGCATCGCGCTCGCTGAACCGGGCGAACTCCCGGTAGGTCGCCTCCGGGTCGAGGTGCATGCCGATCTGCTCGCCGTCGGGGAACGCCACCCGGGCCACCGGGTCCGGGTCGGTGTAGGTGACCCCGTGGTCGCGGACCAGTCCGAGGGTGTCGTCCTTGATGACCGGGTTGCCCTGGATGATCGTGTGGCCGGTCGAGCAGGAGTCCATGTGGAACCCCGGCAGGAACTCCTCGGTCGCGACGCCCCCGCCGGGGATGCTGCGGGCGTCCACCACCAGCACCTGCTTGCCCGCCCGGGCCAGGTAGGCGGCGGCGATGAGGGCGTTGTGACCGGCCCCGGCCACGACGACGTCGGCGATGAGCGGCTCGGTCATGCAATCGATTGTAGGAACTCGATGCCCTCAGGACAGGATCTTCGCCGGGTTCTCCAACAGGGCGAGGAACACCCGCAGCCACTCCGCCGCGACCGCACCGTCGATCGGCCGGTGGTCGACCGACAGCGTCACCCGCAGCACGGTGGCGACCGACAGCTCCCCGTCGACGACGACCGGCTCGGCGCGGGCCGCGCCGACGGCCAGGATGGACGACTGCGGCGGGTTGATGATCGCGGCGAAGTCCTCGGTCCCGTACATGCCCAGGTTCGTCACGCAGGTGGTGCCGCCCTCCAGCTCGTGCTGGCGCAGCTGACCCGTGCGGGCCCTGGCGGCGAGGTCCTTCGTCGCCGCCGCGACCTGCGACACCGACAGCCGCTCCACGCCGCGCAGCACCGGGGTGACCAGCCCGTCGTCGGTGGCGACGGCCACGGCGACGTCCACGGTCGGGTACGCGAGCAGGGCGTCGTCGGTCCACACCACGTTGGCGGCCGGCACCGTCAGGTGGGCGCGGGCGACCGCCTTGACCAGCAGGTCGGTGACCGAGACGCGCAGCTCCTCGCCGGCGTTGATCTCCTCGCGCAGGGCCAGCAGGCGGTCCACCCGGGCGCTGCCGCGCAGGTAGAAGTGCGGCACCTCGTTCTTGCTCTGGGTGAGCCGGGCCGCGATCGCCCGCCGGATCCTGCTGTGCGGCAATGATGTCGGGGCGGAGTCGGCAAGTACGTCCGCCCGCGCGGGCGCGGCGGCGGGGGCTGCAGGCCGCGGCCCGGGCGGGGGCGTCGTGCTGGCAGGAACGGCTCCACCGCGGGCGGCCAGGGCGGCCTCCACGTCGCGGCGGCGGATCCGGCCGTTCGGTCCGGTGCCGCGGATCCCGTCCAGGGACAGGCCGGCCTGCCGCGCCACCAGCCGGGCCACCGGGCTGGCGAAGACCCTCCCGCCGCGATCCTCCGCGGGTGCCTCGACCGGCGCGCCCGAGGCGGGTGGGGGCGCCGGTGCGGGGGTGGACGCCGCGGCGGCGGGTGGTGCCGTCGGCGCAGGGGCCGGGGGTGCGGGCGGCTCGGCGGGCGCTGCGCCGGATCCGGCCCCCACCCCGAGGGCGGCCAGTGCGGCGTCGACGTCGTCGACGACCTCCCCGGGTGCGGCCACCAGCGCGATCGGCGACCCGATCTCGACCTCGGAGCCCTCGTCCACCAGCGTCCGCAGGATCCGGCCGGGGCCTTCCGGCGTCAGGTCGACGACCGCCTTGTCGGTCTCGATCACCGCGATGACGTCGGTGGCGGCGAAGTCGGTGCCGACCGGTAGCGGCCACTGCGACAGCACCGCCGCCGTGGCACCCGCCGCGACCTCCGGCATCCGGACCAGGTCAGGCATCGCCATCCTCCGTCATGGCCCGCAGCGCCTCGACGACCTCCTCGGTGCGCGCGATCGCGGCGCGCTCCAGCACCTTGCTGATGCTGGGCGACGCCTCGCCGCCGGTGACGCGCTGCACCGGCTGGTCCAGCCAGTCGAAGTAGCGGCGCTGGATCTCGTCGGCCAGCCAGCCGCCGTACGAGGTGCCGCGCGCGCCCTGCTCGGCCACGAGCACGTTGTTGGTCTTGCGGATGCTGGCGCCGATCGTCTCCCAGTCGATGCTGGCGCGGTCCAGCCAGCGCAGGTCGATCACCTCGGCGTCGACCCCGGACTCCGCGACCGCGTCGAGGACGTAGCCGGTCATCGCCAGGTAGCTGATGACGGTGACGTCCGAGCCGGTGCGCCGCACCGCGGCGCGCCCCACGGGCAGGCAGTAGTCGAAGTCGTCCACCGGGCCGGTTCCGGTGGAGCCGTACAGGTCCACGTGCTCGAGCACGACGACCGGGTCGTCGCAGCGCAGCGCGGTGTTCATCAGGCCCACGTAGTCGAACGGGGTGGAGGGGGCGACCACGCGCAGGCCCGCGCTGGTGGCCAGGATCCCGGCCGGGTCCATCGAGTGCTGGGACCCGTAGCCGGTGCCCATCGCGACCTTGCTGCGCAGGACGAACGGGACCGGGTCCCGCCCGCCGAACATGTGCCGGGCCTTGGCGACCTGGTTGAACAGCTGGTCCGCGGCGACCCACATGAAGTCGGCGTACATGTACTCGACCACCGGGCGGAACCGGCCGTCGATCGCGATCCCCCCGGCCAGGCCGGTGAAGGCGTTCTCGCTGATCGGCGTGCCGAGCACCCGGTGCGGGAAGGCGTCGGTGAGCCCCTTGGTCGCACCGTTGGTGCCCCCGCTGAGCCGGTGCACGTCCTCGCCCATCACCACGATGCGGTCGTCGGTCTCCATCCGGCGGCGCATCACCTCGGCCACCGCGTCGATGAAGCGCACGTCGGCGAGCTGTCCGGTGAACGTGTCCGCGTCCGCGTAGCGGGCGTCGGCGAGCTCGGACAGGTCACCGCGCACGCCGACGTCGACGAACGCGGGGTCGGGCCACTCGGCCGGCCGGATCCGGCGCTCGCCGGGCTTGCCGTCCGGAACCGGCTCCAGCAGGACCGCGGACAGCTCGGCCATCAGGGCCGCGGCCCGGGCTTGCGCAGCGGAGACGTCGTCCTCGGTGAACAGTCCGCGGCGCACCAGGTGCCGGGCGACCAGGTCCAGCGGGTCGCGCTCGCGCCACTGCGCCTCCTCCTCCTTGCTGCGGTAGCGGAAGGCGCTGCCGGGGAAGGGGCCGTTCTGGTGGAAGAACCGGTAGACGTCGGCCTCGATCAGCGCCGGGCCGCGGCCGGACCGCAGGTGCGCCAGCGCCTCCTGCATCGTGAGGTAGACGGCCAGCGGATCCATCCCGTCGACCTTCCACGACGCGATGCCGAAGCCGGGCCCGCGCCCGGACAGCCGCGGCTCGCCGGTGGCCTCGGCCACGTGCGTGGAGACCGCGTACAGGTTGTTCTCGACGAAGAAGCACAGCGGCAGGTCCCAGGCCGCGGCCAGGTTGAACGTCTCCAGGGTGGAGCCGATGTTGGCCGCGCCGTCGCCGAAGTAGGTGACGGCGACGTTGTCGGTGCCGGCGTGCCGGTGCGCCCAGGCGGAGCCGGCGGCCAGGGGGACGCCGCCCCCCACGATCGCGTTGGTGCCGATGGCACCGGCCTCGTGCCACTGCAGGTGCATCGAGCCGCCGCGGCCGTGACCCAGGCCGCGGTCCAGGCCGCAGATCTCGGCCAGCGTGGTGAGCAGGACGTCGCGGACCTCGGGGGCGAACGCCTCCCGGGGGTCGATCCCCTTCGGTGCCACGTGTCCGAGGACCTTGGCCAGGAACTGGTGGTGGCCGCGGTGCGACCCGTTGACCGTGTCGGCGCTGGTGAGTGGGAGCACCGAGCCGACGGCGCCGCCCTCCTGGCCGATGCTGGAGTGCGCGGGGCCGTGGATGAGGCCCGCTGCGGCCAGCTCCAGCACCGCCTCCTCGAAGGCGCGGATGAGTACCAGCTGGCCGAGCATGGTCGTGAGCAGGTGCGGGTCCGCGGCGTCCCAGTCCGCCTCGGTGGTGGTCAGCTGGACCCAGGGGGCCTCCGGCCGGAGGTCGTGTCGCTGCGTCATGGCACCTCCCAGGCGGCATCGTCCCATACGAATGGATCCAGAAACAACGGATCGGATGAGCCTTGATGGCTGGACTTCGAGGGATAGGGCGGCAGAATGGATCCAGAACGGCCCGGACGGCGGTGAGCCGGGCCCGGCGCGGAGGAGGTGTCGCCCAATGGCGCTCCCGGGGCTGCGGCGGCTGGACCACATCGGCTTCACGGTGCCGGACCTGGCCCAGGCGCACGAGTGGCTGGTCGACGTGCTGGGCTGCGAGTACATGTACAAGCTCGGGCCGTTCGAGCACCCGGACTCCGACTGGATGGCCGAGCACCTCCACGTCCACCCCCGGGCCGTCATGCGCGAGCTGCACTTCTTCCGCCTCGGCGGCGCGGCCGTGTTCGAGGTGTTCCAGTACGCGGCCCCGGACCAGCTCGCGCGGGTGCCGCGCAACAGCGACATCGGCGGCCACCACGTCGCGATCTACGTGGACGACCTCGACGCGGCCGTGGCGTACCTGCACGAGCGCGGCGTGACCGTGCTGGGCGACCCGACGGTGAGCCGCGGCGCCAGCGAGGGCCAGCGCTGGGTGTACTTCCTGGCACCGTGGGGGATGCAGTTCGAGCTGGTGTCGTACCCCGGTGGCAAGGCGTTCGACCACCATCCCGAGCTGTTCGACTGAGCCGGGTGCGCACGGTGACCGAGGTCGGCCCGCCCGTGGGAGCGGCCAGCGAGCGGGTGGCGGCCGAGCTGCGCGAGGAGATCCTCGGCGGTGTGATCCCGCCGGGGACCCGGCTGCGCCAGGAGGAGGTGGCCGAGCGGCTCGGCGCCAGCCGGCTGCCGGTGCGCGAGGCGCTGCGCATGCTGGACGCGGAGGGCCTGCTGCAGATCGAGCCGAACAAGGGCGCCCGGGTGCCCGTGCTGGACCGGTCCGAGGTGGACGTGCTTTACCGCATGCGCGAGCGGCTGGAGCCGCTGGCGCTGACGGAGAGCATGGCCGCGATGGGCCCGGATGACCTGGACCGGATCGAGGGCATCCAGCGGCGGATCGAGGCCGGCGTCGACGTGGCCGAGTTCCTGGTGCTGGACCGCGAGTTCCACCTCGCGACCTACTCCGCGTGCGCCGCGGACCACCTGTCCGAGGCGGTGCTCCGGCTGTGGAACGCCACCCAGCACTACCGGCGGGCGTTCATGACGCTGGCCGGGCCGGGGCGGATGTGGGTCGTCAACGCCGAGCACCGGCTGCTGCTGGACGCGATCGCCCGCCGCGACGGTGAGGACGGGGAGCGCTACCTGGTCGGCCACATCCGCCGGACCCGGCTGGAGCTGGCCCGGCATCCGGAGGTGTTCGCGCGCTGAGCCGGGCGGCGTACCTGTCGGCTCAGTACGGGTTGGTGACGACCAGTTCCTCGGCGGGGAACAGGGTCAGCAGCTCCGCGCCGTCCTCGGTGACGACGAGCTCCTCCTCGATCCGCGCGGCGGAGTGCCCGTCCGCGGCCGGCCAGTAGGTCTCCAGCGCGAACACCATGCCGGGCTGGATCTCCACCGGGTTCTCCAGCGAGTTCAGCCGGCTGATGACCGGCCGCTCGTGCAGGCCGAGCCCGAGGCCGTGCCCGAACTGCAGGCCGAACGCCTCCATCTCGGAGGAGAACCCGAACTCGTGCGCCTCCGGCCACAGCCGCGCGATCTCGTCGGTGGAGACCCCGGGCTTGACCATCGCGATCGCGGAGTCGATCAGCTCGCGCGCCTTGGTGTAGGCGTCGCGGTGGGCGCTGGTGGCCCGGCCGACGGCGAAGGTGCGGTAGTAGCAGGTCCGGTAGCCGTTGAACGCGTGGATGATGTCGAAGTACGCCTGGTCGCCCGGGCGGATGTAGCGGTCGGAGAACACGTGCGGGTGCGGGCTGCACCGCTCCCCGGCGATCGAGTTGATCGCCTCCACCTGCTCCGAGCCCATCTCGATCAGCCGGTGCGTGGCGAGGGCGACGATGTCGTTCTCGCGCACGCCGGGCTTCAGCGCCTCGTAGATGTCCTGGTAGACCCCGTCGACCATGGCCGCGGCCTGGCTGAGCAGGAGGATCTCGTCCCGGTTCTTGATCTGCCGGGCGTCGAGCATCACCTGCTGGCCGTCGCGGACCCCGACCCCCGCGGCCTCGAGCTCGCGCAGCACCGGGATCTCGATGATGTCCACGCCGACGGGCATCCCGGCGACGCCCTCCTCGCGCAGGATCGCCGCGATCTCCTGCGCCGTGCCCGCGGGCAGGCCGGAGCTCGGGGCGATGGCGCCCTGCAGGCCGTTGTTGCCCCCGCGGGACTGCTCCGGGAGCAGCCACGGGGAGTAGAGGCGGTGGTTCTTGGCCGCGGAGCCGAAGTCCCACACCCACGGCTGGCCGGTCCGGGTGAGCAGCGCCCACCGCTCGAGCTTGTTGTAGGCCCAGGTCCCGATGTGGGTGCTGGTGAGGTAGCGGACGTTGGACGTCTCGAACACCAGCAGGGCGCCGAGGTCGCTGGCCTCCAGCGCCTGGCGGGCCCGGGCCAGCCGGTAGTCGCGCAGCCGGGCGTAGTCGACCCGCTCCTCCCAGTCCACGCCCTGGATCCCCGGGGCGGGGATGCTGGTCTGGGCGAACTCGCTGGCGGGTCGGAGCGTCATGTCGGTGTCCCTTCGCTGCACGGACCGGCGTTGCCGGACCACCGTACTGCAATCGATTGTATTCGCCGAGCCCCCGCCCCCGATCCCAGTGGTGCCGGTTGCGTCAGCTACAGCGCACGAAAGGGGCACCACAAGGGGGTGGGCCGCCGGGTCAGTCGGGCATGGCGGCGACGATGCGCTCGGCGGTGAGCGGCAGGTCACGGACGCGTACGCCGAGCGCGGCGTGCACGGCGTTGCCGATGGCGGCCGCGGTGGGTCCCACGGAGGCCTCCCCCGCACCCAGCGGGGGCGTGCCCGGGCGGTCGAGCAGGGCCACCTCGACCGTCGGCATCTCGCTGAAACGCAGGATGGGGTAGGTCTCCCAGGTGTCGCTGGTGACCCGGCCGCCGTCGAGGCGGACCTGCTCGCGCAGTGTCCAGCTCGCCGACTGCAGCGCGCCGCCCTCGAGCTGGTTGACCGCGCCGTCGGGGTTCACCACCTCACCGACGTCGGCGGCGATCCAGGCCCGGGTGAGGCGTACGTCGGCCTCGGCGACCAGCTCCACGACGACCGCGCACCAGGCGCCCTTGCCCTTGTATCGCGCGAACCCGACCCCGCGGCCGGTCGCCTCGCCGGTGACCGCGGAGCCCCAGTCCGACAGCTCGGCCACCCGCTCCAGCACGGCCCGCCCGCGCGGGTCGTCGAGGTGGCGAAGCCGGTACTCCACCGGGTCCACGCCGAAGGAGGCGGCGAGGTCGTCGAGGTGGCTCTCGATCGCGAAGACGTTGAGGTGCGCACCGAGGGAGCGCAGCGCCGACGCGCGCACCGGCATCTCCTCCAGTCGGTGCACGGTGCCGCGGATGCGTGGGACGCGGTAGCCGGGGATCCCGTTGCGCCCCACCCCGAAACCAGCAGCGGCGGGCGGGTCCTGGCTGGCCGGTACGGGCTCGCCGCCGGCCTGCAGGGCGTACCCGAGCAGCGACGGCGAGGGCAGGGTGGACGGCCGGGAGGCGTGCCCGTTGCCCCAGGCCTCGTACTCCCACGTGCGCAGCGTCCCGTCCGCGTCGCATCCGCTGGTGATGGTCACGGACATGGCGGGTCCGAGCGGCCCCCAGGACAGTTCGCTCTCGCGCGTCCAGGTGACGTGCACGGGGGTGCCCGGCAGCGAGCGGGCCAGCAGCACCGCGTCGTAGGCGACGTCGTCCGCGGGGTTGTGGCCGTAGCAGCCGGCACCCTCGACGTGCCGGACCGTGACCCGGTCGGCGTCGACCCCCAGCGCGCGGGCGATGTCGCGGCGCAGCGGGTGGACCCCCTGGGAGTGCGTCCATACCTCGACGCGGGGAACGTCGTCACCGGTCCACACCGCCGCGGCGCACGACGGCCCGATCGAGGCGTGCGCGAGGAAGGGCCGCGAGTACGAGGCGCTGTGCCGCAGCAGGTCGGGGCCGCCGTTCGGGCTGCCGCCGCCCGGAGCTTCCTCGTCCGCGATCGGGGAGTCCTCGGTGGGGGCGCTGCGCAGGAAGCCGTCCACGCGGTCGGTGTCCGGGGCCCCGGGTTCGGGCTCGCCCCAACGGGTTGCGGCACGCAGCGCGTCGAGAGCGGCGACCACCTCGACCTCGGTACGAGCGACGACACCCACGAGGTCGCCGTCGACGACCACGGACAGCACGCCGGGGAGGGCTGCGACCGAGTCGGTGTCGACCTCCACAAGCCGCGTGCAGAACCCGGGCGGGTGCAGGATGCGGCCGAACGCGGTGCCGGGAAGTCGCAGGTCGTGCAGGAACCGCGGTCGGCCGAGCACCTTGTCGGCCAGGTCGAACCGGGGTACCGAGACGCCCACGCGGTCCCGGGTGCCGGGGTCGGCGTCCCCCTCCGGTCGGACCACGGGCACGTCGAGGTCCACGTCACCTGCGAGGTCCCAGATCGAGACGTGCGCGTCGGCGGCCGCGAAGCCGTCACCGTCCCGGCGCGGGTCGTCGACTCCGAGACGGTGCGCCGCAGCGTCCCGCAGCAGGGACAGCGCGGTGGCGGACGCGACGCGCAGCGCGTCGCCGGAGTGAGGGACCGACATGCTGCCCGCGGTGAAGCCCTCGTCCGGGCTGGTGTCGGTCGCCACCGGGACGAGCCGGACCGCAGCCAGCGGCAGGGCGAGCGCGTCGGCCACGACCTGGGCCAGGGCCGTGGCGACGCCCTGGCCGAGCTCGACCTTCCCGGTGCGGGCGAGGACGACCCCGGGCTCCGCGAACGACAGCCACTGGGAGACCAGCGGGTTCGCGTCGAGCGACGGGTTCGGCCTCACCGCGGGTCCTCGGCGGGACCGTGCGCGGCGTCCGTGGAGTCCGCGGCGGACAGCACCGCGCGGACGATCCGGTTGTGCGCGCCGCATCGGCACAGGTGGTCGTCGAGAGCGGTGCGTACGGTGGCCTCGTCCAGGGGGCGACCGGAGTCCACCAGCGCGGCGGCCTCGACGGCGATGCCCGACAGGCAGTAGCCGCACTGACCCGCCTGTTGCTCGATCAGGGCGCGCTGCACCGGGTGCATGCCGTCGGGGCCGCCGAGGCCCTCCACGGTGACGACGGACCGGTCGCCGACGGACCACATCGGCGTGTCACAGGAGTGCACCGGCTGCCCGTCCATCAGGACCGAGCAGGCCCCGCAGGATCCGACGCCGCAGCCGTAGCGGGTGCCCAGCAGCCCGAGGCTGTCGCGCAGGACCCACAGCAGCGGGGTGTCGGGCGGGCAGGCGACCGCGTGCTCCGTCCCGTTGACGGCGATGACGTACGACTCGTCCACCGGTCTGGAGCCCGTCCGTTCCTGTCTGGTCCTGGTCCGACAACAAACGATTGCACTACCATACGTCGCACACCCCGCCGCGAGGAGCGACATGACCCAGCGCATCAGCTTCGTGCCCCTGGAGGACCTCGACCCGCGGATGCAGGCGGAGCTGCATCGCTGCGCCGAGCACGGCACCCCCCGCCCGGAGTCGTCCGCGGTCCGGGCGCACGCGCCGAACGCGTTCTGGGCCTTCGCCGACTCCTGGCAGGGGCTGTTCCGCGAGGGCGTGTGCGACCACGCCATCAAGGAGCTGTGCCGGGTCTACATCTCCCGCACGGTCAGCTGCGAGTTCTGCGGGAACCAGCGGTCCGAGCAGGGTGCGGAGGCCGGGCTGGCCGAGGTGCAGTACGACCAGTTGCTCAACTTCGCCGACTCCGACCTGTACGACGAGCGCCAGAAGACGGCGCTGTTCTACGCGCAGGCGATCGCGTGGGGCGAGAGCAGCATCGACGACATGGACGCGCTGTGGGAGCGGCTGCACCACCACTTCACCGAGCCCGAGCTGGTCGAGCTCGGCTGCTTTATCGCGCTCACGTACGGGCAGCAGAGCTGGATCCGGCTGCTGGGGATCAGCCACCACCAGTACCTGGCGGGGACGTCGGCGGCGCTGGCGCCGGGTTTCGGGACCGACGAGGAGTACCAGGCCAGCACCAGCAGCGAGGAGTACTGGGCGCGACGCTGAGTACGCTCTCGACCGGACGCACCGCACCACGACGCGCACGCGCGAAAGGACCCCCATGTCTGTCGACGCCCTGCCCCAGAACACCCCGACCGGGCTGCTCATCGGGGGTGAGTGGCTGCCGACCGCCACGCACCTCAAGGTCGTGAACCCGGCCTCCCTGGGGACGCTGGCGGAGATCGGTGACGCCTCCGCGGAGGACGCGCTGGGCGCGGTGGGTGCGGCCTACGACGCGTTCCAGTCCTGGTCGCTGTCGCCCGCCCGGCAGCGTGCCGAGGTGTTGCGCAAGGCCTGGGAGATCATGACCGCCGAGATCGAGGAGTGCGCGCGTCTGATCGCCCTGGAGAACGGCAAGGCCTGGCGGGACGCGATGGGCGAGGCCGTCTATGCCGCGGAGTTCTTCCGCTGGTTCTCCGAGGAGGCGTCGCGGGTCGAGGGCGGCTTCCGCTACTCGCCGAGCCGGGACAAGACGATCATCACCGACCACCGGCCGATCGGGGTGGCGTACCTGATCACGCCGTGGAACTTCCCGGCGGCGATGGCCACGCGGAAGCTCGCACCGGCGCTGGCCGCCGGGTGCACCACGGTGCTCAAGCCGGCGGGGGAGACGCCGCTGACGGCGCTGTGGATCGGCAAGGTTCTCGAGCGGGCCGGCGCCCCCGCGGGCGTGGTCAACATCATCACGACGTCGACGTCGGGCCCGGTGTCGGAGGCCGTGCTGGCCGACCCGCGGGTGGCGACGCTGTCGTTCACCGGGTCGACGTACGTCGGCAAGATCCTGCTGACGCAGACGGCGCAGCGGGTGCTGCCGTCGTCGATGGAGCTCGGCGGCAACGCGCCGTTCCTGGTGCTGGAGGGCGCGGACGTCGACAAGGCCGTCGAGGGCGCCATGGTCGCCAAGATGCGCAACGGCGGCGCGGCCTGCACCGCGGCCAACCGCTTCTACGTGCACGAGTCGGTGGCGGACGAGTTCGCGCTGAAGTTCGAGGCGGCGCTGCGTGGGCTGAAGATCGGCCCCGGGATCGACCAGTCGAACGACCTCGGCGCGATGGTGAGCGTCCGGGAGCGGGACAAGATCCTGGAGCTGGTGAACGGCGCGGCCGACGAGGGCGTGCAGATCACCGCGGTGTCCGAGGTGCCCGAGGACGGAGCGTTCATCTCGCCGTACGTGATCCGCGACGTGCAGCACGGGTCGTCGCTCACGCGCAACGAGCTGTTCGGCCCGGTGGCCCCGATCGTGTCGTTCAGCGACCGCGACGACGCGGTGCGGATGGCGAACGACACCGAGTACGGGCTGATCTCGTACATCTACGCGAAGGACGCGGGCGAGGGCATCCATGTCGCGCGGCAGATGGAGTCCGGCATGGTCGCCATCAACCGCGGGGTCGCCTCTGACCCGGCGGCGCCGTTCGGCGGGATGAAGGAGTCTGGGCTGGGCCGCGAGGGCGGCTTCGCCGGGATCCACGAGTTCCTCGAGACCCAGTACTTCGCGGTCGACCTGTAGCGCCGGATCGGCTGGGTGAGCGGGCCGGCGGACCTACGCTGGCCCGCGTGTCCGACAGCGCGTTCGGCTACGCGTGGAACGACGTCCTGCTCATCGCGGCCGTCCTCGTCGTCCTGGGCCTGCTCCTGACGGCGGTCTACCGCACCATGGACCATCCGCGGCTCCCCGTGGTCCGGGAGGCGGGGAAGTTGCCGCGGGTGACCCTGCTCGGGCTGGTGTTCTACCTGCTCAGCATCGGTCCGCTGGTGCTCTTCTGGTACCTGGCCCTGCTGATCACCCTCCTGGTGGCGACCACCCGGCCGACCGCGGACGAGATCGCCGTGATGTCGGTGGCGGTCATCGTTGCGACCCGGGCGCTGGCGCACATCAGCCGCCCCACCGCGCACGAGGTGGGCAAGGTCATCCCGATCGCCGTGCTCTCGGTGTTCATCCTGGGCTCGGTCGTGGTCGACGAGACGACCTGGGACCCGACCCTGGAGCAGCTGGACGCGAACGCGGGACAGCTGGGGACGTACATGCTGATCGCGCTGGTCGCGGAGCTGGTCATCACCGCTGCCTGGTACCTGGCCCTGGTGCTGCGGGCCTCGGTGGCGGTGGGGTGGCGGCGGTGGCGCGAGGCGGAGCACGGCCATCGCGGCCTCCGGCGGGCGCGGGCCGAGCTGGAGCAGATCGCCCGCACCGGCCAGACTCTGGCCGTGGCGGAGGCATCGAACCAGGAGACCGGGCGGTCGGGCGGCGGGCCCGTGGGTGAGCGGTCGCGGGCCGAGGTAGCGGCGGCCGTCCCGACAGCAGCGGCTGTGGGGGACACGGTTGTGGGGGACACGGTTGCGGGGGACACGGTTGCGGGGGACACGGCGCGGCAGCGGCAGGCCCTCGACGTCGACCTGGTTCCGGAGCAGACGTCGGACGACACCGATGCGTCGTGGGGCGATGGGTCCGGCCGCTCCGGTGGTGGCGGGGACGGCGACGACCTGCGCCGCTTCCTCGACGAGCGGCCCCCGCACCACGGGTCGTAGCCGACGCGTGGTGCGAGGGCCTCGCGCGCGTACCGGGTCGGTCAGGAGCGCTGGCGCAGGGCGTCGCGGATCTCGGTGAGGAGCACGATGTCCTCGGCCGGCGGGGCCTCCTCCTCGGCCTTCGCGGTGCGCGCCCGCAGGGCGTTCATCGGGACCACGATGACGAAGTAGACGGCCGCCGCGACCAGCACGAAGTTGAGCAGCGCGGTGAGGATGACGCCGATGCTGAACTGCGCGTTGTTGAGGGTGAAGTTGCCGACGTCGTTCAGGTTCGGCTGGCCGAAGATCGCCGCGATCAGGGGGTTGATGAAGCCCTCGACGACCGAGTTGATGACGGCGGTGAACGCGGCGCCGATGACGACCGCGACGGCGAGATCGACGACGTTGCCGCGCATCAGGAAGTCGCGGAAGCCCTTGATCATGTGACCCCTCCTCGGGGTGTGGTGCGCTTGGGGACGCGGCAGACCCTAGCGAGTGCCGGAGGATCCGCCCGTCGGCCGTTCGGTCGCGCTACCTATCCGGCGCCTGGGGGACCGGCGCCTGCGGGGGAGGGAGCAGCACCAGGGACAGCCGGGCGGTCGCCTCGGCGCCGGCGAGCGCCACGGCGGTCGCGGGGGGTACGGCGAGGACGACGAGCGTGCCCCGCGCCGTGGAGGCCGGACTGCCGCCGCCGGAGGAGAACAGGCCACTGCTGGCGGACTCGCCGCGGCGCGGGACGGTGACGACGCGAGCACGGTGAGCGACGACTCGTGCCTGCGCCTGGGACAGGCCGGCGCCGGAGGCGGCGACGACGTCGACGAGGTCCCCGGAGCGGACCAGGGCGACGGCGTCGGAGTCGGCGATCCGGACGGGGGCGGCGACCAGGTCGGCGGTCAGGGTGGCGCGGCTGGCGCTGACCAGGGACTCGACGCCCACGAGTCGCGTGGTGGTCAGGGGTTCTCCGGCCAGGATGGGGCCGGACAGCACGCGTCCCTCCAGGTCCGCCCGGTCGGTGACCGCTCCGGGCGGGACGGCGGTGACCGGCATGTCGCGGATCCCGACGTCCGCGGCGGACAGCGTGCTGCCCCCGGGCAGGTCCCGGGACGCGACCGCGATCGTGACCGTCGCGGGTGCGGGTGGGCGGAGTACGGGGACCGTCAGCAGGACCGCGATGCCGGCAAGGGCGGCCGCGGTCAGTCGGCGGTGGCGTCGGAGCAGGCGCCGCGCCGCGGTGGCGGCGTCTGCGAGCGGGTCACGCCGCCCCTTCGTCCTGGACGGTGCCGGTCGCCGACCCGAGCGTCGCGTGGTCGGGTCCGGAGTGGCTCCCCCGCGCATCGCGTCCGTCCTCCGTCCCCCGTGGACCTGGCCCGCCCGTGCCGTCCGGTGACGGCCGGTGCGGGGTGTCCGCGACGGTAGCCGCCGGTCGCGATCTCGCGCCGAGCGTTGTCCACAGGCTGGCGACGACAGCCTCCTCGGGGACGGGTCCGTGGCCCGCCGCTGGGCGTCCGGCGTGGCCCGGTGTTCGGTGTGGCCCGGTGTTCGGTGTGGCCCGGTGTTCGGTGTGGCCCGGTGTTCGGTGTGGCTGGTGTTCCGCCGGGGTCCAGCCCGGCAGCAGTGAACGGAGCGCCCCGTGCTGTCGGCCGGGCGGTGACGCGACGCGGCCGCGTAGGCATCCACCGAGCCCTCACTTTCGGGCGTGGCGGGCGCGCGTGGTGGTCAGGCGGCGAGGTGTGCGGTGAGCCAGGTCTCGAGGGCGCTGGCCGGCGGGTCGCTGCTGTCCGGCGGGTCGGCGCGGGAGGGTGTGTCGCCGTGGACCTTCGGGGGGTCAGGTGTCTCGGCGCCGGGGCTGGCCTCGATCGACACGATGGGCATCGGCGGGGGTCCGGTGTCCCAGATCGGGTCCGGGGGTGCGGGGTAGGTGTGTCCGGTGGGGCTGGTCCATCTGATCCGCCCGCTGCCCGGATCCGGTGCGGCGGACCAGGCCGTGTGGGTCTTGATCCGGTGATGCCGCCGGCAGGCCGGATGCAGGTTGCCCGCCGTGGTGTTCGCCCCGTCGTAGGTGGCCGCGTGGTCGAGGTCGGTGTGGACCGAGGGGATGGTGCAGCCGGGGAAGGTGCAGGTGGTGTCCCTGGCGGTGACGAGCTCGCGCAGCCGGTCTGACGGCCGGTAGCGGGTGGCGCCGGTGGCGAGCAGGCGGCCGTGGTCGGTGAGGAAGGCCCGCCACGCGTCCGCGGTGGCGGCGAGTTCACGGGCCAGGGGTGCCGGGACCCAGCCGTGGCCGGGGACCCAGCCGGGGTTGTCGGCCAGCCCGAGCAGGGTGGCGGCGTCGACGATGACGACCGCGGACGACCACGACCTGCCCCGCCCGACGCCGGTCCCCGCTTCCGCGCTGCCACCGGCAGGTGCCGCCCATGCCGCCGCACCAGCACCAGCGTTCGCCACTGCGCTACCGGAGCCGCCCGTGGTCCCGGCGTCGGTGCCCGTGGTCCCGGCGGTCGCGGTCGCGGCGCTGCTGGCGGGGGCGGCGGTGCCGGTGGCAGAGCCGGTGGCAGAGCCGGTGGGGTGCGGGGTGTCGCTGGTGTCGTGGCCCAGGGTCCGCATGAGCAGGCGGGCGGCTTCGATCACGGCGTCGGCACGCAGGGCTTCCAGGGTGGTGTCGGGGTGGTGCGGGCAGCCGAGCTGGTGGGTCCGGTCCGCTGCCGGGTCGGTCGCGGTGTCGCTGCAAAGGACACCGGTCCCCGACCCGCCGGGCTGGCGGCGGTGGCCCCGCAGCGCCGCAAGGGTGCCGACCAGACCGGCAGACCCGGCACGTCCGGCCGGACCCGTGCCCGCGCCAGAGCCGACGGTGCCTGCGCCCGCTCCAGCCATGGCGGTGTCCTCGCTGCGGGGGCAGGTGCAGGGGCCGAGCAGGGCGGTCAGGTCCGCGGTCGGGTCCTTCAGGGTGGCTTGCCGGTTGCGGGCCCAGGTGTCGAACTGCCGCCACGCCCATGACGCCATCGGCTGGGAGGCCTCCAGGGTGATCCTGGCGCGGAAGTCCGGCAGCGGGCTGATCCGCAGCGACCGTTCCCGCTTCCGCTTCGTCGCCCGCTCCGCGGCGGCGGCGGCGTCCAGGCGCAGGATGGTGCGGCGGATGCGGTGCCGCAGCCGGCCCGGGGTCTCCTCCGCATACCGCGAGGGCTGCCCGTCGGCGTCGGGCAGCGTGTCGGCGACGACGACCTGCACGACCTTCTCGGTCAGGTCCGCGGACAGCTCGGCGGTCTCGGACACCACCGCGGACAGGTGCCCGTACCCCCACGCACCCGTTTCCAGCAGCCGAGCGACCGGGGCACCGGGACCGGCGAGGAACCGGGCGGTGGCGATGCGGTCGGATGCCGCGACGGTGGACAGCCGGCAGGCGGCGGCGACCTCGGCGTGCCGGGCCTCCTCGACGCACTCGAACGGACCGAGGTCCACCGGGCCGCCCTCGTCGTCCGGGTCGGGGTCTCGTGCCGGCTGGGGCCCGACCACCGGGAGGATCGCGGCGAACGACCGCGCGGTCACCCACGCCGCCTGGGCCTGCCATGTCGTCAGGAACACCACCCGGTCATGCCCGCACAGCTGGTCGGCGTCGACCTGCTCCAGCAGACCGATCGCCACCGGCCCCGGGCCCACCGCCACGGCCTGCGCGAGCAGGGCGGCGTCCCACGGACGCGAGGTCCGCGGACCGGGAACCACGGGATCGAACATGTGTACGAGTGTACCCGCCAGGTCCGACACCGCGCAAGACCCCGTGCACACGAAATCCGTTACGCCGCAGGCGAAACCGGAGGCATGCGCTTCTCTGATGCGCTGGCCCGGCGGTCTCGCCGAAGGGGCCTCCGATCCGTCTCAGGGCCACACCCAAGGGCGCGCTCACCGGCTCGGCCCCCACGCCGTCGACGGAACGTGAGGTGCGTTGTTGCGCGAGTCGTGCACCGCGGATGACGGCTCGATCAGGCTGCGCTGCCGGCCTTCGATGACGCGCCGCTGGAGGAGGAGCCGCCGGATGACGCGCCGCCCGAGCTGGAGCCGCTCGAACCTGAGCCACCCGAGCTGCTCGATGACGACGCGGATCCGCTCGACTGCCCGGAGTCCGACGACGAGCCGGACGCAGTCCCAGAACCGCTCGACGAACCGCTCGACGATCCGGACCCACTCGACGATCCGGACGTCGCCTTGCCCTTGGCGTCGGCGCGGGAGTCGTTGCGGTAGAAGCCGGATCCCTTGAACACGACCCCCACGTTGCCGAACAGCTTGCGCAGCGAGGCCTGCCCGCACTCCGGGCACACCGTCAGCGGCTCGTCGTGGAACGACTGAACCGCCTCCAGGCGGTTCCCGCAGTCGGCGCAGCGGTACTCGTAGGTGGGCACGTCCGCCTCCCGCGTCTGGCACTCAAGGGGTACGAGTGCTAATGGTGCCCGAATCCCCCGGGGCTCGTCCAGTCGGCGGGGCGCCGGCGGCCGCCAGGCGGGTGCCGCACCTGCCGACCGCGTGACCGGCCGACCACTTGCGTGGCAGACGGTAACGATATATCGTGAGTGTCACCTACTTGATCGAAAGGAGCGAGGACATGTACTTCCTCGACCCGGACGGCACCGGACCCCGGCGCCGTCATCGACACCACCACCACCCCGACGACCACGGCGCCTCCGGCGGCCGGGGCGTCCCCGGCGACGGCGCCAACGCTGCCGACGCCACGTTCGACCCGCGGGAGGACGGCCCGCGCCGCGGCCACCGCCGTGGTCCCGGCTTCGGGCCCGGTCACGGTCGCGGGCGCGGCCGCCGTGGGCGTGGCCGCCGTGCACCACGCGGCGACGTACGGACCGCGATCCTGTTGCTGCTCGCCGAGGAGCCGATGCACGGCTACCAGCTGATGTCAGCCATCGCCGACCGCACGGGCGGCCGGTGGACCCCCAGCCCGGGCGCCGTCTACCCCGCACTCAGCCAGCTCGAGGACGAGGGCCTGGTCACGGTCACCGCGGACTCCGGCCGGAAGGTCGCCGCCCTCACCGACGCCGGCCGGCTGCTGGTCGCCGAGCAGCGCGACGGCTGGTCCGACCCGTTCGTCGAGTTCGGTGACGCGGCGTCCGGCCCGGACCTGCGCGACCTGCTCCAGCAGGTCCACGCCGCCACCCGCCAGGTCGGCATGTCCGGCAGCGCCGCCCAGCTCGAGGCCGCCGCCTCGATCCTCAGGGACACCCGCCGCTCGCTCTACCTCGTCCTGGCCGACGGCCCCGACGGCCCCGACGGCCCCGACGGCGAGGACGGCTCGGACCAGCCCGGCGAACCCCTCGGGTCCTGACGGCTCAGCGCCCCCGGCCGACGCCCACCCGCGCCGCGATCGCCTCCGCCAGCCGTCGCGGCGCACCGTCGGAGAACCCCAGGAACAGCGACGGCTCCGCCAGCTCCAGCTCCAGCAGCTGCGGCGTCCCGTCCGGGCCCGGGAGCAGGTCGACCCGCGCGTACAGCAACCCCGCCACCCCCGGCACCTCCGCCACGACCCGGTCCGCCAGCGCACGCTCGGCCGGTGACGGCGAGCGGGCCTCGATCTCCTCCTGCTTGTACAGCCCCTCGACCAGGTCGTGCGGACCGGTCAGCAGCGGCCCCTTCCGGATCGCGTGGCTGAACCGGCCGTCCACGTACAGCAGCGCCGTCTCGCCGTGGTGGTCCACGTCCTCGAGGTACGGCTGCACCAGCACCGTCCGTCCCTCCCCGAGCAGGCGCCGCGCGTGGGCCCGCGCCGTGGCCGCCTGCGCGGGGTCGGACAGGTCGCACCGCAGGGCGTCCACCGAGCCCGCCCCCACCGACGGCTTGACCACGTGCTCCCCCGGTCGGGCCAGCGCCGACTCGACCCGTGCCTGGTCCCCGGGTGCCAGGAAGTCGCTGCGTACCACCGGGATCCCGCGCGCGGCCAGGTCCCCCAGGTACGTCTTGTCGGTGTTCCACGCCAGCACGTCGGCCGGGTTGGCCAACCGCGGCACCGACCTCGCCCAGGCGAGGAACGCGTCGCGGCGGCGCGGGTAGTCCCAGGTCTCCCGGACCACCACCAGGTCGTACGCCGTCCAGTCCACCTCGGGGTCGTCCCACACCGCTGGCTCGACGTCGACGCCCATGGCCTCCAGGTACGGGATCGGCAGCCGGTCGTCGTCCTCGAGATCCGGGACCTCGGCGCAGGTGGCGAAGCCGACGAGGGGACGGGTCGGGGGCGTGGTCACGGTCGCCGAGGCTACGGGGCCCGTCGTCCCCAGGAGGACGGGACCTGGTCGCGGGGGCAGGCCGTCCCCGGCTACGGTCGCCGCACGCTGCTGCCCGCGCGGCCGCCGACCCGTACACCCCCGATCGACCCCGACCGACGCGAACCACCGGGAGCGGACGTGATCGTCGAGGCCACCGGCCTGGGCAAGTCGTACGGCCGCACCCGCGCGGTCGACGACCTGTCCTTCGTGGTCGAGCCCGGCGTCGTCACCGGCTTCCTCGGGCCCAACGGCGCCGGCAAGTCCACCACCATGCGGCTGATGCTCGGGCTCGACCGCGGCGACGGGCGCACCACGTTCGACCGCCGGCCCCTGGTCGAGCACCGGCACCCACCGCGGGTCGTGGGGGCACACCTCGACGCGAAGGTGTTCCAGCCCAACCGCCGGGCCCGCGACCACCTGCGGATGCTGGCCGCGGCGGCCGACGTCCCGGACCGCCGGGTCGACGAGGTGATCGAGCAGGTGGGCCTGGAGTCTGTGGCCCGGGCCCGGCCGAAGACCTACTCCCTCGGGATGGCGCAGCGACTCGGCCTGGCCGGCGCGATCCTGGCCGAGCCGGGCGTCCTCGTCCTGGACGAGCCGGCCAACGGCCTGGACCCGCAGTCGATCCACTGGCTGCGGGAGTTCCTGCGCTACTACGC
Organism: Candidatus Nanopelagicales bacterium; assembly: GCA_041393815.1. NCBI lineage: Bacteria > Bacillati > Actinomycetota > Actinomycetes > Candidatus Nanopelagicales > Candidatus Nanopelagicales bacterium. The sequence continues at coordinate 791,477 of JAWKJK010000001.1, read as the reverse complement.
CCACGCCGGCCGCGCCGTGCTCGTCTCCAGCCACCTGCTCTCCGAGATGTCGCTGCTCGCGGACCGGCTGGTGGTCATCGCGCGGGGACGCCTGGTCGCCGACGAGTCCGTCGCCGACTTCGTCGCCCGCAGCACCCGCAACGACGTCCTGGTCCGCACCCCCCGCCGCGACGACCTGCGCGCCGCGCTCGCGGCCGCGGGGATCCCTGCCACCGACGACGGGCCCGACGGCCTTGCCGTCACCGGCGCGTCCACCGACCGGGTCGGCGCGCTGGCGTACGACGCGGGCGTCCCCGTCCTCGAGCTCACCGCCCGCACCGCCAGCCTCGAGCAGGCGTTCCTCGAGATCACCGGCGGCACCGAGCAGTTCCGGACATCCGAGCAGTTCCGGACGTCCGAGCAGTTCCGGACATCCGAGCAGGTCCGGAGCGACTCCCCCGACGACCGGGGGGAGCCGTCGTGACCGAGGCGCTGGCGTACGAGATCCGCCGCATCCGCACCCTCCGGTCGACCTGGATCATGGTCGCCCTGGTGGCGCTGTCCGGGGCCGGCATCGCCTACCTGTCGGTGCGTCTCCGCACCGACGGCACCTCGGCGGACCAGGCCGCCGGGGTCCCGCTCGGATCGATCCTGACCGCGTACACCTCGCTCGGCGTGGTGTTCCTCGCCGTTCTCGGCGCCCAGGCGATCGGCCAGGAGTACCGCTACGGCCTGATCCGGCTGACCCTGACCTCGATCCCGCGCCGCACCAGGGCGCTGACCGCCAAGGTCGTCGTCCTGTCCGGCTTCGTCGTCGCCACCGCGGTCGTCGCCTCGTTCGCCTGCATCGCCGGAGCCTGGGCCGGCCGGTGGACCGGCGGCGCGACGCCGATCCTCGACGGCGGCAGCAGCGACGCCGGGGTCGTGCTCCGCGGTGTCCTGTACGTCGTGCTGTACGCCCTGGTCGCGTTCGCCATCGCCGGCATCACGCGCAACCTCCCGCTCGGCATCATCGTCCCGCTGGTGACCATGGCCATCGTCGAGCCGCTGCTGCCGGTCCTCACCCAGCAGGAGTGGCTCGTCGACGTCCTGCCCTTCGTCAACGGGGTCTCCGCGCTGTCGGCCGAGCCGTCGGCATGGCGCGGCCTCGCCGTCTTCGCGGCCTGGGTCCTGCCGCTGCTGGCCGTGCAGGCCTGGCTGTTCCATCGCCGCGACGCCTGAGCGCATCCCCACCGCCTACGCGCCTGCCCCTACGCTCGGACCGTGGCCCGGGACCTGCTGCGCGACGCGGACGTGCTGGCCGTCGTCGCCGCCGGGGGAGCGCTCGGCGCCACCGCCCGATGGGCCGCCGAGGTCGCCGTCCCGCAGGCGGGGCCGGACCGCATCCCCTGGGCCACGTTCACGGTCAACGTGGTCGGCTGCCTGCTGATGGGCGTGCTCATGTGGTTCGTGCTGGAGGCCTGGGGGCAGCGCCGCTACGCCCGCCCGTTCCTCGGCGTGGGCGTCCTCGGCGGCTTCACCACGTTCTCCGCCTACGCGGCGGAGACGTACGGGATGGCCGACGCCGGCGCCTGGCTCGCGGCCGCCGCGTACGTCACCGGAACCGTCGTGGCGGGCCTGCTCGCGGTCCGCGCCGGCTACCTGCTGGGCCGGGTCGTCTCGGTGAGGAGGGACTGAGGATGGACGGGACCACGTCCCCGGAGCTGAACGGTCACGCGCTGCGGCTGACCGTCGTGATCGGCGAGTCCGACCGGTGGCACCACACGCCGCTCTACACCGAGATCGTGCAGCGCGCGCATGCCGCCGGGCTCGCAGGAGCGTCGGTGTTCCGTGGCATCGAGGGCTTCGGCCGCACCAACCACCTGCACACCACCCGGATCCTGAGCCTGTCCGACGACCTGCCGGTCACGGTCGTGGTCGTCGACGCGGAGGACCGGGTACGCGCCTTCCTCCCGCAGCTGGAGGAGCTGGTGTCGGGCGGCCTGGTCATCGTCGAGCCGGTCGAGGTCGTGACGTACGCGGCCCACGACCGCTGACCGTGCCCGACCCCCTCCTGGTGGCGATCGGCGCCGCCGTCGGCGCTCCCGCGCGCTACCTGCTCGACCGCGCCGTGATGCAGCGCGTCACCGGCGCCTTCCCGTGGGGCACGCTCCTCGTCAACGTGCTCGGCTCGCTGGTACTCGGCCTGGTCCTCGGCGCCGCGCTGCCGCCGCCGGCCCGGCTGCTGCTCGGGGTCGGTTTCTGCGGGGCCCTGACGACCTTCTCGACATTCGGGTACGAGACCCAGCGACTCCTCGACGGTGGGGCCCGGCGCACCGCCCTGCTCAACGTCGTCGTGTCGGTCCTCGCCTGCGTGGCCGCCGTGGCGGCCGGTATCGCGATCGGTTCGCTGCGGACCTGACGCCTCGCGACCGCGCCTCCCCTACGGTGAGCGGGTGCGCACGTTCCTCAAGGTGCTGGGCATCATCGGCATCGTCCTGCTGGTCCTCGTCGTCGTCGCCGCCACCTGGTTCGCCTGGACCGTGCGGCGGTCCTGGCCGCAGACCAGCGGCACGATCGACGTCCCGGGCCTGTCCGCGTCGGTGGAGGTGGTCCGCGACTCCCGCGGCGTGCCGGACATCTACGCCGACACGCCGGCCGACCTGTTCTTCGCCCAGGGATACGTGCACGCGCAGGACCGCTTCTGGGAGATGGACTTCCGCCGCCACATCACCTCCGGTCGGCTGTCGGAGATGTTCGGCAAGTCTCAGGTCGACACCGACGCGTTCATCCGCACCCTCGGCTGGCGTCGGGTCGCCGAGCAGGAGTACGGGATGCTGTCGGAGCGCTCGCGCGCGACGCTCCAGTCCTACGCGGACGGCGTGAACGCCTATCTGAAGGACCACGCTGGGGCGACCCTGAGCCTGGAGTACGTGATCCTCGGCCTGAACAACTCCTCCTACACGGTCGAGCCGTGGGACCCGGTCGACTCGGTCGCCTGGCTGAAGGCGCTGGCCTGGGACCTGCACGGGAACGAGGACGACGAGGTGGACCGGGTCCTCACCTCCTCCGTGGTGGGCATCGACCGGACCGAGCAGCTCTACCCGCCGTACCCGTACGACACCCACCAGCCGATCGTCACCAGCGGCGCCGTGGTCGACGGCGCGTTCGACCCCGGCGCGACGGCGACGCAGACGGACACGGCGGCGCTGCGGATCCCGGCCGACGCGATCCCCGTCCTGCAGCGGGTGTCCGAGGCGACGTCCTTGCTCGACGACGTCCTGGGGCCTCGCGGTGAGGGCATCGGGTCCAACTCGTGGGTCATCAGCGGCGACCTCACCGACACCGGCAAGCCGTTGCTGGCCAACGACCCGCACCTCGCGCCGATGATGCCGAGCCTGTGGTACCAGGCCGGCCTGCACTGCCGGAACGTGAGCGCGGACTGCCCGTTCGAGGTGTCCGGCTGGACGATGGCGGTGATGCCGGGCGTCTTCATCGGGCACAACCAGGACATCGCGTGGGGCTTCACCAACCTCGGCCCGGACGTGTCGGACCTGGTGCTGGAGAAGGTCGAGGGCGACACCTACCTGGTCGACGGCGAGCAGCGCCCGATGACGACCCGCGAGGAGGTCATCAAGGTCGCCGGCGGGGACCCGGTCACCATCACGGTCCGCGAGACCGAGCACGGTCCGCTGGTCTCCGACGTCGCGGAGGCGGGGGACGACTACGTCGTCGTCGGCCAGGAGGCCCCGGTCCCGGCGCCGGGGGAGACGCCCCCCGACGAGGTCCCCGACCGGGGCGACGGCTACGCCGTCGCCCTGCGCTGGACCGCGCTCACGCCCGAGACCACGTTCGACGCCTTCGACGCCATCAGCACCGCGACCGGGTGGGACGACTTCCGCAAGGCGGCCGCCCTCGCCGCGGTCCCGTCGCAGAACCTCGTCTACGCCGACGTGGACGGCAACATCGGCTACCAGGCGCCCGGCAAGATCCCGATCCGCCGCGGCTACGACGGCAAGTGGCCGGTCCCCGGCTGGTCGTCGCAGTACGACTGGGACGGCTACATCCCCTTCGAGGCGCTGCCGTACGCGTACAACCCGGACGAGGGCTGGATCGTCACCGCGAACCAGGCCGCGGTCTACCCGGACTACGCCTACTTCCTCACCGACGACTGGTCGTACGGCGCCCGCAGCCAGCGCATCGTCGACCGCGTCGTGGCGGCCACCTCCGACGGCCGGAAGATGACCTCGCAGGAGATGTCCGCGATCCAGTTCGACGCGTGGAACGAGATCGCCGCGTTCCTGACCGACGACCTCGTCGCGCTGGCCGCCGGGACCTCCGCGGAGGACGCCGCGGCCCTGTTCGAGGGCTGGGACCACCAGCAGCAGGTCGACTCGGCCCCGGGCGCGTACTTCAACGCGTTCTGGCGCAGCCTGATGACCCGGATGTTCGACTCCACGCTGTCTCGCGCGGGGGTCGAGTCCAACCGCGGCGACCGCTTCTTCCAGGTCGTCATGGACCTGTGGGACGAGCCGAACGACCCCTGGTGGCAGGACGGCACGGACCCGGCCAACACCGACCGCGACGCCACCGTGCGCGCGGCGCTGGAGTCCGCGGCCCAGGAGCTGCGCGACGCCCAGGGCGACGACCCGACCGGCTGGCGCTGGGGCGTGATGCACACCCTGGAGCTGGAGAACCAGTCCCTGGGCAAGAGCGGCATCGGCCCGATCGAGTGGCTGTTCAACCGCGGCCCGGTCGAGGTCGGTGGCGGTGGCTCGATCGTCCAGGCGACCGGCTGGAGCCCACCGGACGGGTACGCCGTCGACTGGGTGCCCAGCATGCGCCAGGTCGTCGACCTCGCGGACCTGGACCGGTCCACCTGGGTCAACCTGACCGGCGCCAGCGGGCACGCGTTCAACCCCAACTACAACGACCAGAACGAGGCCTGGCGCACCGGCGAGCACTTCCCGTGGCCGTTCACCCGCTCCGCGGTCGACGCGGCGGCGCAGGAGCGGCTGACCCTGCAGCCGCCGCAGCAGTAGTCGTCGCAGGAGTCGCAGCAGCAGGAGTCGCCGCGGCAGGAGTCGCGGCAGCCCGACGTCCGCTACGGCCAGACCCCGTCGCCCGGGGTCCGGTCCAGCGGGCCGTCCTCGCGGCAGTCCCCGGTGCGGTACTCCGACCACAGCCGCGGGTAGATCACGCGCCAGTAGGTCAGCACCAGGGCGCGGGCCTGCTCCGGCGTCGCCCCGAGGGCGGTCGCGGCCTCCTCGGTGCGCTGCAGCGCGTCGCACTCCGCGACGGCCTCGCTGCGCTGGCCGCGCAGGTGCTCCGCCTCGTGCGCCAGGATCTCCACCGCGCGGACCTGGTCCAGCGTGGGCGCGGACTTGTCCGAGAAGTACCAGTCCCGCAGGTGCCGGCAGGCGTCGTACGACAGCCAGGCCACCGCCTCCGGCCGCCCTGCGGCGTCGAACTGGACGTGCCCCCACTCCAGGCCGCCGTAGGTCCAGGTGGCCAGCATCCGCTGGCAGGCCGCACCCTCGGCCCCGGGGACCAGCATCCGGGTGACCGCGGAGAACGCGTTCTCCGCCGCCCGCCAGCGCAGCTCGAACCAGGCGGTCGGGAGCAGCACCAGCAGGACCAGGGTCAGGCTGATCCAGTGCGGCCTCCTGGTGACCGCCCACCGGGCCAGCACGAACGCCAGCAGGCCCACCAGGGCGAAGAGCAGCAGCACGCGCACGGCGTCCCCCGTGCGCTACCCGGCCGGCGGCGGTGCCGGCGCCGGGTTCCCCACCCGCAGGACCCGCCGGTCGGTGACCACCGCGTCGACCGGGCCGTCGTGCGGCTCGACCGGCACGGCGCCGACGTCCAGCAGCTCCTCGTCGTGGACCAGGGCGACCCGCAGCGGACCCCCGTCGCCGTACCGGGGCAGGTCCGCCAGCACCCGGTCGTAGTAGCCGCGGCCCTGGCCCAGGCGCGCTCCCGCCCGGTCGACCGCGGTCGCCGGGATGAGCAGCACGGTGACCTCGCTGCGCTGCAACGTCTGCGCGCCCCGGCCCAACTCCGGCCCGACCGGCTCGGGGATGCCGCGCGGGGACTCCGCCACTGAGCCGGGACCGTCGTACTCCGCCCAGCCGAGGTCCTCCCCGTCGTGCACCACGGGCAGCAGCACCCGCACCCCGCGGCCGACCAGCCCGGCCAGCAGCGGCGCCGTGCCCGGCTCGCCCCCGTACGAGCAGTACGCGGTCACACATCCCGCGGCGGCCAGCTCCGGCAGCCCCAGCACGTGGGCGGCGATCGCCTCCGCGGCATGGGCCCGCTCGTGCGGTGGCCGGGCCGCCCGCGCCGCCCTGATCGCTGCCCGGAGGGCGCGCTTGTCCGTCGGGTCGGTCACGCCCCCATGCTTGCGTACCGACGCCGTAGGGTCTCCACATGCGTGTGACGAAGGCCGTCGTGCCGGCCGCCGGACTGGGGACCCGCTTCCTGCCGGCCACCAAGGCGACGCCCAAGGAGATGCTCCCGGTCGTCGACAAGCCCGCGATCGAGTACGTCGTCGAGGAGGCGGTGGCCGCCGGTCTCGACGACGTGCTGTTCATCACCGGTCGGGGCAAGCAGGCACTGGAGGACCACTTCGACCGCAACCTCGAGCTGGAGACGGTGCTCGAGCGCAAGGGCGACGAGCCGCGGCTGGAGCTGGTCGAGCGGTCCAGCGACCTGGCCCGCGTCCACTACGTCCGGCAGGGCGACCCGCTCGGCCTCGGGCACGCGGTCCTGGTGGCCGAGCAGCACGTCGGTGGCGAGCCGTTCGCGGTGCTCCTCGGCGACGACCTCATCGATGCCCGCGACCCGGTGCTGCCCGCCATGCTCGGTGTCCGCGAGCAGCACGGCGGCTCGGTGGTCTGCCTGATGGAGGTGCCGCACGAGCAGATCTCGCTGTACGGCTGCGCCGCCGTGGAGCCCAGTGGCCAGTCCGACGTCGTGCGCGTCACCGACCTGGTGGAGAAGCCCCCCGCCGACGAGGCCCCCAGCAACCTGGCGGTGATCGGGCGCTACGTGCTGGACCCGGCGGTCTTCGCGGCGCTGCACCGGACCCAGCCGGGCCGCGGCGGGGAGATCCAGCTCACCGACGCGCTGCGGACGCTGGCCTCGATGCCGGCGGAGGACGGCGGCGGCGTGCACGGCGTCGTCTTCCGCGGCCGCCGCTACGACACGGGGGACAAGCAGTCCTACCTGCAGGCCGTGATCCGGCTGGCCTGCGAGCGGCCGGACCTCGGCCCGCCGCTGCGCGCCTGGCTGCGCTCGTTCGTGGCTTCGCTGCCTGAGGACGCGTTTCCCGAGGACCCGCTTCTGGAGGACGGCGCGCCGCCGGCGGACGGTGCCGGGTGAGGAGCGTCGACGAGCACCTGCGGCTCGCACTCGAGGGCATCACGCCGCTCGAACCGCTGGACCAGAAGCTGGTGGAGGCCCAGGGCTGCCTGCTCGCCGAGGACGTGGTCGCCCCGTGGCCGCTGCCGTCGTTCGACAACTCGTCGATGGACGGGTACGCGGTCCGGGTCGCCGACGTCGCCGGTGCCAGCAAGGAGGCGCCGGTCGAGCTCACCGTGGTCGACGACGTCCCGGCGGGCTACCGGGCCACCGAGCGGGTGCGCTCCGGCGCCGCGATCCGGATCATGACCGGCGCCCCGCTGCCGGAGGGCGCCGAGGCGGTGGTCCCAGTCGAGCAGACCGACGGCGGCACGCAGCGGGTGCGCATCTCCGCGCCCGCGGCTGAGGGCGCGTACATCCGCCGGTCCGGGGAGGACGTCCAGGCGGGCGACGTCGTCATGACCGCGGGACAGGTGCTCGGTCCCCGGCAGCTGGCCCTGCTGGCGGCCGTCGGACGGGGCCGGGCCCTCGTGCGCCCGCGCCCGCGGGTGGTCGTGCTGTCCACCGGGAGCGAGCTGGTGGAGGCCGGCGCGGCGTTGTCCCCCGGACTGATCCCCGACTCCAACGGGGTCATGCTGGCCGTGGCCGCGCAGGCCGCCGGCGCCGACGCGTTCCGTGCGGGACCGGTCCGCGACGACGAGGCGCTGCTGCTGGACACGCTGGAGGACCAGCTGGTCCGTGCCGACCTGGTCGTCACCTCCGGCGGCGTGAGCGCGGGTGCGTACGACACGGTCAAGGCGGTGCTGCAGCGCCTGGGCACGGTCGAGTTCGTCAAGGTCGCCATGCAGCCGGGGATGCCCCAGGGCTTCGGCCGGCTCGGCCCGGACGAGACGCCGATCTTCACGCTGCCCGGCAACCCGGTGAGCGCGTACGTGTCCTTCGAGGTCTTCGTCCGCCCGGTCATCCGCCGGATGCTGGGCTTCGCGCGCGTGCACCGGCCGACGGTGACCGCGGAGGTGCTGGAGCCGTTCACCTCCCCGCTGGGCAAGACCCAGTTCGCCCGCGGCCGGCTGTCGATGGGCGACGGCGGCTACACCGTGCGCCCGGTGGGCGGCCAGGGGTCGCACATCCTCGGCGGCCTGGCCCGCGCCGACTGCCTCATCGTCGTGCCGCCGGAGACCACCGAGGTGGCCGCCGGGGACCTGATGACCGTGCTGGACCTCGAGTCCGACGTGGAGGAGTGAGGGTGAGCGAGGACCCCCGGCTGACCCACGTCGACGAGCGCGGCGCCGCGCGGATGGTCGACGTGTCCGGCAAGGAGGTGACGGTCCGCACCGCCACCGCCACCGGCCGGGTCGCGGTCTCCGGCGAGGTCGTCCGGCTGCTCCGCGGCCCGGGTGTGCCCAAGGGCGACGCGCTCGCGGTCGCGCGGATCGCGGGCATCCAGGCCGCCAAGCGGACGCCCGACCTCGTACCCCTGTGCCACCCGATCGCCATCCACGGCGTGACGGTCGACCTCGACGTGCGCGACGACCACGTCGCGATCTCCGCGACCGTCCGCACCGCCGACCGCACCGGCGTGGAGATGGAGGCGCTGACCTGCGTCACCGTCGCCGCGCTGGCCTTGGTGGACATGGTCAAGGCGGTGGACCCGGCGGCGGTCATCGACGCCGTCCGGGTCGAGGAGAAGACCGGCGGCAAGACCGGCCTGTGGCGTCGGGAGGGCTGAGGTGCCCCGGGCCCTGGTCATCACGGTCTCGAACCGGGCGGCCGCGGGGGTCTACCCGGACCGCTCCGGTCCGGTGCTCGTCGACGGCCTGGCCGGGCTCGGGCTCGACGTCGACGGGCCGACGGTCGTCCCCGACGGCGACCCGGTCGAGGCGGTGCTGCGGGACGCGGTGGCGGCGGGCTACGACCTGGTCGTGACCACCGGCGGCACCGGCCTGACGCCTGGCGACCTCACCCCGGAGATGACCCGCCGGGTCCTGGACCGGGAGATCCCCGGGCTGGCGGAGGCGCTGCGGTCGTACGGCGCCGCCCACGGCGTCGCCACGGCGGTGCTGTCCCGCGGACTGGCCGGACTGGCCGGGCGAACCCTCGTCGTGAACCTGCCCGGGTCCACGGGGGGCGTGCGCGACGGACTCGCCGTCCTCGGCCCGGTCCTCGGGCACGCCCTGGACCAGGTGCGCGGCGGCGACCACCCGCGGACCGAGGCGCCATGAGCGCCTCCGGGTCGCGACGGCCCTGGCCGGTGGACCTGAGCGACGGGCCGGTGGGGCTGCGGCCCATCCGGCAGCGCGACGCCGGTGCCTGGCGGGAGGTCCGCAGCCGCAACGCCGAGTGGCTCCGCCCGTGGGAGGCCACGCTGCCCCTCCCCGACGAGGACGTGCCGCCCACGTTCGGCGTCATGGTGCGCCGGCTGCGCGCAGAGGCGCGCGAGCTGCGGGCGCTGCCGTTCGTGGTCACCGTCGACGGGCGCCTGGCCGGGCAGCTCACGGTCGGCGGGATCACGTACGGGTCGCTGCGCGCCGCGCACGTCGGCTATTGGGTGGACCAGGCCGTCGCCGGCCGCGGCGTGATGCCCACCGCGGTCGCCCTGGCGGTCGACCACTGCTTCGACGTGCTGCGGCTGCACCGCATCGAGGTCAACATCCGGCCGGAGAACGAGGCCAGCCGCCGCGTCGTGGAGAAGCTGGGCTTCCGCTACGAGGGCCTGCGTCCGCGCTACCTGCACATCGACGGCGACTGGCGCGACCACCTGTCCTTCGCGCTCACCGCGGAGGAGGTTCCCGGCGGGCTGCTCGCACGCTGGCACCTCGTGCGCGCGCAGGCCTGAGCCCGAAACCCGCTGCGCCGCTGCGGGTGACACGCGCCGTCGTGTAGCGCGCGTCACTCGTGACGTCCGACACGCCGACGCGCGGATGATCGTCAAGGTGCGCGGAGGTCGTCGCGACGGGTCGTACCGTGTGGTCCCGTGACGGGTCTGATCTACCTGGCGATCGTCGCCCTGTGGGCCGCCGTTCTCGTGCCCATGTGGCTGCGCCGTCACGACCAGGCCAACGAGGCGCGCACCGCGGACCGGTTCAACACCGCGATGCGCACGCTGTCGCGGCGGCCCGTCCCGTACGGCGACCACCGCGAGCTGCTGATGCCGCGCCGCCGGCACCACGTCGAGGTCACGGTGACCGGGGCCCGCGGCCGGGTCACCGACAAGCACCCGCCCACCCCCCGACCGGCTCCCGTCCGTCCCTCGCGTGCCGACCGCGCGCGCGCCCGCGCCGCCGTGCGCCGTCGCCGGGTCCTGCTGCTGGTCGGCGTGCTCCTCACGATCGTCGCCGTCGGCGTCCTCCGCGGCCTGCTCCCGCTGGTGGTCCTTGTCGTCCCGGTCCTCGCCGGGGGTGCGGTCCTGCTCGCCGGTGTCCCGCGGCCCGAGCGGGCGGCGTCCCGCCGCACCACTCGGGACGTGCGTGACCGTCGCCCCGTCCGGACCGACCGTCCCGCCGCGGCGCGCCGCGTCCCGCGGCCCGCGACGGCCGAGTCCGGCGCCGAGCCGGCGCTCGTGCCCGCGGCGTACACCGCGGCCGAGGAGCCGTACGACGCCGTCCTCGACGGGGCCTGGGACCCGGTCGAGACGACGCTGCCGACCTACGTCACCAAGCCGCGTGCCTCCGGGGTGCCGCGCTACATCGACCTGCGGTCGCCCGGTGCCTGGGATTCCGCGGCCATGCTGGAGCAGGCCCGGACCCAGCGGCGGCCGGCGACCGACGCCGACCTCGGCCTCGACGCGGTGGGGATGGCCGATGCCGACGCGGAGGTGGCCGCCTACGCCGACCCGTTCTTCGACCAGGAGCAGGACCAGCCGCGTCGCCGGGCGGCCGGCGCGTAGCCGGTCCGAGGTCCGGTGCACGGCAGCACGGGGCTGCCGAGGCGGCCGCGCTCGGTTTGGGCGGCTCTCGCGCCGCTTGCTATCCTCACGACCCGTTCCAGGGGCTGTAGCGCAGTCCGGTAGCGCACCTCGTTCGCATCGAGGGGGTCAGGGGTTCGAATCCCCTCAGCTCCACCCGCAGGACGCCCCGCCCGGCCCGGGCGGGGCGTTCGTCGTCCCGGTCCCGCCGCTGCGGACCTACGAGGCGTCGGCCCCTGGCGGTCGGGCCGGTGCACGCTCTAGCGTCCGGTTGTGAGCACGGGGGTGGTCTCGGACCCGCAGGTCGCCCCGGGCGAGCAGGACGCCGCCCGCTGGTCCGGTACGTGGCGGCACCGCTCCGCCGCCACCGCCCTCGCCGGTGTCGCTGCCGGGGTGGTCTTCTCGCAGTTGGTGATCGCACGTTCGCCCGTCCCCCCGTGGACGTCGGTCCTGATCCTGGTCCTCGCCGTTGCCGTGCTGGGCCAGGTGTGGGGATCGCCCGGGTCGGTCGTGCGCCGGGGTGCCGCCGCCGTCGCGGTCGTCGGCGGCGTGGGCGGCGCCTTCTTCGCGCTGCAGTTCCTGCTGGGGATCGGGTCCGAGGCGACCGGTCGGCCCAGCCCGTACGCCGCGATCGCCGCGTGCCTGGTCGCCGGCGGGGTGGCGGTGCTCGACCGGAGGTCTCCCACGAGTGTGCTCGTGGGGGCGACCGCGCTGCTCACCGCTGGCTTCATCCCCCTGGTCGCCTTGCTGCGCGGCGCGTACGGCGACCCGGGCACGGTCGACCCGGTGGCGGACACGTCGATCCCGTTCGAGTCCGCCCTGCTTCTCCTGGCCGTCGTCATGGCCGCCGCGCTGGCCCGTCCCCGGCGGCTGCCGCTGGGGGCGGTCACGGAGTCCGGCGCGATGCCGCTGGCCGTGGCGGCCGTCCTCGGCCTGGTCGTGTCGACGGTGGCGACGCGGTCCCTGGCCGACAGGTGGTCCCTGCTCCACGACCCCCGCGCGGCGACCACGGCCGAAGTGCTGCTGCAGATCGTGGTGATCGGCCTGATCCTCGCCACCGCGATCGTGGTGGCCTCGACGCAGCAGCGGCGCCAAGCCCAGCGCGTCGCTGAGGACGCCGCCCAGCGCGCCTACCGCCAGGTGATGTCCGGCTCGGCGGTCGGCTTCGCCGTGCTCGACCCGTTCGGGCGCGTGACCGCCGCGAACGCCTCGTTCGTCGAGCTGGTCGGCGCCTCCGACGGCGGGGTCGTCGGCACCGCGTGGCAGGACCTGATGGGCCGGTCCGGTGCGGTGGAGGCGAACGGCCCGGCCCAGCGGGTCCGCATCCTGCGTGACGACGGCTCGGTGGCCTGGGGCGACGTGGTGGCCACCCGCGGGCACGCCGGAGGCTCGACGCTGCTGCAGGTGGTCGACCGGACCGACGAGCACCGGGCCGAGACGCAGCTGCGCTGGGCGGCCGAGCACGACGCGGTGACCGGGGTGCTGTCCCGTCCGGAGGTCCTCAGCCGGCTCGAGGGCGTCGCCTCCGAGTGGGGCCCCGGTGCTCGGTGCGTGCTGGTCACCGACCTCGACGGGTTCCGCGTCGTCAACGAGGCGTTCTCCGGGAGTGCGGGCGACGCGGTGCTGCGGGAGGTGGCCGGCCAGCTGCAGGACGCGGTGGGCGAGCGGGCGTCGGTGGGCCGTCTCTACAGCGACGTGTTCCTCGTCGTGGGGGCTGCCGGCAGCGGCACAGCGGCGGCCGAGCACGCCGAGGCCGCCGGACAGGTCCTCGGCGCCGACCGCCGGGTCGTGGGCCAGCGGATCCGTCTGTCGGCCTGTGTCGGGGCCACCGCGACCCGGCCCGGGGCCGACGCCGACGACCTGGTCCAGGAGGCGATGGCCGCGCTCGCCACCGCCAAGCGCGCGGGGCCGGGCCGCACCGCGGTGTACACCGAGGAGATGCGGGGCCGTGCCCGCGAGGCGGTGCACCTGCGCGACGGGCTGATGCGGCTGCGCGACCTCGGGGACCGGGCCCACGAGCTGGAGTTCTGGTTCCAGCCGATCGTCGACCTGCGGACCACCGACACCGTCGGCTACGAGGCGCTGGCCCGGTGGCGGCACCCCCAGCGCGGCCTGATCGCCGCGGGGCAGTTCCTGGAGGCCGCCGAGGACGATCCGTCACTGATCCAGTGGATCGGGGAGCGCGCTCTGGACGCCGCTGGCGCGTTCGCGTCGTCGCTTGACCCGGAGTTGCGGGTCACCGTCAACCTGTCCGGGACCCAGGTGTCGGCGCCGGACCTGCTCGGGTCGTTCGTCGACCGGGCCGTGGCGGTCGCCCCGCGGCCGGGCGCGCTGGCCGCGGAGATCACGGAGACCGTGCTGTCGCGGGTGAGCCCCGAGGCCGCCGGCCACCTGACCCGGATGGTGCGTGCCGGCGTCCCGCTGTACGTCGACGACTTCGGCGCCGGCTTCTCCTCGGTGGCCCACCTGCGCGACCTGCCGGTGGGGGCGCTGAAGCTGGACCGCGCGTACACCTCGGCCGCCCTCGGCGGGGAGGGTCCGCTGCGGCTGGCGGAGGGGATCGCGTCCCTGGCCGAGGGGATGGGCCTGCACACCGTCGCCGAGGGCATCGAGACCGTCGAGCACGCGCGGGTGATGCGCGCCGCCGGGTGGCGTGCCGGCCAGGGCTGGTACCTCGGCCACCCCGCCCCCGCCGACCACTGGCTCCCCGCCCCCGCCTGACCGCCGTCCGTCTCCGCCTCACCGCCTCCGCCCTCCGCCCCTTCGCGACGGAATGAGTCCAGGCGTCGCTTGTGGGGCCGTTTCGGGGCCGAAAGCAACGCCTGGACTCATTCGGCCGAGGGGGTGCGGGGGGTTCGTGGCGTGGCGGGCCTGGCCGGGCGACCGGTGAGGGCGGCGGCGAGGGCGGTGGCGAGGGCGGTGGCCGCGGTGAGGGCCGCGGCGACCAGGAGCACCGGGCCGGGCCCGTGCCGCAGCAGCAGCCACGCCCCGGCCGCCGCCCCGGCCGCCAGCGCCAGCACCGCGGCCAGCCGGCGCCCGGCGGAGCGGCTGTCCCCGCCGGCCAGCGACGAGTCCGCCGCCAGCCCGGTCAGCGTCGACGTCAGGACCGTGGTGGCGACGTCCCCCAGCGCCAGCCGCCGCAGGGCGGCGTTGCGGGAGCCCATCGCCAGGGCGAGCAGCGCGATGCACGCCAGTCGGGCCCAGCCGGTCCCGACGTCGGGGACCGACAGCGCCAGGGCCGCCGCTGCGGCCACCAGCACGGCCTCCCCGACCAGCGCGGCGACCAGACGGGTGCGCCGGTCACCCGGCCGACCGGCCAGGCGACCCCCCACCAGCGCGCCCGCCACGAACGCCGTCACCGAGGTGAGGCTGGCAGCGACGGAGAACCCCTCCACCCCCGCGGCGGCGAAACCGAGCATCACCACGTTGCCGGTCATGTTCGCGGTGAAGACGCGGCCCAGCGCGAGGAAGCTGACGGCGTCGACGACCCCGCTGACGACGGTGAGCGCGACCAGGGCGGCCAGCAGCACCCGGTCGGTGGGTCGCGCGGCGGGGCTCACACCCAGGTCGGCATCCACATGCGCAACTTCCACATCTCGTACGGGATCGTCTCCCCGGTCCACACCGGCAGGAACCACCACGCGGCGACGACGACAGCCAGCATCACCCCGCCGGCGGCGATGGCCCCCTTCATCCGCCGGGCCTCGGACGCGTCCGCCGGGCCGAGGACGGTACCCAGCGACATCGCCAGCGCCATCACCAGGAACGGCACGAACACCACCGAGTAGAACGTGAAGATCGTGCGCTCCTGGAACAGCAGCCAGGGTGCCCACCCGGCCACGACCCCGACGAGCACCGCTCCGGAGCGCCAGTCGCGCCGGGCGACCCAGCGCCACAGCTGGTGCACCAGGGCCAGCGCCCCGGCCCACCACACGATCGGGTTCCCGAGCGCGATCACCTCGGCCGAGCACTTGTCGACGTCGCAGCCGGACAACCCGCGGTCGTACGACTCGTAGAAGAACGACGTCGGCCGCGTCTGCAGCAGCCAGCTCCACGCGTTGGACTGGTACGAGTGGTCCGAGGTGAGGTTGACGTGGAAGCCCCACGCCTCGGCGTGGTAGTGCCACAGCGACCTCAACGCCGCGGGGATGAACGACGACGGCTGGTCGTCCGCCCAGGTCCGGTCGTAGCCGCCGGGGTTGGTGAACCAGCCGTACCAGGTGGCCAGGTAGGTGAGCACGCCGAGGCCCACGATCGCCACGAACGCGGGCGGCCCGCTGCGCACCAGCGTCGTCAGCCACGGCCGGCGGACGCCGACGGCCTTGCGCGTGCCGACGTCCCACACCACGGTCATCAGACCGAAGGCGGCCACGAACCAGATGCCGCTCCACTTGACGCCGCAGGCCAGGCCCAGGCTGATCCCGGCCGCCCACCGCCAGGGCCGTAGCCCCAGCGGCGGTCCCCAGCCCGCGCCGACGACGGCCGGCCCGTGCCGCTCGACCAGGGTTGCCAGTCGTTTTCGAGTGCGGTCGCGGTCCAGCAGCAGGAAGCCGAAGGCCGCCAGCACCCAGAACGACAGCACCATGTCGAGCACCGCGGTGCGGGACATCACGATGTGGATGCCGTCGAGTGCCAGCAGCAGCCCGGCGGCGATGCCGATGAGGTCGGAACGGGTCAGCCGGCGGGCGATCCGGACCACCATCAGGATCGAGAGCGTGCCGAGCACCGCGACCGCGAACCGCCAGCCGAACGGGGTCACGCCGAACAGCCACTCGCCCGCCGCGATGGTCCACTTGCCGAACGGCGGGTGGACGACGAACGACGGGTCGTCCTTGAACACGTCGAGGGTGCGCCAGTTGCCGTCGCTGGCCAGGATCAGGTCGTTCGCGTCGTCGACGAACTGCCGCTCGTAGCCCCAGCGCAGCAGCGACAGGGCGTCCTTCATGTAGTACGTCTCGTCGAACACGACGGCGGCTGGCCGGCCGAGCTCGACGAAGCGGATGATGCCGCCGACCAGGGCGACGGCCAGTGCGCCGACCCAGCCGATCCACGCCGGCCGCGGCATCGGGGGGAACAGCCGCTGCGGCAGCGAGGCACCGTCGCGGCGGACCCGGCGCGGCAACGGCTCGCCCGCGTCCGCCGGACCGGGCGGCTCCGCAGGCGGGGGCGCCACCTCGGTCACGGCCACCGCGCCATCGTAGGGAGAGGGACACCGGGCGGCCGGGAGGGTCGGCAGGATGTCGGTATGGCGACCGACGCGAGCGGGACCCGCGGGGGAGACGGCGGCCTGCTGGTGCTGGCCGGCGCACCGCTGGGCGATCCGGCGGACGCGTCCCCCCGGCTGGCGCGGCTGCTGGCCGAGGCCGACGTCGTCGCCGCCGAGGACACCCGGCGGTTGCGGCGGCTGGCGGACGCCCTCGGCGTACGGGTGGCCGGCCGGCTGGTCTCGTACTACGACGCGGTCGAGACGGCGCGCATCCCCGCGCTGCTCGAGGACCTGCGCGGCGGGGCCATGGTCGCGCTGGTCACCGACGGCGGGATGCCGAGCGTGAGCGACCCCGGCTACCGGCTGGTGCGGGCGGCCGTGGACGCCGGGGTCCGGGTGACCTCGGTCCCCGGGCCGTCGGCGGTCCTCACCGCACTGGCGGTGTCGGGCCTGCCCGTGGACCGCTTCTGCTTCGAGGGGTTCCTGCCCCGTAGGGCCGGCGAGCGCCGGGCCCGGCTGGCCGAGCTGGCCGCCGAGCCGCGGACCCTGGTGTTCTTCGAGGCCCCGCACCGGCTGGCCGAGTCGCTGGCGGCGATGGCCGACGCGTTCGGGGCGGACCGGCCGGCGGCGGTGTGCCGGGAGCTGACCAAGACGTACGAGGAGGTCCGGCGCGGGGGCCTGGCCGAGCTCGCCGGCTGGGCGGCGGACGGGGTGCGTGGGGAGGTGACCGTCGTGGTCGCCGGCGCCACGCGGTCCGAAACGACCCACGGGGGGCCGGACGAGTGGGTGACCGCCGTGGCCGCCCGGGTCGCCGCCGGGGAGGACCGGCGGACCGCGGTCGCGGACGTCGCCCGCGGGGCCGGCGTGCCCAAGAGGGCGGTGTACGACGCGGTCGTGGCGGCCAAGCACGCGGGCATCCGACCGCCCGGGACCGAACCGCCCGGGACTGATGGGTCTTGACCCGGCGGCGACCGCGGGAGCACGGTGGAGGGAGCCCGAGCGGAAGGGGGCTGCCATGAAGGACCTGGTCGTGACTCAGGAGACCTTCGAGTTCGTCTGCCGGCACTGCCACCGCGAGTGGGTCCAGAGGTTCGAGGCGCGTCGGATGCACAGTTCCCTCGGCGAGGACCTGGTGGAGTACCTCGTCGACGGGATGCCGGTGCCCGCCCCGGTCGCGGACCTGAGGTGCCCGCACTGCGGGGCGCTGGCGGTGCATGTCGCCCCACTGCGCGAGGCGATCACCACGCTGCACATGGGGCCGCCGGCCGCCGCGCGCTGACGCGACCCGGCCCGGCCGTCGCCGCCGCGGGCGAAACGGCGGCGTCGGCCGGTGCGGTGCGCCCGTAGGATTTGGCGCATGTCCCCCGACGTCGGCAAGGCGTTCTACGCCACCACGCCCATCTACTACGTCAACGACGCCCCCCACATCGGGCACGCGTACACGACGACGGCGGGCGACGTCCTGACCCGGTGGCACCGGCAGCGGGGCGAGCGGGTCTGGTACCTCACCGGCGTCGACGAGCACGGGACCAAGGTGCAGCGCGCCGCGGACGCCGGCGGCACGACGCCGCAGGAGTGGGTGGACCGGCTGGTGCAGGAGTCCTGGCGCCCGGTGCTGCTGACGATCGACGCGGCCCACGACGACTTCATCCGCACCACCGAGGGCCGGCACAAGACCGGGGTGCAGCACTTCTGGGACGTGCTCCGCGAGCGCGGGCACGTCTACGAGTCGGCGTACGAGGGCCCGTACTGCGTCGGCTGCGAGGAGTTCAAGCTCCCCGGCGACCTGGTCGACGGCGAGGGGGACCTGGCCGGGCAGAAGCTGTGCCCGGTGCACGGCCGGCCGGTGGAGATGCTCTCGGAGGCGAACTGGTTCTTCCGCCTGTCGGCGTTCCAGGACGCCCTGCTGGAGCACTACGAGCGCAACCCGGACGCGGTCGAGCCGACCAGCGCCTACAACGAGGTCGTGTCCTTCATCCGCCAGGGCCTGTCGGACATCTCGATGTCGCGGTCCACGGTGTCGTGGGGGATCCCGCTGTCGTGGGACGAGAAGCAGGTCGTCTACGTGTGGTTCGACGCGCTGCTGAACTACATCACCGCGATCGGCTACGGCGCGCGTGAGGGCACTCCCGAGGCCGAGCGGTTCGAGCGCACCTGGCCCGCCGACGTGCACTTCGTCGGCAAGGACATCCTGCGGTTCCACGCGGTCTACTGGCCGGCGATGCTGATGGCCGCGGGACTGCCGTTGCCGCGCAAGGTGTTCGCGCACGGGTGGCTGCTCGTCGGCGGCGAGAAGATGAGCAAGACCAAGCTCACCGGCATCGCACCGGAGCAGATCACCGGGCACTTCGGCTCCGACGCGTTCCGCTACTACTTCCTGCGCGCCATCCAGTTCGGGCAGGACGGGTCCTTCTCCTGGGAGGACATGTCCGCGCGCTACACCGCCGAGCTGGCCAACGGCCTGGGCAACCTGGCCTCGCGGGCCGCCGCCATGGTCGGCAAGTACTGCGGGGGCGTGCTGCCCGCGCCGGGTGACTACACGAACGCGGACCTGGCGCTGCAGGACCATCTCGTGCGTGCTGTGCAGGACGCGGACGCGGCGATGCTGCGGATGGACTTCACCACCGGCATCGGAGCGATGAAGTCGTTCGTCGACGCGGTGAACGTCTACGTCACCGAGCAGGAGCCGTGGAAGGTCGCCAAGGACCCGGCGCAGGAGACGCGGCTGCACACGATCCTCTACACCGTGTGCGAGGCGCTGCGCGCGATCGCGGTGCTGCACCACCCGGTGATGCCGCAGGCGACCCGGTCGCTGTGGGACCAGCTCGGTGCCGAGCCGGCGCTCGGACCGGTGGGCGATCAGCAGGTGCAGCGCGCCGGTTCGTGGGGCCAACTGCCGCCCGGGGTCACCGTGACCAAGGGTGCGGCGCTGTTCCCGCGGCTGGAGGAGGAGCCGGCGGGCTGACCAGCTCGACCGGCCACGGCGGGGCCTGGTGGCCGGTACGTTCCGCGGTATGACGTTCCGGACCATCTTCGAGCCGTTCCGCATCCACTCCGTCGAGCCCATCCGGATGACCACGCCGGAGGAGCGGGACGCGGCGCTGGAGCAGGCCGGGTACAACCTGTTCTCGCTGCCGGCGGGGGACGTCCTGATCGACCTGCTCACGGACTCCGGCACCGGCGCGATGAGCCGGGACCAGTGGGCGGCGATCCAGCACGGCGACGAGTCGTACGCCGGCAGCCCGTCGTACGAGATCTTCCGCACCGCGGTGCAGGAGCTGTTCCCCTACCGGCACGTCATCCCCACGCACCAGGGCCGCGCGGCCGAGAAGATCATCTTCGGGGTGCTCGGCGGTCCGGGGAAGGTGGTCCCCAACAACACCCACTTCGACACCACCCGCGCCAACGTGGAGTACACCGGGGCCCAGGCCGTCGACCTGGTCATCGCCGAGGGCCGGGACCCGGCCACCGACCACCCGTTCAAGGGCAACATGGACGTCGCCGCCCTGGACGCCCTGCTGACCGAGCAGGGCGACGCGGTCCCGGTGGTGTTCCACACCGTCACCAACAACAGCGGCGGCGGCCAGCCGGTGAGCCTGGCGAACCTGCACGAGGTGTCGGAGGTGTGCCGGGCGCACGGCAAGCCGCTGTTCCTGGACGCCTGCCGGTTCGCCGAGAACGCCTGGTTCATCCGGGAGCGCGAGGCCGGGCAGGGCGACCGTGACGTCCCCGACATCGTGCGCGAGATGGCGTCGCTCGCCGACGGCATGACGATGTCGGCGAAGAAGGACCCGATGGGCAACATCGGCGGCTGGCTGGCGCTCAACGACGACGAGCTGGCCGAGCAGTGCCGCAACCTGCTCATCCTGACCGAGGGCTTCCCGACGTACGGCGGCCTCGCGGGCCGCGACCTCGAGGCGCTCGCGCAGGGGCTGAAGGAGGTCGTGCACCACGACTACCTGCGCTACCGGATCCGGTCCACGGCGTACCTGGGGGAGGCCCTGCAGCGGGTGGGGATCCCGGTCGTCACGCCCATCGGCGGGCACGCGGTCTACCTCGATGCCCGGGCGCTGCTGCCGCAAATCCCGCCGCTGGAGTACCCCGGCCAGTCCCTCGCCGTCGCGCTGTACCAGGCCGGCGGGGTGCGCGGCTGCGAGATCGGGACGGTGATGTTCGGGCTGGCGCCGGACGGCACGGAGCAGCCGGCGGCGATGGACCTGGTACGCCTGGCGATCCCGCGGCGCACGTACACGCAGAGCCACATGGACTACGTGATCGAGGTGTGCGAGCACGTGGCTCAGGAGGCGTCGTCGCTGCCGGGGTACCGGATCGTGGAGCAGCCGCGGGCGCTGAGGCACTTCACCGCGCGCTTCGAGCCGCTGGCGTAGCGGCCGGCGCGCGACCTGCGGCTAGCCTGTCCGCCCGTGACCCTGCCGCCCGCGCCCGAGCCGCTGCCCAGCCCGGTCGTCGACACCCACTGCCACCTCGACATCGTCGCCGGCGACGAGTGGCTGCCCGTCGACGAGGCGCTGGAGCAGGCCGCGGCGGTGGGCATCACCCGGATCGTGCAGATCGGCTGCGACGTGGAGTCGGCCCGCTGGTCGGTGCGCACGGCCGCCGCGTACGACGAGGTCCGCGCCGGGATCGCGCTGCACCCCAACGAGGCCCCGCGGATCTTCGCCGAGGGGCGGCACGTCGCGCTGGGGGACGCCTACGACGCGATCGAGGAGCTCGCCGTGCTGCCCGAGGTGGCGGCGATCGGCGAGACCGGGCTGGACCACTACCGCACGGGAGAGGACGGCCGCGGGATCCAGGAGGAGTCGTTCCGCTGGCACATCCGGCTGGCGCGCCGCGTCGGCAAGCCGCTGGTCATCCACGACCGGGACGCGCACGACGACGTGATCCGGGTGCTTGAGGACGAGGGCGCGCCGGAGACAGTGGTGTTCCACTGCTTCTCCGGGGACGCCTCGATGGCGGCGTACTGCGCGGAGCGGGGCTGGTACCTGTCGTTCGCCGGCACGGTGACGTTCAAGAACGCCGAGCCGCTGCGCGAGGCGCTGCGGGTGGCACCGCAGGACCGCGTGCTCGTGGAGACCGACGCGCCGTACCTGACCCCGATGCCCTACCGCGGCCGGACGAACGCGTCCTACCTCGTTCCGCTCACGGTCCGTTCGATGGCCGAGACCAGGGGCGAGTCGGTCGAGTCACTGTCGGCCGCGCTGTGGGAGAACTCGGTACGCGTCTTCGGGCCGTGGTGACGCGGTCGTGAGCGAGGACGGGCTGCTGGGTGCCGCGGACGTCCGCGCGCTGGCCGACCGGCTCGGGATCCGCCCGACCAAGCAGCTGGGCCAGAACTTCGTCATCGACGCCAACACGGTGCGCCGGATCGTGCGGGCGGCGGCAGTGGGCGAGGACGACGTCGTCGTGGAGGTCGGGCCGGGCCTGGGCAGTCTCACCCTGGCGCTGCTGCCGCACGTCGCTCACGTCGTCGCCGTGGAGGTCGACCCGGTGCTCGCCGAGGCGCTGCCGGGGACCGTGGCCGAACGGCTGCCCGCGTACGCCGACCGCCTCACCGTCGTCGCGGCCGACGCCCTGCGGCTCACGGACCTGCCCGGCGACCCGCCGACGGCGCTGGTCGCGAACCTGCCCTACAACGTCGCGGTTCCGGTGCTGCTGCACCTGCTCGCGACCTTCCCCACGCTGCGCCGCGCGCTGGTGATGGTGCAGGCCGAGGTCGCCGACCGGCTGGCGGCCGACCCCGGGTCGCGGGTGTACGGGGTGCCCAGCGTCAAGGCCCGCTGGTACGGCACGGTCCGCCGCGCCGGGTCGGTGGGGCGGACGGTCTTCTGGCCGGCGCCGAATGTGGACTCCGGGCTGGTGCTGCTCGAGCGGACCGCGCCGCCGGTCACCGCGGCGACCCGCGAGGAGGTCTTCTCGGTTGTCGACGCGGCTTTCGCCCAGCGGCGCAAGACGCTGCGCGCCGCGCTGGCCGGGTGGGCCGGGTCCGCGGCCGCCGCCGAGGCCGCGCTGCTGGCCGCGGGGGTGGACCCGACGGTCCGCGGCGAGCAGCTCGACGTGGCCGCGTTCGCGCGCATCGCCGCCGCGCGGTCGGCCGCATACCGGGCCTAGGGTCGAGCCATGCGCGGCACGTCGTCGGTCACCGTGCGGGTCCCCGCCAAGGTGAACCTGCAGCTGTCGGTCGGGCCGCGCCGTGACGACGGCTACCACGACCTCGTCACGGTCTTCCAGGCCGTGTCGCTGTACGACGAGCTGGAGCTGCGGCTCGGCCGCGCCGGGGCCGGCGTCAGCCTCACGGTCGAAGGCGAGGGCGCGGGCGACGTCCCCACCGACGAGTCCAACCTGGCCTGGCGCGCGGTAGCCCTGGTGGCTGAGCGGACCGGGCTCGACCCCGACCTGCGCATCCACGTGCGCAAGGGCATCCCGGTGGCGGGCGGCATGGCCGGCGGCAGCGCCGACGCCGCGGCGGCGCTGGTGGCCTGCGACGCGCTGTGGCACCTGGGGCTGCACCGCGCGGAACTCGAGGCGATGGGCGCCGAGCTCGGGTCGGACGTGCCGTTCTCCCTGCACGGCGGCACCGCGATCGGCACCGGCCGCGGCGAGCAGCTCACCCCCGCCCTAGCGCGCGGTGAGTTCCACTGGGTCTTCGCGCTGGCCGAGGGCGGCCTGCCCACCCCGGCGGTCTACGCCGAGTGCGACCGGCAGCGGGAGGGCGAGGAGGTCCCGCCGCCGCGCCTGTCCGACGCGCTGATGGCCGCCCTGCGCGCCGCCGACCCGGTGGCCCTCGGCGGTGCGCTGCGCAACGACCTCCAGCCCGCGGCGATCTCCCTGCGGCCGTCCCTGGACCTGGTGCTCGAGGTGGGCGACGAGTACGGCGCACTGGGCGGCGTCGTGTCCGGCAGCGGACCGACCTGCGCGTTCCTGGTAGCCGACGACGAGCAGGCGCTCGATCTCGCGGTCGCCCTGTCGGCGTCCGGGGTGTGCCGCACCGTGCGGCGCGCGAGCGGGCCGGTGCCGGGGGCCCGCGTGGTCGACGCGGCGGGGTAGGGCGAGGCGATGGCCGTCCCCTCCGTGGTCGCTCTCGAGGGCGTGACCACCGCCCGCGGCACCCGGTTGCTGCTCGACGACGTGTCCCTCGGCGTGGCCGAGGGCGCGCGGGTCGGGGTGGTGGGCCGCAACGGCGGGGGCAAGACCACGCTGCTGCGGACGCTGGGGGGTTCCGTGCCACCCGACCGCGGCCGGGTCGTGCGCGCCGGAGGCCTGCGGGTCGGCGTTCTCGCCCAGGAGGACGACCTGGCGGCGTGCGCCTCGCTGCGGGAGGTGGTCCTGGGGGACCGGGCCGAGCACGAGTGGGCCGGGGACGCCCGGGTCCGCGGGGTGGTGACCGCGTTCCTCGGCGGGCTGTCGGCCGACGCGTACCCCGACGGCTGGGACACCCGCGCGGGGACGATGTCGGGCGGAGAGCGCCGTCGGGCGTCGCTGGCCCGGCTGCTGGTCGAGGACCCGGACCTGCTGCTGCTCGACGAGCCGACCAACCACCTCGACATCGAGACGGTGGCGGCGCTGGCGTCCACGCTGGCGGCGCGGTCCGGGTCGCTCGTGGTGGTGACGCACGACCGGTGGTTCCTGGACGCGGTGTGCACCCAGACCTGGGAGGTCGCCGACGGGCGGGTGCACCGCTACGACGGCGGCTACGCGGCGTACGTCCTCGCCCGCGCCGAGCGGGAGCGGGTCGCCGCCGTCACGGACGACCGGCGCCGCAACCTGCTGCGCAAGGAGCTGGCCTGGCTGCGCCGCGGGCCGCCGGCGCGCACCAGCAAGCCGCGGTTCCGGATCGACGCGGCGAACGCGCTGATCGAGGGCGAGCCCCCGGCACGGGACCGGCTGGAGTTGCAGCGCTTCGTCACCGCTCGGCTGGGCAAGCGGGTGGTGGAGCTGGAGGGCGTGACCCTGCGGGCCGCGCCCGTCGTGGGCGCGCCGCAGGTGCTGCGGGACGTCACCTGGGGGCTCGGCCCGGGCGACCGGATCGGGCTGCTCGGGCCCAACGGCGCCGGCAAGACCACCCTGCTGCGGCTGCTCGACGGGGAGCCGTCGACGTACGACGGCACCGTCGAGGTCGGGCGCACGGTGCGCGCCGCCCGCCTGACCCAGGACCTGGCCGAGCTGGACCCCGACGACCGGGTGCTGCCGTACCTGGAGCGGGTGCACGCCACGGTCGAGGTCGGCCGCGGACGCACGCTGTCCGCGCAGCAGCTGCTGGAGGGCTTCGGGTTCACGGGGGACCGGCTGTTCACGCGGCTGGGCGACCTGTCCGGCGGGGAGCGGCGACGGCTGCAGCTGCTCCGGCTGCTGGTCGACGGCCCCAACGTGCTACTGCTCGACGAGCCGACGAACGACCTCGACGTGGAGACCCTCACCGTCCTGGAGGACCTGCTGGACTCCTGGCCTGGGTCGCTGGTGCTGGTGTCGCACGACCGGTACTCGCTGGAGCGCGTGTGCGACGACCTGTACGCCCTGCCGGGGGACGGATCGCTGCGGCATCTGCCGGGGGGCGTGGACGAGTACCTCGCGCTGCGGGCCGCGGCGGCGGACGGCGACGCCCGGGCCTCGGCAGCGCAGGACCGGTCGGCGGCGGAGTCACCCGACGACGACCGCCCCGGTCCGCTACGCGGCGGGGAGGCGTACGAGGCGCGCAAGCAGCTGCAGCGCTGGGAGCGGCGGCTGGACCGGATCGCGGCGGAGGAGGGGCGGCTGCACGCGGCGCTGGCCGAGCACGCGGCCGACCACGAGCGGGTGCTGGCGCTCGACGCCGAGCTGCGCGGGCTCCTCGCCGAGCGCGAGCAGCTGGAGGAGTCCTGGCTGGAGCTCGCGGCCCGCCTGCCGTCACCCTGACGGCACCCCCCGCGACCCCGTTACCCCCGCCCGTCCGTTCGGGCACACGATCCGCTTTCCGGATCGTGTGGCCAGGTTGGGCGGCGTGTCGTCGGCGGAACCGGGAACACGATCCCGGTCAGGGTGTGCGTGGGACGAGTGAGCACCGACGCCGGATCTCTCGACATCGAGAATCTTGGGCGTAGCATGAACGGGTGGCGACGGTCGAGCGGCGGGACGGGGCCGAGCACCGGACTGGCGCCGCGCCGCAGGACGAGGTCGACCGGCTCGTCGCGGCCTGGCGCCGCGAGCGCCCCGACCTCGACGTCTCCCCGCTGGACGTGCTGTCCCGGGTGACCCGGCTGGCCCGCTACCTCGACCGAGCCCGTCGCGAGGCCTTCGAGGAGCACGACCTGGAGACCTGGGAGTTCGACGTGCTCGCGGCGCTGCGCCGCGCGGGACCGCCGTACGCGCTGTCCCCCGGCCGGCTGCTCACCCAGACCCTGGTGACCAGCGGGACGATGACCAACCGGATCGACCGGCTGGAGGAGCGCGGCCTGGTGTCTCGGTCGCCGGATCCGAACGACCGGCGCGGGGTCCAGGTCCAGCTCACCGACGCCGGCCGGGCCCGGGTCGACGACGCGCTCACCGACCTGCTGCGGCACGAGCGCGAAATCCTGGCGGCGCTGCCGGCGGACCGCCGGCGGGAGCTGGCGGACCTGCTGCGCGGCCTGGTCGCGCGTTTCGAGTCCGCCCGTCCCGAGTAGGCCCGGCCCGAGTAGGCCCGGCCCGAGGAGACCCGGCCCGAGGAGACCCGGCCCGAGGAGACCCGGCCCGAGTAGACCCGGCCCGAGTAGACCCGGCGGCCGTCGCACCACCGGTCACTCGCGTACCGCGACCCGGATCGTGTTCCCGGTTCCGCCCGCGACACGCCGCCCGAGTTGGGCACACGATCCGCTAAGCGGATCGTGTGCCCAAGCGGGGCGGCGGGTGAGGCGCTGGGTTGGTCAGGGGCGGGTGATCAGGCGGGGCTTCGGCTCCAGGTGGGCCAGGCCGTTCCAGGCGAGGTTGACCAGGTTGGCCACGACCTCCTCCTTCTTCGGCTTGCGCACGTCCAGCCACCACTGCCCGGTCAGCGCGGTCATCCCGACCAGCATCTGCGAGTACATCGGCGCCAGCTTCGGGCTGAAGTCGCGGGCCTGGAACTCCCGGGCCAGCAGGTGCTCCACCTGCGCCGCCACGTCCACGATGAGGCTGGCGAAGCTGCCGGTCTGCTGCGACACCGGGGAGTCGCGCACCAGCACCCGGAACCCGTCGGTGGAGCCCTCGATGTACTCGAACAGCGCCAGCCCGGCCTGCTCCAGCAGCGCCCGCGGGTGCCCGGCCGTGAGCGCGTCGCTGATCATCCCGAGCAGCTTGCTCATCTCGCGGTCGACGACGACGGCGTACAGCCCCTCCTTGCCGCCGAAGTGCTCGTAGACGACCGGCTTCGACACCCCCGCCTTGGCGGCGATCTCCTCGACGCTGACCGCCTCGAAGCCCTTCTGCGCGAACAGCTTACGGCCGACGTCCAGCAGCTGCTCGCGCCGCTCCTGCCCGCTCATGCGGACGCGCTCGGGCTTGGCGTCCTTCTCCCGAGCGCGGTCCGCGCGTGCCTGCGTGGGCGTCAGCGGACCGACCCCAACCGCACGTCGTCGAGCTTCTTGGCCTCCAGCCGCTCCGGCTTGGCCCACTTCACGTCGTACGCCCATCCGAACCGCTCGCAGACGCGGATCAGGCGCCCGCTCACGTCGACCTGGCCGCGCAGCACGCCCTGGCGGGCGGCGGTCGGCTCGGCGTGGTGCAGGTTGTGCCACGACTCGCCGAACGACGGCAGCGCCAGCCAGGCGACGTTGCCGGCGCGGTCGCGGGTCTTGAAGGGGTGCTTGCCCCACACGTGGCAGATCGAGTTGATCGACCAGGTGACGTGGTGGATCAGCGCGATCCGCACCAGGCCGGCCCAGAAGAACGCGGTCAGCGCGCCCTGCCACGACCAGGTGATGAGGCCGCCGAGCACCGCGGGCAGCAGCAGCGACGTGGCGACCAGCCACGGGAACGCCCGGGAGATCCGGACCAGGTCCGGGTCCTTGGCCAGGTCCGGCGCGTAGCGCTGGATCGGGCTCTGCTCCGCCTCGAGGAGCCACCCGACGTGGGAGTACCACAGCCCCTTCGCCACCGCGCGGGCCGACGTGCCGTAGCGCCACGGCGAGTGCGGGTCGCCCTCGGCGTCGCTGAACGCGTGGTGCTTGCGGTGGTCGGCCACCCAGCGGGCCACCGAGCCCTGGATCGCCAGCGAGCCGGCGATCGCCAGCGTGATCCGCAGCGGCCGCTTGGCCTTGAAGGCGCCGTGGGTGAAGTGCCGGTGGTAGCCCATCGTGATGCCCAGGCCGGTGATCACGTAGAAGACCACCAGCAGGACGATGTCGCTCCAGCCCAGCCAGCCGCCCCAGGCGACCGGGATGGCGAGCAGCACGGCGAGCAGCGGCACGATGATGAAGACGGCCACGAGCGCGCGCATGCCGACGGACTGCTCGTCGGCGCCGAGGCTGGCCAGGACGTCGTCACGTCCGGCCGCGTACGACTGTCCCGTCAGCTCGTCGTCACCGGGGGTGTCGGCGTGGAGGTCGGGGGTCAGGGTCATGCGGTCGGGCTCCCTCGTGGTGCGGGTACGGGCATCCGCGGCGCCGCCGCGGCTACGGAACCGTAACCTACGCTGGCGTAACCTGTCCAGCCCCGCGGTCGGCGTCACCGCCAGGGTGCCAGACTGGCCCGCGCCGCGCCGGCATCCCGGTGCGGCGGTCCCGGCTCGTCCAACGGCAGGACAGCGGCCTTTGGAGCCGTGAATGGGGGTTCGAGTCCCTCGCCGGGAGCGCGGTCGCGCATCGCCGCCGGCATCCGGGGACCGCCCGCGCATCCCCGCGGGCCCGGAGTAGATTGGCCCCGCCCGTCCGGCCCACCCCGAGCCCGCCCGGGGTCCGACGCCTGGAGACGCCGACGCCGTGACCGCCCCCCGGCCGTCCGCCGTGGTCATCCTCGCCGCCGGCGAGGGCACCCGGATGAAGTCGGCGACCCCCAAGGTCCTGCACTCCTGCGCCGGGCGCACCCTGCTCGGGCACGTCGTCGCCGCGGCCGACGAGCTCGACCCGGTCCGCCTGGTCGTCGTCGTGGGCCACGGCCGGGAGCGGGTGACCGAGCACGTGGCCGCGATCGCCCCCGGCGCCACGGTGGTGGTCCAGGCCGAGCAGAACGGCACCGGGCACGCGGTGCGGATCGCGCTGGACGAGCTGGCGCTGCGCGGCGACGACCCGGCCGCCGACCCGGACGCGGGTCCGGTCGTCGTCCTGACCGGCGACACCCCGCTGCTCACGGGCGCCACGCTGACCCGGCTGGTCGCGGCGCACGGCGAGTCCGGGTCCCTGGTCACCGTCCTCACCGCGGTCCTGCCCGACCCGACCGGCTACGGGCGGGTGCTGCGCACCGACGAGGGCCACGTCGAGGGCATCGTCGAGCAGAAGGACGCCACCGAGGACCAGCGCGCGATCCGCGAGATCAACAGCGGCATGTACGCCTTCGCGGCGGCCGCCCTGCGCGACGCGCTGACCCGGTTGACCACCGACAACGCCCAGGGCGAGGAGTACCTCACCGACGTCGTCGGCATCGTCCGCGGCGACGGCGGACAGGTGGACGCGGTCGTGGTCGACGACTCCGACGAGATCCTCGGGGTCAACGACCGGGTGCAGCTGGCCACCGCGGCGGCGATCTGGCGGGACCGGCTCAACGACCGGTGGATGCGGGCCGGGGTCTCGATCCTCGACCCGGCGACCACCTGGGTCGACGTCGACGTGGAGCTCGCGCCCGACGTGACGCTGCGCCCGTCCACGCACCTGGTCGGCGCGACCACGGTCGCCCGCGGTGCCTCGGTGGGCCCCGGGACCACCCTGCGCGACTGCGAGGTGGGGGAGGACGCCGACGTGGTCCACACCTGGGCCGAGCTGGCCGTCATCGGCCCGCGCGCGACCGTGGGGCCGTTCACCTTCCTGCGCCCCGGAACCCGCCTGGGCACCGGCGCCAAGGCCGGGGCCTACGTCGAGATCAAGAACTCCGAGGTCGGCGACGGCTCGAAGGTGCCGCACCTGTCGTACGTGGGCGACGCCACCATCGGCACCGGCAGCAACATCGGCGCCGCGACCGTCTTCGTCAACTACGACGGGGTCGCCAAGCACCGCACCGTCGTGGGTGACGACGTCCGCATCGGCAGCGACACCATGCTGGTCGCGCCGGTCGAGGTCGGGGACGGCGCCTACACGGCCGCGGGATCGGTCATCACCGACGACGTCCCGCCGGGGGCGATGGCCGTCGGCCGGGCCCGCCAGCGCACCATCGAGGGGTGGGTGGAGCGACGCCGGCCGGACACGGCCTCGGCGCGGTCCGCCGCCGCCGCCAAGTCTCGCCAGGGTGACCCGCAGCCGGACGTGCAGGAGGACTCGTGAGCATGATCCAGGCGCCCACCCAGAAGCGGCTGATGCTGTTCGCGGGTCGCTCGCACCCGGAGCTGGCCGCCGAGGTGGCGCGGGAGCTGGGGGCCGAGCTGGCGCCGACGTCGGCCTACGACTTCGCCAACGGCGAGATCTTCGTCCGGTTCCTGGAGTCGGTCCGCGGGTGCGACGCCTTCGTGCTGCAGGCGCACACGACGCCGATCAACCAGTGGATCATGGAGCAGCTGATCATGGTCGACGCGCTCAAGCGCGCCTCGGCCAAGCGGATCACCGTCGTCGCCCCGTTCTACGGCTACGCGCGCCAGGACAAGAAGCACCGCGGCCGGGAGCCGATCTCCGCCCGGCTGATGGCCGACCTGTTCAAGACGGCGGGGGCCGACCGGCTGATGTCGGTGGACCTGCACACCTCGCAGATCCAGGGCTTCTTCGACGGCCCGGTGGACCACCTGTTCGCGCTGCCGCTGCTGGCCGACTACGTTCAGGACCGGATCGCCGACCAGCCCAGCACCGTGGTGTCCCCCGACGCCGGCCGGGTCCGGGTGGCCGAGCGCTGGACCGACGTCCTGGGCGCCCCGCTGGCGATCATCCACAAGCGCCGCGACCCCGACGTGCCCAACGAGGTGAAGGTGTTCGAGGTCGTCGGTGACGTCGAGGGCCGAGTCTGCGTCGTCGTCGACGACATGATCGACACCGGCGGGACCATCGTGAAGGCGGCCGACACCCTCTTCGACAACGGCGCCGCCAGCGTCATCGTCGCCGCGACCCACGGGATCCTCAGCGACCCGGCCGCCGACCGGCTGAAGAACAGCCGGATCTCCGAGGTCATCGTCACCAACACGCTGCCCATCCCGGCCGAGCGACGGTTCGACAAGCTCACCGTGCTGTCGATCGCGCCGCTGCTGGCCCGGGCCATCAACGAGGTCTTCACCGACGGGTCGGTGACCTCGATGTTCGAGCCGCCGCAGCTGACGCCGCTCCCGTTCGAGTAGGAGCCCCCGCCCCCGGCCGCGGGTTTGGGCGGGGACGGGGCCGGGCAGTACCCTGGGCGCCGCTCCTCGGCGAGGGTGGCGCAGCGTGCCGCCGTGATCGACGTGGTCCGTGCGGCGCCGTGCGCCCTGGCCGAGGCCGCCGACCACGTCCCGTCCGCCACCCACCTGCAGATCCGCGTCGGTGTCCCACCGACGCGGCCGCGCCGCCGAAGGAGACCCCGTGTCCAACCCCCGCATGACCGCCGAGCCGCGCTCCGAGTTCGGCAAGGGCGCGGCCCGCCGGCTGCGCCGCACCGGCCGGGTCCCGGCCGTCATCTACGGCGACGGGCAGGAGCTGCGGCACATCTCGCTGCCCGGTCACGACCTGGTCCAGGCGCTGCGCCGGCCGCGCGTCGTGCTGGAGATCGAGTTCGAGGGCGGCATGACCCTGGTGAAGCCGCGCGACGTCCAGCGCGACCCGGTGAAGCTGTTCCTGGAGCACGTCGACCTGGTCGTGGTGTCCGCCGCCGAGGCGCGCGCCCGCGGTGCGATGGCCGAGGCCATCGCCGCCGCCGAGGCCGCCGCCGACGAGGCCGGCATCGACCGCTCCGCCGCCGTGCGCGCCGTCGAGGAGGCCGTGGCCGCGGGCGAGGACCCGATGGCCGCCGCCGCGCACGCGGTCGAGGACGCCCGCCGGGCCGCGCAGGAGATGGCCGACGCCGCCGCTGCCGCGGCCGCTGCCGAGGACGCCGCCGAGGCCGCCGAGGCCGCGCTCGGGGTCGAGGGCGAGGCCGCCCCGGCCGCGGAGTCCTCCGAGGAGTGATCCGACCCCGCACCCGGCCGGTGCACCGATGAGCGAGCACGCGCCGTGGCTGCTGGTGGGCCTGGGCAACCCGGGCCCCCAGTACGCCGCGACGCGGCACAACGTCGGGGCGATGACCGCCGAGGTGCTGGCCGACCGGATGGGCGCACGGTTCGCCGGGCACCGCCGCGGCCGGGCCGACGTCGCCGAGGGCCGGCTGGCCGGGCACCGCGCGGTGCTCGCCGTCCCCCGCTCGTACATGAACGAGTCCGGCGGACCGGTGAGCGCGCTGATCGCCTTCTACAAGGTGCCGGCCGACCGGGTGCTGGTCATGCACGACGAGCTCGACATCCCGTTCGGCGCGCTGCGGCTGAAGCTCGGCGGCGGCGACAACGGGCACAACGGCCTGCGGTCGGTGCGTCGCTCCCTCGGGGGCGGCGACTGGTACCGGCTGCGCATCGGCATCGGGCGTCCCCCGGGCCGGCAGGACCCGGCCGACTTCGTGCTGCGGCCGTTCTCGTCCACCGAGCGGCGCGAGCTGCCGCTGCTGCTCGAGCGGGCGGCGGACGCCGCCGAGGCGCTCGTCACCGAGGGCCTGGACCGGGCCCAGAACCTGTTCCACCCCGACCCCACCCGCGAATGAGGACCCCGTGACCGACCTGTCCCACGCCGCGTCGCTGTCCGACGCCGAGCTGTCCCGCGCGATCGCCCAGGAGGCCGGCCGGCTGCTGTTGGACCTGCGCACCTCCTACGGCGAGCTCGACCCCGAGGACAAGGAGCGCGCCACCCGGCTGCGCAAGGAGGCCGACGCGGCGTCGCACGAGCTGCTGGCGCGCCGGCTGGCCGATGCACGGCCCGACGACGCGGTGCTGTCGGAGGAGGGCAAGGACGACGAGGGCCGGCTGTCCGCGCAGCGGGTCTGGATCGTCGACCCGCTGGACGGCACCTGGGAGTACGGCCAGGGCCGCGTCGACTTCGCGGTGCACGTGGCGCTGTGGCAGCCCGCCGGCGCGGTGCTGTCCGCCGCCACCGTCGACCTGCCCGCGCAGGGCCTGACCCGCAGCGTGCTCGACACCGACGCCGCGGTCCCGCCGCTGCCCACCGACCGCCCAGTCCGCGTGGTGGCCTCGCGCACCCGGCCCCCGGCGGCGCTGCCGCAGATCGTGGAGCGGCTGGCGGCCCGCCTCGCCGAGGCGGGCGTCACCGACCGCGGCGTCGAGATCGTCGACGTCGGCTCGGTGGGCGCCAAGGTCAACGAGATCCTGTCCGGTCGGGCCGAGGCGTACGTCCACGACACCGGCTTCTACGAGTGGGACGTGGCCGCGCCCTACGGCGTCGCCGCGCACTACGGCCTGGTCGCCTCCCACGTCGACGGGTCGCCCGTGCTGTTCAACGCCATGCCCCCCTACGTCACCGACCTGGTGGTCTCGCGCGCCGACCTGGCCGACCACCTGCGCGCCGCGCTCGCCGGCTGAGGCCGGCCCCGACGCCACGTACGCTGGCACCGTCATGAGCCTCACCGGACTGCGGGCCGCCGTCGCGACGGAACCCGCGGTGGCGGAGGCGGTCCGGCGCGCCCGCGGCGCCGAGGCGGCGGCCCCGCTGGACCTGGCCGCACCGTCCGCGCTGCAGCCGTTCGTGGTGTCCGCGCTGGCCGGCGAGGGTCCCGACTGCGCCGGGCGTCCGGTCGTCGCGGTCACCGCCACCGGCCGCGAGGCGGAGGACCTGGTGTCGGCGCTGGGCAGCCTGCTGCCGTCGGAGCAGGTCGTGGAGTTCCCCTCCTGGGAGACGCTGCCGCACGAGCGGCTGTCGCCGTCGTCGGACACGGTCGGCCGGCGACTCGCGGTGCTCCGCCGGCTGGCCCACCCCAGTCCGGACGACCCGGCCGCCGGCCCGGTCCGGGTACTGGTCGCCCCGGTCCGCGCGCTGCTGCAGCCGATGGTCGCCGCGCTCGGCGACCTGGTCCCGGTCGCGTTGCGGGCGGGGGACGACATCGCGATGGAGGACGCGGTCCGCGCGCTGGCCGCGGCGGCCTACACCCGCACCGACCTGGTCGAGCGCCGCGGTGAGTTCGCAGTCCGCGGCGGCATCCTCGACGTGTTCCCCCCGACCGAGGAGCACCCGCTGCGGGTGGAGTTCTGGGGCGACACGGTCGAGGAGGTGCGCTGGTTCAAGGTCGCCGACCAGCGCTCCCTGGAGGTCGCCCCGCACGGGCTGTGGGCGCCGCCCTGCCGGGAGCTGCTGCTCACCGAGGACGTGCGAGAGCGGGCCGCTGTGCTCGCTGCGGAGCACCCCGAGCTGGCCGAGATGTGCACCGCGCTGGCCGAGGGCCGGGCGGTGGAGGGCATGGAGGCGCTGGCCCCCGTCCTGGTGCCGCGGATGGAGCTGCTGCTCGACGCGCTGCCCGACCGCGCGATGGTCGTGGTCTGCGACCCCGAGCGGGTCCGCACCCGGGCGCACGAGCTGGTCCGCACCTCCCAGGAGTTCCTCGAGGCGTCCTGGCACAACGCGGCCGCGGGCAACGTGACTCCGATCGACCTCGGCGGGGCCGCCTACCGGACCGTCGGAGAGGTCCGCGAGCACGCCGCCGAGCTCGGCGTCCCCTGGTGGGGCGTGTCCCCGTTCGCCTCCGACGAGGGCGAGCCGCTCCCGGAGGCCGACGAGCTCGTGGTGTCCGCCCGGACCGCCCCCGCCTACCGCGGGGAGACGTCGCGCGCGTTCGACGACGTCCGCGGCTGGCTGTCCGAGGGCTGGCGGGTCGTCCTGACCACGGAGGGCCACGGCCCGGCCGAGCGGCTGGCGGAGTCCCTGCGCGGGGAGGACCTCGCCGCGGTCGTCGACGTCGACCTGACCGGTCTGCCGGCGGCGGGTGCACCCGACGCCGGCGTCGTGCACGTGTCCACCGGCCGGATCGACCACGGCTTCGTCTCGTCCGAGCTCCGGCTGGCGGTGCTCACCGAGACCGACCTGGTCGGCCAGCGCAGCTCCACCAAGGACATGCGCCGGCTGCCCTCGCGGCGCCGCCAGACCATCGACCCGCTGACGCTGAAGCCGGGCGACTTCGTGGTGCACGAGCAGCACGGCGTCGGCCGCTACGTCGAGATGACGCAGCGCACCGTCGCCGGGGCGACCCGGGAGTACCTGGTCGTCGAGTACGCCGCGTCCCGGCGGGGCCAGCCGCCGGACCGGCTGTACGTCCCCACCGACCAGCTCGACCAGGTGACGCGGTACGTCGGAGGCGAGGCACCGTCGCTGCACCGGCTCGGCGGTGGCGACTGGCAGAAGGCCAAGGGCCGGGCCAAGAAGGCGGTCAAGGAGATCGCCGGCGAGCTGATCCGGCTGTACGCCGCGCGCACCGCGACGCAGGGCTACCGCTTCTCCGCGGACACCCCGTGGCAGCGCGAGCTCGAGGACGCGTTCCCGTACGTCGAGACCCCCGACCAGCTCGCCTGCATCGACGAGGTCAAGGCCGACATGGAGCGGACGGTCCCGATGGACCGGCTGATCTGCGGCGACGTCGGCTACGGCAAGACCGAGATCGCCGTGCGGGCCGCGTTCAAGGCGGTCCAGGACGGCAAGCAGGTCGCCGTCCTCGTCCCGACCACGCTGCTGGTGCAGCAGCACTTCTCCACGTTCTCCGAGCGGTTCGCCGCCTTCCCGGTGAAGGTCGCGGCGCTGTCCCGGTTCCAGTCCGACGCGGAGGCCCGGGCGGTCCTCGACGGGGTCGCGGACGGCAGCGTGGACGTCGTCATCGGCACCCACCGCCTGCTCACCGCCAGCGTGCGGTTCAAGGACCTCGGACTCGTCATCGTCGACGAGGAGCAGCGCTTCGGCGTCGAGCACAAGGAGCACCTCAAGGCGCTGCGCACCAACGTCGACGTGCTCACCATGTCCGCCACCCCGATCCCGCGGACGCTGGAGATGGCGGTCACCGGGATCCGGGAGATGTCCACGATCCAGACCCCGCCGGAGGAACGGCTGCCCGTCCTCACCTTCGTGGGGCCCTACGACGAGAAGCAGATCGCCGCCGCGGTCCGGCGCGAGCTGCTGCGCGAGGGCCAGGTCTTCTACGTGCACAACCGGGTCGAGTCCATCGAGCGGGTCGCCGCCCGGCTGCGCGACCTGGTGCCCGAGGCCCGGATCGCCACCGCGCACGGCCAGATGAACGAGCACGTGCTCGAGCAGGTCATCCTGGACTTCTGGGAGAAGCGGATCGACGTGCTCGTCTCCACCACGATCGTGGAGTCCGGCATCGACGTCGCCAACGCCAACACGCTGATCGTCGACCGTTCCGACGTCTTCGGCCTGTCCCAGCTGCACCAGCTGCGCGGGCGGGTCGGCCGGGCCCGGGAGCGCGCCTACGCGTACTTCCTGTACCCGCCGGAGCGACCGCTCACCGAGACCGCGCACGAGCGGCTCGCGACGCTGGCGCAGCACACCGACCTCGGGTCCGGCATGCAGATCGCGATGAAGGACCTCGAGATCCGCGGCGCCGGCAACCTGCTCGGAGGGGAGCAGAGCGGCCACATCGCCGACGTCGGCTTCGACCTCTACGTGCGCCTGGTCGGGGAGGCGCTGGCGGAGTACAAGGGCGAGTCCGACGGTGAGGTGGCCGACGTCAAGGTCGAGCTGCCGGTCGACGCGCACGTGCCGCACGACTACGTGCCCGAGGAGCGGCTGCGGCTGGAGGCCTACCAGCGGCTGGCGGCCGCGGCCTCCGACGCCGACGTCGACGCGGTGGCCGAGGAGCTGGTCGACCGCTACGGCCCGATGCCGGCGCCGGTGGAGTCGCTGCTCGCGGTGGCCCGCTTCCGGGTGCACGCCCGGCGCGCCGGCCTGGACGAGGTCGTCCTGGCCGGCTCCTCGGTGCGGTTCCACCCGGTGGAGCTGCCGGAGTCGCGCACGCTGCGACTCACCCGGCTCTACCCCAGGACCGTGGTGAAGCCCGCGGTCCGTACGATCCTGGTGCCACGACCCACCACCGCGAGGGTGGGCGGGCAGCCGCTCCGCGACACCGCGCTGCTGGACTGGGCGCGCGAGGTCGTCGACGCGGTCCTGCTCGACCAGCCCGCGGCGGCCCCCGCCTGACGCCCGGCCCCGACCCACGACCCGACCCACACCGACCCCGACCGACGACCCGTACGGAGACCCCGGTGACCCGCATCCCGCGCCCCGCCCGCCGACTGGCCGCCGCCGCGGCGGCGCTCGCCGCCGTCTCGGTGCTCTCCGGGTGCGGCGGGTCCGGGACCCTGCAGGCCGGTGCGGCCGCGGTCGTCGGGGAGACGCGGATCGCGACCTCCCAGCTTGCCGACCAGGTGCGCGAGGTCAACACGGCCAACGACCTGCCCGCCGACGAGCCCGACGCCGAGCTGACCCGTACGACGCTGGAGCGGCTGGTCACCAACGAGCTGGTCGCGCAGACCGCGCAGGCGGAGGGCGTGGAGATCAGCCAGGGCCAGATCGACGCCGCGCTGAAGGCCTACTCCGACCAGCTGGGCGGGCAGTCCGAGGTGGAGGCGGCCTTCCTGCAGAGCAGCATCCCGGCCTCCGCGATCGACGCGACCGTCCTGCTGAGCCTGCAGGTCGACGGGCTGGGCCGGGCACTGTCGCCGGACGGCTCCGTCGAGGAGCAGCAGCGGGCCGCGTTCGACGCGGTGGTGGAGCAGGGCAAGGCGGAGGGCGTCGAGGTGTCGCCGCGCTTCGGCACCTGGGTCGCCGACGAGCTGCGGATCGGCCCGCTGCCCACCGACCTGGCTGTGCCCCCGGCGGAGACCGCGACGGACGGCACGATCGAGGTGCCCGTCCCGGAGCAGTCCTGACGACCGACCCGGACGACGGGGGCCCGGTCCCCGCGTCCGAGCCCGAGAGCGACGTCCGGACCGCCGCGTCGGCGGGCGTGGACGTCCCGGGTGCGCGACTGCTGGACCTGGTCGCCGTGATGGACCGGCTGCGCTCCCCGGGCGGGTGCCCGTGGGACGCGCGGCAGACCCACGAGTCACTGGTCGAGTACCTCGTCGAGGAGTCGTACGAGACCGTCGAGGCGATCGAGACGCAGGACCGCGACGGCTTGCGCGAGGAGCTCGGGGACCTGCTGCTGCAGGTGGCGTTCCACGCGCGGATCGCGGAGGAGGACCCGGACGACCCGTGGTCCGTGGACGACGTCGCGGCCGGGATCGTGACGAAGCTGGTCGCCCGCCACCCGCACGTGTTCGGCGACGCGCAGGCGCACACCGCCGAGCAGGTCGAGGCCAACTGGCACGCGCTGAAGGCGGCGGAGAAGGGGCGGGAGTCTGCCACCGACGGGATCCCGCTGGCCCTCCCCGCCCTGGTCCTGGCGGCGAAGTTGCTGTCCCGCACCGAGAAGGCCGGCATCGACGTGCCGCACGAGGACGGCCCCGCTGCAACCGCTGCCCGCTCGCTGGTGGGCGGGCTGGCCTCGTCGGACGACCTGGGCGACGCGCTGCTGGCCCTGGTCTCGGCCGCGCGGGAGCGGGACTGGGACGCCGAGCAGGCCCTGCGTGGCGCCGTCCGCCGTCGTCGCGCGCAGGTGCGCGCCGCCGAGGGACTGGGTCCCGACGATCCGATGCCGAGCGCGCCGAGGCCGCCGGCGCACGGGACGGGGCGCTGACCGGTGTCCCACGACCACGACCACGCGCCCGAGGCCGGGGACGGGATCTACGACCCGGCCGGATCGGCCGAGGCTACCGCCCGGTTCCGGCGGCTCGCGGGCCGCGCCGTCGACGACCTGCTGGCCCGGAACCCGGTGCTGGCCACCGACCTCGGGGAGCACCGGCACGACGGCGTGCTGCCCGACCTGTCCGCCGACGCCGCCGCCGCGACGGTGCTCGCCATGGAGGACCTCCTCGCCGAGCTCGACGCCCTTGACGACCTCGCCCTGGGGACCGACGACGCGGTCGACCTGGAGATCCTGCGGTCCCGGCTCTCGGCGGCGGCCTTCACCGCGGGCGACCTGCGTCCGCACACCTGGAACCCGCTGGTGGCCAACCCCGGCACCGCCGTCCACCTGCTGCTGGCCCGGGACTTCGCGCCCCTGGCCGACCGGCTGGAGTCGGTCGCGGCCCGGCTCGCGGCGGTGCCGGACCACCTGGCGACGGCCCGCGCCACGCTGGGCGCGATGCCGCGCGTGCACGTCGAGACCGCGGTCCAGCAGTTCGGCGGGACCGCCGCGCTGCTGCGTACGGTGCTCGAGGAGTCCCTCGTGGCGCAGCCGGCGCTGAGGGGCCGGGTGGATCCCGCCCGGGCCAGCGCAGTGGCCGCGATCGAGGAGCACGTCGGCTGGCTCTCCGACCGGCTCGAGGACGCCGACCGTGACCCGCGGCTCGGGGCCAACCTCTATGCGGGCGCGCTCTGGCACGCGCTGGACGCGGAGACCACGCCGGCGGAGGTGCGCGCGCAGGCGGAGGCCGACCTGGCGGAGCTGGACGCCGAGATCCGCGAGGTCGCGTCCCGGCTGTCCGGGGAGCCCGCGGACGCGCCCGGGCTGGTCGCGCGGGTGCTGCGGCAGGTCGCGGACGCCGCACCCGTCGACGACGGGAGCGTCCTGGGCGACGTCGCGGCGGCGCTGGAGCGCCAGACGGCGTTCGTGCGCGACCGCGACCTGGTCTCCGTACCCGACCTCGACGTCCGGGTCATCGTCATGCCGGAGATCCACCGCGGCGTCGCGGTGGCGTACTGCGACGCCCCGGGCCCCCTGGAGACCGCGGCGGTGCCGACGTACGTCGCGGTGTCGCCCACCCCGGCCGGGTGGGACGAGGAACGGGTCCGCTCGTTCTACCGCGAGTACAACGGACACCTGCTGGAGAACCTCACGGCGCACGAGGCGATGCCCGGCCACGTGCTGCAGCTGGCCCACGCCAACGCTGCGCGCCGCTCGCGGGTCCGTGCCTTCGGCCGGAGCGGCCCGTTCGTCGAGGGCTGGGCCGTCTACGCCGAGGAGCTCATGGTCGAGCGCGGCTACCCCGGGCGCGGCGGTCCGGACGGCGCGCTGGCGCTGCGCCTGCAGCAACTGAAGATGCGGCTGCGCACCACCATCAACGCGATCCTGGACGTGGGCGTGCACGCCGACGGGATGACCGAGGACGAGGCGCTGGACCTGATGACCGCCAGTGGTCACCAGGAGGAGGGCGAGGCGGTCGGCAAGTGGCGGCGGGCGCTGCTCACCGCGGGACAGCTCCCGACCTACTACGTCGGCTACCGGGGCGTGCGCGAGATCGTCGACGACCTGCGCGTGCTGCACCCGGACTGGACCGACCGGCGCGTGCACGACACCGTGCTCGCGCACGGCTCCCCGGCCCCCCGGCACCTGCGCGCCCTGCTGGGCATCTGACCGGTCGGCTGAATCCGCCTGTCCGCGGGCCGCACGCGGCACACTGCGCGCATGGAGCGCGGCGAGGACCGCTGGCTGCTCGTCCTCGACGACCCGGTCATGGGTCTGGCGCCGTGGATCGCGTTCGGCCTGCTGCCGTACGTCACCACGTTCATGACCTCGACACTGATCGCGACCGCACTGGCCGGGGCGATCGTGGGGATCGCGTTCCTGCGCGGGGAGCGGCCGCGGGCGCTGGAGCTGTCCGACGTGGCCCTGTTCGCCGCCCTCATCGTGGTGGGCCTGGTCGGCACCGACGGGGTGGACGGCTGGTTCGAGGACCACGCCGACCTGGTGTCCAACGCCGGGCTGACGTTGCTGGCGCTGGTGTCGCTGCTGGTCAGCCGGCCCTTCACCACCCCGTACACCCGGGCGCGCTTCCCGGGGCTGGACCGACCGCTGCAGCGCCGGCTGGACGTGGTGGCGACCAGTGCCTGGGGCCTCGGTCTGGGTGTGGCGACGGTCGTCACGGTCTACGGCGAGTACGTGCTGTACGACCCGGACAACCTGTGGACCGGCTGGGTGTTCCAGGCGGCGCCGCTGGTGCTGGCCTACAACGCGACGCTGTGGTTCGACCGACGGGCGATCGCGCTCGCCCAGGGGCATGCCGACGAGGAGCCGTCGGCGTGGGGGCTCGTGCGCAACGTGGCGATCTGGGTGGCTCCCGTCGCGGTGCTCGCGCTCGCCCTGCACGACCTGCCGGTGTGGCTGGGGTGGGGCCTGGTGGTCCTGGGCGTCGCCGCCACCTGGCTGGCCTGGCAGCTGGGCCGCCGGCGCCAGGAGGTCCGTCGGCACCCGCGGCTGCTCCGGCACCCGCGGGCGGCCCGGGTGGCCGGTCGGTAGGGTCGTGCCGGTGCGCGACCCGCGCGCCGGCTTCCCGGTTCGGAAGGTGTGTCCCGTGGCCAGCATCGACGCCGTCATCGCCCGCGAGATCCTCGACTCCCGCGGCAACCCGACCGTGGAGGTCGAGGTCGCCCTCGACGACGGCACGGTCGGCCGCGCCGCCGTCCCGTCCGGCGCCTCCACCGGCGCCTTCGAGGCGGTCGAGCGGCGCGACGGCGACGCCGACCGCTACGGCGGCAAGGGCGTCCTCGAGGCCGTCGCCGCGGTCGAGGACGAGATCGCGCCGGAGGTGCTCGGGTTCGACGCCGCGGAGCAGCGACTGGTCGACCAGGCGATGCTCGACCTCGACGGCACGCCCAACAAGGGCCGGCTCGGCGCCAACGCGATCCTCGGCGTCTCCCTCGCGGTGGCGAAGGCCGCCGCGGAGTCCGCCGACCTGCCCCTGTTCCGCTACGTCGGCGGGCCCAACGCGCACGTGCTCCCCGTCCCGATGATGAACATCCTCAACGGCGGCGCCCACGCGGACAGCAACGTCGACATCCAGGAGTTCATGATCGCCCCCATCGGCGCGGCGACCTTCTCCGACTCCGTGCGCCAGGGCGCGGAGGTCTACCACGCGCTGAAGTCGGTGCTGAAGAAGGAGGGCTACGCCACCGGCCTCGGCGACGAGGGCGGCTTCGCGCCGAACCTGCCCAACAACCGGGCCGCGCTGGACCTCATCCTCACCGCGATCCAGCAGGTCGGGCTGCGCCCGGGTGCCGACGTGGCGCTCGCCCTCGACGTGGCGGCAACGGAGTTCTTCTCCGACGGCGCGTACCAGTTCGAGGGAGCGCCCCGGTCGATGGAGTGGATGGCCGGCTACTACGAGAGCCTGCTCGCCGACTACCCGCTG
This sequence comes from Candidatus Nanopelagicales bacterium, assembly GCA_041393815.1. Taxonomy (NCBI): domain Bacteria; kingdom Bacillati; phylum Actinomycetota; class Actinomycetes; order Candidatus Nanopelagicales; species Candidatus Nanopelagicales bacterium. The sequence continues at coordinate 749,732 of JAWKJK010000001.1, read as the reverse complement.
GTCTCCATCGAGGACCCGCTGTCCGAGGACGACTGGGCCGGCTGGGTGCACGTCACGGACGCCGTGGGCGACAAGGTGCAGATCGTCGGCGACGACCTGTTCGTCACCAACCCCGAGCGGCTCGCCCGCGGCATCGACGAGGGCGCCGCCAACGCGCTGCTGGTCAAGGTCAACCAGATCGGCTCGCTGACCGAGACCCTCGACGCGGTGTCACTGGCGCAGCGCAACGGCTTCCGCTGCATGATGAGCCACCGTTCCGGCGAGACCGAGGACACGACCATCGCCGACCTCGCGGTGGCCACCGACTGCGGCCAGATCAAGACCGGTGCGCCGGCCCGGTCCGAGCGCGTCGCCAAGTACAACCAGCTGATGCGGATCGAGGAGGAGCTCGACGACGCCGCGCGCTACGCCGGGGCGTCGGCGTTCCCACGGTTCACCGCCTGATCGTGCGACGATCCCTTCCGTGACCCGTACGTCGGCCGCGGCTGAGGCGCGCCCCGCCGCCGTGACCACCCGTACGGCGCACCACAGCGATCGCGAGCGGCGGTCCGCGTCCTTCACCGGCCGGGCCGCCGTCCTCGTGCTCGTCGTCGCCGCCCTCGCGCTGACCCTGGCGCTGCCGGTGCGGGCCTGGTTCGCGCAGCGGGCCGAGATCGCCGCCCTGCGCGACGACGTGTCCGCGGCGGAGCAACGGGTCGCCGACCTGCAGGTCCGGCACGAGCGCTGGCAGGACCCGGCCTTCATCGCCGCCGAGGCGCGGCGCCGGCTGCACTTCGTCATGCCGGGCGAGGTCGGCTATGTGGTCATCGGGGCGGACCAGGCGGTCCCGGAGTCCGGCGCCGCGGCCGTCGCAGGGGAGGACGGGTCGACCTGGTACGCGCGGCTGTGGTCGTCGGTGCGGGCCGCCGACCAGGAGCCGGCCCCGGGTGCCGGCGGCGCGCGGCCGTCCGATCCGCGCCCGGCGGGGTCGGTCGACCGGTCCGACCCGGCGCAGTGACGTGAGCGGGCCGGTTCCGCCGCAGCCGCCCTCCTCGGACGACCTCGCCGCGGTCGCCGCCCAGCTCGGCCGACCCCCCCGCGGGGTGCGGCGAGTGGCCCACCGCTGCGGCTGCGGCCTGCCCGACGTGGTCGAGACCGAGCCGCGGCTGCCCGACGGCACCCCGTTCCCCACGCTGTACTACCTGACCTGCCCCCGGGCGGCCGGCGCGATCGGGGGCCTGGAGGGGACCGGGCTGATGCGGCGGATGCAGGACCGGCTGGCCACGGATCCCGGGCTGGCCTCCGCCTACGCGGACGCGCACCGGTCCTACCTGGCCGCGCGGACCGCCGTCGCGGAGGTGCCCGAGATCGCGGGGGTCTCGGCCGGCGGCATGCCGGACCGGGTGAAGTGCCTGCACGTGCTCGTCGCCCACGCCCTCGCCGCCGGCCCCGGGGTCAACCCGCTGGGCGACGAGGCGCTGGCCGAGTTGCCCGACTGGGGGGCGGCCGGACCGTGCGTGGACGTGGGCCTGGACCTGGCCGAGGCGTCCACCACGGGGCGGCCGGACCCGGGCGGCGCGCCGTGACCGGGCAGGCCTCGCCCCCGGTCCGGGTCGCCGCGGTCGACTGCGGCACCAACTCGATCCGCCTGCTGGTGGCCGATGTCGACCCGGTGGCGGGCACGCTGGTCGACCTCGACCGGCGGATGGAGGTGGTCGGCCTCGGCGAGGGCGTGGACCGCACCGGCGAGTTCGCCGCGGCCGCACTGGAGCGCACCTTCGCCGCCTGCGAGCGCTACGCCGCGGTCGTGGACGCGCTGGGGGCGGAGGCGCTGCGGTTCGTCGCCACCAGCGCGTCCCGCGACGTCACCAACCGGGCCGCCTTCGTCCGGGGGGTGCGGGTGCGGCTGGGGGTGGAGCCGGAGGTGATCAGCGGGGACGAGGAGGCCGACCTGTCCTTCCTCGGCGCGACCCGCGGCCTGCCCGGGCTGGCCGCAGCGGCGCTGCCGGCACTGGTCGTCGACATCGGCGGGGGCTCCACCGAGTTCGTCCTCGGCGACACCCGGCCGTGGTCGGCGCGCAGCGTCGACGTCGGCTGCGTCCGGATGACCGAGCGGCATCTGCGCTCCGATCCGCCGACGGCCGCGGAGGTGGCGGCTGTCCGCGCGGACGTCGAGGCGGCGATCGACCGTGCGGCGCAGGTGGTCCCGCTCGACGCGGCGGAGACGCTGGTCGGGCTGTCCGGCACCGTCACGACCGTGGCCGCGATGGCCCTCGGGCTGCCGGCCTACGACGCCGACGCCATCCACGGCAGCCGGATCGCCGCGCGGGACGTCGCACGCATCTCCGACGAGCTGCTGCTGATGACCCGGGCCGAGCGCGCCGCCGTCCCGGTCATGCACCCCGGCCGCGTCGACGTCATCGCCGCCGGCGCCCTCGTGCTGCGCTGCATCGTCGAGCGGGTCGGGCTGCCGGAGGTGCTGGTCAGCGAGCACGACATCCTCGACGGGATCGCCTGGTCGGTGGCCGCTCGGGCCGTTGGTCCTTGACCCGTCGTCGCCGTCCGCCCGAGGCTAGGGAGACGACGGTTCCGGCGACCGCAACGGAGGTGTCCCGGTGAAGGCTGCGGTGGGCGACCACATCAGCGTCAAGGGTCTGCACGTCGGTGACCACGGCCGGTCGGGGGAGGTCCTCGAGGTCCGCGGCGAGGACGGCGGGCCGCCGTACGTCGTGCGCTGGGAGGACGACGGCCACGAGGGCCTGTTCTTCCCCGGGCCCGACGCTGTCGTGCTGCACGAGGGGGCCCAGCCCGGCTGAGGGGACCCCAGCAGTACGCACCGGCTGGTCCGGCGCGGATCGGCGGGCTGGTCCCGCCTACAGTGAGGCCGAAGATCGGTGCCGCCGAAGAGTCGGTGACGCCGACGGGTCGGTCGAGCGCGAGGCGGTGCGCCCATGGGCATCACCATCCGCGACGTCGCCGCGGCGGCCGGGGTCTCCACGGCCACCGTCTCCCGCGCCCTGCGCGGGCTGCCGCACGTCGACGACGAGACCCGTGACCGGGTGCGCCGGGTGGCCCAGGAGCTCGACTACGTGGTGACGCCGAGCGCCTCGCGGCTGGCTAGCGGGCGCACCGGCAGCGTCGCCGTGGTGACGCCGTTCCTGTCCCGGTGGTTCTTCGCCACCGTCTTGTCCGGGGTGGAGCAGGTCCTGCGCGGCCGCGACCTCGACCTGCTGCTCTTCGCGGTCGGGGACCCGACCGAGGAGCACCGCATCCCGCCCGAGCGTCGGCTGCGCAGCCGCGTCGACGGCATCATCGTGATCTCCCTGCCGATCGAGGAGGACGAGGCGGCCGCCCTGCTCACCACCGGGCTGCCCACGAGCCTGATCGGCGTGCAGGCCCCGCGCACCCCCAGCGTGCTCATCGACGACGTGGCCGCGGGCGAGCGTGCGGTCACGCACCTGGTCGAGCTGGGGCACCGCCGGATCGGCGTCATCGGTGGCCGGCCGATGCCGAGCGCCTTCGCGCCCGAGCACGACCGCTACGAGGGCTACCGGCGGGCGCTGGCCGCCGTGGGCCGCGAGCCGGACCCGATGCTGGAGGCCTTCGGCTACTTCACCGTCGCCGGCGGGGAGGCCGCGATGCAGGCCCTGCTGTCGAACCCCGACCCGCCCACCGCCGTGTTCGCCATGAGCGACGAGATGGCCTTCGGCGCGATCCGCGCGCTCACCGCCCGCGGGCTGCGCCCCGGGGCGGACGTCTCGGTCGTGGGCGTGGACGGTCACGACCTCGGGGACGTCGTGGGCCTGACCACCGTCGCCCAGCCCGTGCCCGACCTCGGCCGGATCGCCGCGGAGACGCTGCTGATGCAGATGGACCGCCGCCCGGTGGACCTGGCGGGGCCGGTGGCGCTGTCGGTACCGGCCCGGCCGCGGGTGCTGCCCACCCGGCTGGTGGTGCGGTCCTCGACCGCCCCGCCACCCCATCCCTGACACCAGGGGGGGCGGGTGGGGTCGCGCTCCCCCCCCCCCACCCGCCACCACAGTGCTGGAGGGTGTTGCTGGGTCAGGAGACGCGCAGCCGCTCCCCCGAGTTGGTCGCGAAGTAGTAGGCGTGGTCGCGGACCACCTCGATGTTGATCATCTGGCCCTTGCGCGGGGCGTCGCGGCCGTCGGTGCGGACGACCACCTCGCGGCGCTCACCGCCGGGCAGGGTCATGCCGCCGTAGACGTACGCGTCAGCCCCGAGGGACTCGACCACGTCCACCTCCACCGGCCAGCCGGTCGCGTCCCCGCTCATCCGCACGTCCTCCGGGCGGAAGCCGACCATGACGGTCTTCGACCCGTCGGCCGTGGCCTTCGAGACGATCTCCGTAGCGACCGGGACGACGCGCCCGGCCAGGCCGACACCGCCCTCCACCAGGGGCATCTCGATGATGTTCATGGCCGGGGAGCCGATGAAGCCGGCCACGAAGATGTTCGCCGGGTCGTTGTAGAGGTCGCTGGGCGAGCCCACCTGCTGCAGCAGGCCGTCCTTGAGCACCGCGATCCGGTCGCCCATCGTCATGGCCTCGACCTGGTCGTGGGTCACGTACAGGGTGGTCGTCCCGAGCCGGCGCTGCAGCGACGCGATCTGGGTGCGGGTCTGCACCCGCAGCTTCGCGTCGAGGTTGGACAGCGGCTCGTCCATCAGGAAGACCTCGGGCTCGCGCACGATGGCGCGGCCCATCGCCACGCGCTGGCGCTGGCCGCCGGACAGCGCCTTGGGCTTGCGGTCGAGGTACTGGGTCAGGTCGAGCAGGTCCGCGGCCTCCTTCACCCGGCGCTCGATCTCGTCCTTCGGCATCTTCTGGATGTGCAGGGCGAAGGCCATGTTGTCCGCGACGCTCATGTGCGGGTAGAGCGCGTAGTTCTGGAACACCATGGCGATGTCGCGGTCCTTGGGGTCGATCCGCGTGACGTCTTTCTCGCCGATGTAGATGTTGCCGGAGCTGACCGGCTCCAGGCCCGCGAGCATCCGCAGGGAGGTGGACTTGCCGCAGCCGGACGGCCCGACCAGGACCAGGAACTCGCCCTGGGCGATGTCGAGGTTGAGGTGGCTGACGGCCGGACGCGTCGTGCCGGGGTAGACCAGGCTGACGTCGTCGAAGCGGACTTCGCTGGACATGGAGTACATCCCTTCACCGGCAGGAACGTGCCGGACGATCCGAGTGGGGGGTGCAGCAGCGCCGAGGCTAGCGCCGCAGCGCGCCCCGCGGGCGGTTTCCGCGCGGGACCGACCGGCGCGGGCCGCTCGCCGTTGCGGGGACGTTCGGCCCGGACGAAGGACACTGTTGTCGAATCGTAACCGTTTACATGATCTCGTTTCGGTGTCCGCTGTTGCCCGTGCCGCGCGTTGCGACAACGATCGGCTGCGGTAGAGACCTCCGGGGGGAACCCGCCCGGAACATCCGATGCAAGGAGATGACATGACCGCACGCGCGCGCCGCAAGGGCGCCGCTCTGCTGGCGACCGGCATCGCCGCGACGATGGTGCTGGCCGCCTGTTCGAGCAGCTCGGACAGCGGCTCGAGCGCCTCGGCGAGCGCCTCGGGCGGGGGCGAGTCCTCGGCCGCCTCCGTCGAGCCCGGCTGTGAGGACTACGCCTCGTACGGCACCTTCGAGGGCGCCAAGGTGACGATCTTCACCTCCATCCTCCCGCCGGAGCAGCAGAAGTACGAGGCCTCCTGGGCCGACTTCGAGAAGTGCACCGGCATCGACGTGGTCTACGAGGGCAGCGACCAGTTCGAGGCGCAGCTGCCGACCCGCATCGCGGGTGGCAACGCCCCCGACATCGCGTTCATCCCGCAGCCGGGTCTGCTCCAGCAGCTGGTCAACGGCCAGCAGCCCCCGGTCCAGGTGTCCGAGGCCACCCAGGCCAACATCGAGCAGTTCTGGAACCCGGGCATCAGCCAGTACGGCAAGGTCAACGACGTCTACTACGGCGCTCCGCTGAGCTCCAACATGAAGTCGCTGGTCTGGTACTCCCCGACCGCGTTCGCGGATGCGGGCTACACCGTGCCGACGACCTGGGACGAGATGTTCGCGCTGAGCGACAAGATCGTGGCCGACGGCAACAAGCCGTGGTGCGGCGGTATCGAGTCCGGTGGGGCGACCGGTTGGCCGGCCACCGACTGGCTGGAGCAGGTCGTCCTGCGCCAGCAGGGCGGGGACGTCTACGACCAGTGGGTCGCGCACACCGTGCTGTTCGACTCGCCGCAGATCACCGAGGCCATGGACACGGTCGCGGGCTGGATGAAGAACCCCGACTACGTCAACGGCGGCTTCGGCGACGTCAAGACGATCGCGACGACGGCCTTCCAGGACGCCGGCAAGCCGATCCTCGACGGCAAGTGCTACATGCTGCAGCAGGCGTCCTTCTACGCGGCGCAGTGGCCGTCGTTCAAGCCGGACGTCACGGTGGCCGAGGACGGTGACGTCTTCGCGTTCTACCTGCCGCAGATCAGCGCCGACGTCCCGACCCCGGTCGTGTTCGGCGGCGAGTACGTGGCCGCGTTCTCCGACCGTCCCGAGGTGCAGGCCTTCCAGACCTACCTGGCCAGCGACACCTTCGCGACCCTCAAGGTCGAGCAGGGCGGCTGGGTCTCGGCGAACAACGGCGTGCCGCTGGACTCCTACAGCGACCCGATCCAGAAGCTGTCGGCGCAGTACCTGACCGACCCGAACGCGACCCTGCGGTTCGACGCCTCCGACCTGATGCCCGCCGCCGTCGGCGCCGGTGCTGAGTGGAAGCAGATGACCGCGTGGTTCGGCGAGGACAAGCCGACCCAGGAGGTCCTGCAGGCGATCGACGCGGCCTGGCCGTCCTGATCGTCCGGCACGACCCGCGCTGATCCGCTAAATCGCTGACGCCGGGTTCCGAGGGGTGTAGGAACACTCTCGGAACCCGGCGTCAGCCGCGTCCGGACCCCTGCGGGGGCACGCGACGCGCGAGGCTCGTCCCCTGAGGAGTTGTCGTGCTTCGAGTCATTCCGACCTTCGACGAGTGGCTGAACAACCTGGGCCAGTGGGGCAAGATCATCGACGCGTTGTTCACCGTGCTGGTGTTCTTCGCGGTCCTGTTCCTGGTGTTCTGGCTGGCGGGGCTGGCCAAGGGCCGGGTCTCGCGCCCGCTCGCGTTCGTCGTGTTCCTGCTCCCGGCGCTGATCCTGGTGACGATGGGCCTGATCGTCCCGGCGATCCGGACCACGGGCGACAGCTTCAAGAACTCCAACAGCACCGAGTGGGTGGGCTTCGACAACTACTCGTGGATCTTCACCACGCCGGACAACCGGCAGATCCTCATCAACACCCTGCTGTGGCTGCTGATCGCCCCGATCGCCGCGACGGTGCTCGGTCTCACCCTGGCTCTCCTGCTCGACCGGATGCGCCGGGAGTCGATCCCCAAGTCCCTGATCTTCATGCCCATGGCGATCTCGTTCGTCGGCGCCTCGATCATCTGGGGCCTGATGTACGAGTACCGCGACCCGTCGCAGGACCAAGTCGGACTGCTCAGTCAGCTCGCGATCTGGGTGGGCATCGACGATCCGCCGAACTGGCTGCTGTGGCAGCCGTGGAACAACTTCCTGCTCATGGTCATCATGATCTGGATCCAGACCGGCTTCGCGATGGTCGTGCTGTCCGCGGCGATCAAGGCGATCCCGATGGACGTGGTCGAGGCCGCGGAGCTCGACGGCGCCACCGGCTGGCGGCTGTTCACCAAGGTGACGGTCCCGATGATCCGCAGCACGCTGATCGTCGTCCTGACCACGATCATGATCGCCACACTCAAGGTCTTCGACATCGTCCGAGTGATGACCAACGGAAACTTCGGCACCCAGATCGTGGCGAACGAGATGTACTCCCAATCGTTCGTCCAGTTCGACTACGGCCGAGGTAGCGCCCTGGCGGTGATCCTGTTCGTCGGGGTCATCCCGCTCGTCGTCTACAACGTCATCCAGTTGCAGAAGGAGCGTCAGGTCCGATGAGCGTCGAGGCGCACGAGATCGTCCCGATCCCGCAGCCGGCTCAGGAGGAGTCGATCCCGGAGGCGGCGAAGCGGAAGCTGTCCAGCCCCTGGGCCACGGGGCTGGTGGTCCTGCTCACCGTCCTGTGGACCATCCCGACGTTCGGCCTGCTGGTCACGTCGCTTCGTCCGGCCGGGCCGGCCACGTCGACCGGCTGGTGGACCGCGTTCACCAACCCGGAGTTCACGCTCAACAACTACTCCGAGGTCATCACCGGCGGCGACATCATCCCCAGCGGCATCACGCCGTACTTCTTCAACACCTTCGCCATCGCGATCCCCGCGGCGATCTTCCCGCTGGTCATCGCCTGCATGGCGGCCTACGCCATCGCGTGGGTGCCGTTCCGCGGCGCCACGTTCGTCTTCTTCACGATCTTCGCACTGCAGGTCGTGCCGCTGCAGATGGCACTGCTGCCGCTGCTGCAGATGTTCAACTTCGGCTGGAGCCTCGGCCCGATCCCCATCTTCCCGGACATCAACGCGCCCAACTCGACCGCGTCGATCTGGGCCGGTACGTACATCCCGCTGTGGATCGCGCACACCATGTTCGCGCTGCCGCTGGCGATCTTCCTGATCCACAACTTCGTCGCCCAGCTGCCGCGTGACCTGATGGAGGCCGCGAAGGTCGACGGGGCCAACCCGTTCCTCACCTTCCGCAAGGTCGTGCTGCCGCTGTCGGTGCCGGCCATCGCGTCCTTCGCGATCTTCCAGTTCCTCTGGGTGTGGAACGACCTGCTGGTCGCCCTGACCTTCGCCGGCGGCACACCCGACGTGGCGCCGCTGACGGTCTACCTGGCCAACATCAAGGGCACGTACGGCGCCCAGCTGCACCTGATCACGGCGGGCGCGTTCATCGCGATCATCGTGCCGCTGATCGTGTTCTTCTCGCTGCAGCGGTTCTTCGTCCGCGGCCTGCTGGCGGGTTCCGTCAAGGGCTAGCCCCGCGGTCCCCGCGTCCCTCGGCGCTTCTCCGACGTTGTGGTGCCGGTTGCGGGAGCTGTCGCACACGCACCCGGCACCACAGTCGTGTCGGGGGCGGCGGGGAGGCCGCAGTCCGGCCCGCACCGGCTCAGCTCGCCGGTCCAGCCCCGGTCGCGCAGCACCCGGGCGATCTGCCCGGCCACCGCGCACGGGGACCCGGTCGCATCCCGCCATCCGTACCGCAGGGTCACGCGCCCCTCGACGGCACCGGCGTTGTCGCGGACCATGTCCCGGTGCCGCCCGGCCGGGTCCTCGTGCCCGAGCCGGCCGTCGAGCTCGATCACGACGCCGTACTCGTCCAGCTCCACGTCGGCGTACGTGATGCGGCCCGCGACGCGGTGGCGCACCTGTCGGCGCCCCGGCGGCAGGCCGTGGTCGCGTGCCACCCGCCGGGCGTACCAGCCCTCCAGCCAGGACGTCTCACCGGAGTCCACCCGTACGCACATCGCGAGGACCAGGCCTCGGTGGCGAAGGCGTCGGCGGTGCGCCAGGGCCTCCAGCAACCGCTGCGGTGACGTCAGCCGGCGGGAGCAGGCCTGCTCCACCCAGCGTGCGGCCACCGCGGGCGACGAGGCGTCGCCGACCAGGTCGAGCACGGTCTCCTCGACCGTGGTGACGCGGACGCTGTCCCAGAGGATCGACTCCCGGATGCGGCGGACGTGGCGGAAGCGGATCCCGGCCCGATGCGCCGGAGTGCGGCCGTGCGGCACCTGGACCTCCACGGTCACCGGCTCCTGGTCGTCCAGCCCGAGCGCATGGGCGGCGGCCCGGCCGCCGACCACCGCTCCGCGGCCGCCGGCCAGCCAGGCACCCCGGACCCGGGCGGCGAAGTCGGGCGCGGTCGCCGAGGCGTGCACGACGCCGCGGTGCAGGCGGCGCCACAGGCCCTGACCGACCCGGTGCCGGACCGCGGCGTCGGTCCAGCCCAGTGCGGTCCAGTCGGACCGGGCCAGCACCGCGTGGGTCCCCGGCCGTGCGGTGCGGTCGTCGGTACGGGTGGCGCGGGCCTGCCGCAGCAGCCTTCTCGAGGTGGGCATGGGTGGCACCGTGACCCGCGGCCGGTGCCCGCGTCACCGGGTGCCGACGGATCCGTGGACAACCCCGCCCCGGTCCACCCTGCTTGTGGTGCCGGTTGCGTGAGCCACAGGCCACGCAACCGGCACCACAACTCGGGGCGAGGGGGCGAGGGGGCTAGCGCTCCCGGGCGGCGAGGAGGGCGCGGTACCAGTGGGCGCTGTCCTTCGGCACCCGCTCCAGCGTCCCCGGTTCCACCCGGACCAGCCCGAACCGCTTGGTCCAGCCCTCGGCCCACTCCAGGTTGTCCATCAGGGACCAGGCGTAGTAGCCGCGCACGTCCAGCCCCGCCGCCCGGGCGTCGAGCAGCGCCTCGAGATGCGCGCGGTAGTAGGCCACCCGGTCCGCGTCGTGCACCGCGTCGCCCTCGCGCACGTCGTCGTACGCGGCGCCGTTCTCGCAGATCCACAGCGGCACGCCGGGCAGCGCCTCGGCCGCCTGGTGCAGCGCCATGGGCAGGCCCTGCGGGACCACCTCCCACCCCATCGCGGTCACCGGGGGGCGCGGCGCGAAGCCCAGCGGCGGCGAGTCGGGGAACGCGCCGGTGTCCTGGCCCACTGCGTGCGGGTCGGCCGCGGACGGCGGCCCCACCCGCATCACCGTGTAGTAGTTCTCGCCCAGCCAGTCCATCGGCGCCGCCATCACCGCCGCGTCCGCGTCGCGGACGAACGACCAGTCGGTGGACGCGGCACACCCGGTACGGATGTCCTCCGGGACGCCGCGCCCGGCCAGCAGGTCCAGGAACAGCCGGTTCTGCAGGCCGTCGATGTGCCTCGCGGCCGCGGCGGACGACTCGTCCTCCGCGATGACCGGGATCAGGTTGAGCACGATGCCGACGTTGCGGGCGCCCGCCGCGCGCAGCCGCGGCACTGCCAGCCCGTGCCCGAGGATCAGGTGGTACGCCGCCGCGAGCGCGGCGCCCCCGTCGCGCACCCCCGGGGCGTGTGCCCCGGCGGCGTACCCCAGGAACGCCGCGCACCACGGCTCGTTGTGCGTCGCCCAGCGGTCGACCCGGTCGCCGTACCGCTGCGCCATCGCCTCGGCATAGTCGGCGAACCGCTCGGCGGTGTCCCGCACCGGCCAGCCACCGGCCGTCTGCAGCGGGCTGGGCAGGTCCCAGTGGTACAGCGTCGCCACCGGCCGGATCCCGCGCTCGAGCAGGCCGTCGACCAGCCGGTCGTAGAAGTCCAGGCCCGCCGCGGACAGCGCGCCTGTCCCGCCCGGCTGGACCCGCGGCCAGGAGATCGAGAAGCGGTACGCGTCCACGCCGAGCCAGCCCAGCAGGTCCAGGTCCCCGGCCAGCCGGTGCACGTGGTCGCACGCGGGCTCGCCGGTGGCGCCGTCCACGATCGCTCCGGGGACCGCCGCGAAGTCCTCCCAGATCGACGGGCCGCGCTCGTTCACCGCGCCCTCGATCTGCCAGGACGACGTGGCCACCCCCATCTCCAGGTCCGGCGGGAGCCGCAGCTCCGCGGCGCGGGAGTCGGTCATCACGAGGTCCTCTCCACGGCGGGATGTTCCGCGCCGGACACCTCGGCCCGGTGACCTCAGGCTAGGGTCGCGGGCATGGCAGACACCGTCTCTTTCGCCAGCTTCGGCGGCCGCTGCGAGGGGCTGCTCGCCGTTCCCGCCGCCGGCCACGGCCCGGGGGTCGTCCTGATCCAGGAGTGGTGGGGGCTGGTGCCCCACATCGACGAGGTGGCCGACCGCCTCGCGGCCGCGGGGTTCGTCGTCGTCGCGCCGGACTTCTACCGCGGCGAGGCGACCACCGAGCCGGATGAGGCCGCCAAGCTGATGCTCGGACTGAAGGTCCGCCAGGCGGCCGAGGACATCGCTGGCGCCGCGGAGTACCTGCTGACCCGCGACGAGGTCGACGGGGACCGGGTCGGCGTCGTCGGGTTCTGCATGGGCGGCGGCTTGGCGCTGCTCGGCCCCACCGCCTACCGCCACATCGACTGCGCCAGCGCGTTCTACCCGGCCATGCCGTGGCCGGACTATTCCCCGGACTGGTCGCGCTACCGCGGCAAGGTCGCGATGGTGCACCTCGCCGAGCACGACTCGCCCGACACCGCACCGGCCGTCGAGCGCTACGCCGTGGAGATCACCCGGGCCGGCGGCGAGGCCATCGTCGAGTCCTACCCGGGTACGCAGCACGCCTTCTTCAACGACCACCGGCCCGAGGTCTACGACGCGGCCGCGTCCGAACTGGCGTGGACGCGCACCCTCGACATGTTCCGCGCCCGCCTCGGCGGCAGCGCCGCATAGTCGCCCAGGGGATCCGCCGGTGGTTGCGGCACCGCCCGGGTCCGGCTGGCCCGGCGACCGCGCCACGCGCCGGACCCCGGTCGCGGGCACGCCCGCGGACGTCGTACGGCTGGCGGCGTCGGCGCGCACGCTGGCGGCCCTCGACGCCCGGGTCTCGGTCTGCCGGGCCTGCCCGCGGCTTGTGGCCTGGCGCCAGGACGTGGCCCGCGAGCGGCGGAAGGCCTACGCGGACCAGGAGTACTGGGGGCGCCCCGCACCGGGGTTCGGTGACCCGGCCGCGCGCATCCTCGTCCTCGGCCTGGCCCCGGCGGCGCACGGCGCGAACCGCACCGGGCGGGTGTTCACCGGGGACCGGTCGGGGGACTGGCTGTTCGCCGCGCTGCATCGGGCCGGGCTGGCGTCGCAGCCCCACTCCGTCGCCGCGGACGACGGGCTGCGGCTCGACGGAGTCCGGGTCGCCGCTGCCGTGCGCTGCGCCCCGCCGGCCAACAAGCCGACCCCGGCGGAGAGGGACGCCTGCCGGCCGTGGCTGCTGCGGGAGGTGGCCCTGCTCGGCCCGCACCTGACGGTCGTCGTGGCGCTGGGCGGGTTCGCCTGGGACGCGGCGCTGGCGCTGGCCGCGGAGTCCGGCTGGCGGGCGCCCCGACCCCGCCCGCGCTTCGGCCACGGCGCCGAGGCCCTGCTGGACCGTCCCGACGGCCGGCCCGTGTTCCTGCTCGGCTGCTACCACCCCAGCCAGCAGAACACGTTCACCGGCCGGCTGACCGAGCCGATGCTGGACGCGGTGCTGGAGCGGGCGCGCGGGCTGGCCGGGTAGGGACCGCGCCGGTCAGCGCGCGGACTTCCGGACGACGGCGCTGGCCCCCGGCTCGAGTCGCACCTCGTCCCCGGTCACGGTGGCCGCCGCGGCCCCCGGCCAGGCGAGGGCGACCTGGTGGGCTCCCGCCACGGGCACGGTGACGGCGTCGTCGGACAGGTTGGCCACGGTGGACCACGGTCCCCGGTGCGTGGCGAACCAGCGCGGCCGTCCGTCGTCGCCGGCCCGCCAGTCGCAGCGCACCCCGCCCGCGGTGCCCGCGCCTCCGGGCGCAGTGGGCGAGTCTGTCGACGCGCTCGCCGGACCCGGGCCGCCGGGCTCCCCGCGCAGCGCCACCAGGTCCCGGTACCAGCGCAGCAGGTCTGCGTGCCACGACGTCCCGGCCTCGCCCTGGCGCAGCACCGACCGCTCCCGGGTCTGCGGGTCCTGCGGGTCGGGCACGGACTCGGGGTCCCAGCCGTGGTCCGCGAACTCCCGGCGCCGGCCCTCGGTGACCGCGCGGGCCAGGTCCGCGCCGGGGAACGAGGAGAAGAAGCACCAGGGCGTCGAGGCCCCCCACTCCTCGCCCATGAACAGCATCGGCGTATACGGCAGCGTGAGCAGCAGCGCGGCGCCCGCGGCCGCGCGGTCCGGCCCGCACAGGGCCACCAGTCGGTCCCCGGCGGCCCGGTTGCCCACCTGGTCGTGCGTCTGCAGCGCGACCACCATCCGCCAGGGCTCGGTGCGCGTCCAGTCCACCGGGCGGCCGTGGCTGCGGCCGCGGAAGGTCGACCACCGGCCGTCGTGCAGGAAGCCGTGCTCCAGCGCGTGCGCTGCCGCCTCGCAGGAGCCGAAGTCGGCGTAGTAACCGGCGGTCTCGCCGGTGAGCAGCCAGTGCAGTGCGTGGTGCACGTCGTCGTCCCACTGCGCGGTCATGCCCAGCCCGCCGTCGTCGCAGGAGGTCACGGTGCGTACGTCGTTGCGGTCGGACTCGGCGACGATCGCCAGCGGCCGTCCCACCTCGTCCGCCAGGGCGCGGACGGCCCGGGCCAGCTCCTCCAGGAACGTCATCGCCCGGTGGTCGCGCAGCTCGTGCACCGCGTCCAGCCGCAGACCGTCGAGGTGGTAGTCGCGAAGCCAGGCGCAGGCCGAGTCGACCAGGATCGCGCGCACGTCGTCCGACCCGCGGTCGTCCAGGTTGAGCGCGGGCCCCCAGGGCGTCGTGTGCGCGGTGGTGAAGAAGGGCCCGAACTCGCCCCAGTAGTTCCCGCTGGGCCCCAGGTGGTTGTGGACCACGTCCAGCAGCACGGCCAGCCCCCGACGGTGCGCCTCGTCGACGAACCGGACAAGTGCCTCCGGCCCCCCGTAGGCGGCATGCACTGCGTCGAGCGCCACCCCGTCGTAGCCCCAGCCGTGGGTGCCGTCGAACGCGGCCAACGGCAGCAACTCCACGTGCGTGACGCCCAGGTCCACCAGGTGGTCCAGCAGCCCGACCGCCGCGTCCAGCGTGCCGGCCTCGGTCGCGGTCCCCACGTGCATCTCGTACACGACCGCGCCCGCGGCCAGGTCGCGCCCGCGCCAGTCCCCGTCCGTCCACGCGAACCCGGCCGGGTCCACCACCCGCGCCACCCCGTGCACCCCCTGCGGCAGGTGCCGCGCGCGCGGGTCCGGCAGGGTACGGCCGTCCAGCTCCAGCAGGTACTCCGCGCCGGAGCGCCACCAGCCGGCCCCGCCGGCGAACCAGCCGGGACGGTCCTCGATCGCGACCAGCGTCTCCGCGGGGGCCCCGGTGACCAGCGCCCGCACGGTATGCGCGTACGGCGCCCACACCCGCAGCGGAAGGCCCCCGAGGACGGGGATCCCGGAGGTCACGGCTGCCGTACCAGCAGCGTCACCGGCCAACGCGCGTGCAGCGCCGACACGCGCAGGCCGCCCGGACCGGCGGCGTGGTGGGTCGCTCCGGTGAGCAGGTCCCGCCAGGTGCCGTCGGGAAGTAGGCAGACGGTGTCCTGCCAGCCCCCGGAGTCGTTCAGCCGCAACGAGAACCGGGTCACCGTGACCGCCAGGTCGTCGCCCCGCGCGAAGCCGAAACCGTGCGTGGCGGCGGGTCCGGTGAAGGCCAACGGCTGGTACGACCCCCGGGCGCCCACCTGCCCGGGGCGGTCCCGTCGGAGCCGGAGCCCCAGCGCGGTGAGCCGCATCTTGGCGGCGTCCAGGTCCCGGTACGGGTCGGGGCTCTCCGCCAGGGACCGCCGTAGCAAGGCGTCGAGGTGGTCCTGGTCCGGCTGCACCCGGTTGTCGGGGTCGACCAGCCGCAGGCTCACCGTCTCGCAGCCCTGGTAGACGTCCGGGACCCCGGGCAGCAGCAGCTGCACGGCCCGCTGACCGAGCACGTTGCCGACGAAGCCGGGGTGCAGTGCCGCCACCACGTCGCGCGCCCTCGCCGCCACCTGCTCGTCGCTGACCAGCCGGTGCACCGACTCGACCAGGTGCCGTTCGTACTCCTCGTCCGGCGCCGTCCACGAGGTCCGCAGCTTCGCCTCGCGGGTGGCCTTGACCAGGTAGGCCGACAGCCGCTCGGCGTCGATCGGCCACGCCCCGACCAGGGTCTGCCACAGCAGCCAGCCGGTCGCCCCGTCGACGGTGCCGTCCGGCGCGGTCAGCCCGCCGCTGATGTCGCGCCAGTGCCGGATCGCCTCCACCCACAGGTCCGGCCGCTCGCTCAGGGCGGCGAGCCGCGCGCGCACGTCCTCGCTGCGCTTGGTGTCGTGGGTCGACAGCGCGGTCATCGCGTCGGGCCAGCGCTGCTGCCGGCGGGCCGCCCACGTGTGGACCTCCTCGGCGGAGAAGCCGAACCGGGCCGGCTCGCCGCCGACCTCGTCCAGCGCGGACAGCGGGAACCAGCGGTAGAACGCGGTGTCCTCCACGCCCTTCGCCACCGCGGGGCCGGTCGTCTGCTGGAACCGCAGGCAGAACTCGTCCCGCCGCTCGCCGCGGCCGAGCCGACCCAGGGCCAGGTCGCGCAGCAGCGCGATCTCCGCGGCACGTGCCGGCAGCCGGGAGGTGGCGACCTCGGCCGTCCCGTCGACGACCCGCACCGACTCCTCGGGCGGCTCCTCGCCGGGCACCACGTAGGCCCGGTAGACCGGGACCGCCGCCAGCAGCTCGACCAGCGCCTCGGTCAGACCGCGGCGTGAGAAGTCCCGCAGCCGCACCGACGACTGGCACACGTCGTACGCCACCGCCGCCAACCGGTCCACCTCGGCCGCGAGGATGCCCCCGAGCACGTCCCGGCGGGCCTGCTCCTGTGCCGCCTCCCACGGCAGCGTGGCGGGGTCGCCGGCCGGGGCCAGGGCGGCCAGTGCCCCCGTCAGGACCGGGCCGCCGTCCGGGTCGACGAACAGCCCGCACACCCGTTGCAGCGCTTCGTATCCCGTGGTCCCCGCGCACTCCCAGTCCGGCGGCAGCTCCTCGTCGCCCTCGAGGATCTTCTCCACGACCACCCACGCACCGCCGGTCGCCGCGCTGAGGCGGCGCAGGTAGCCCCGCGGGTCGGCGAGACCGTCGGGGTGGTCGATGCGCAACCCGCTGACCACCCCGTCGCGGACCAGTCGCAGCAGCACGCCGTGGCTGGCGTCGAAGACCTCCTCCTGCTCGACCCGGAAGCCGAGCAGGGTGTCGACGTCGAAGAAGCGCCGGTAGTTCAGCTCCTCCCCGGCCGCCCGCCAGTACGCCAGCCGGTAGTGCTGCGCCGCCAGCAGGTCCTCCAGCGGCAGGTCCTCGGTGCCAGGCCGGACCGGCAGGACGTGCTCGTAGTAGCGCACGACCGGCAGCCCATCCGGGCCGCCCTGGCGCTCCAGGGTGATCTCGCCGGCGTCGAGGCACTCCCCGATCCGGCGCCCCAGGACCGGGATCAGGACCGGCTGGTCCAGGGTCCAGTCGATGTCGAACCACTCGGCGGAGGGTGACTCGCCGCCGTCGCGCAGGACCGACCAGAAGGCGGCGTTCAGGTGCTCCGGCACCGGCAGCGCCATGTGGTTGGGCACGACGTCGACGACGACACCGATGCCCCGGTCGGCCAGGGCTGCTGCGGCCCGCAGGAGCTCCGGCTCACCGCCGAGCTCGTAGCTGACGTGGCCGTGGTCGACGACGTCGTAGCCGTGCGTCGACCCGGGGGTGGCCTGCAGGACGGGGGACAGGTACGCGTGCCCGACACCGAGGTCGCGCAGGTAGTCGGCGCGCTGCTCGAGCGAGCCGAACCCGTGCGCGGGCGTGAGCTGGATGCGGTACGTCGACAGGGGGGCCATCCCGATCAACCCTACGGGTCCGCCCGACAGCAGCGGCGTGTGTCAGGGCACCCGTCGGAGCACCACGGTGCTGTGGCTCGCGATCGGGAGGCTGTGCCCGGCCTCCACCGTCCCGCCCACCCGGTCGCGCGGCGTGGGACCGCCGGTGAGCGCCGACGTGTCGATCTCCACCAGCCAGTCCTCACCGAACGGGGCCCCGGGCAGGGTGAAGTCCATCGGCTCGGAGTGGGCGTTCATCAGCAGCAGGAACGAGTCCCCGACCACCGGCTGACCGCGCTCGTCGACGTCGTCGAGCGCCTCGCCGTTGAGGAACACCCCCAGCGTGCGGGCGAACCCGTTGGTCCAGTCCGACTCGTCCATCTCCTCGCCGTCGGGCCGGAACCAGGCGATCTCGTGCTCGTCGGAGGTGCCGCGCAGGTTGTGGCCCTGGAAGAAGCGGCGCCGACGGAACACCGGGTTCTTGCGGCGCAGCCGCGCGATCCGCTCGGTGAACTCGAGCAGGCTCTCGCTGTCGCGAGTCGGCTTCCAGTCGACCCAGGAGATCTCGTTGTCCTGGCAGTAGACGTTGTTGTTGCCCCGCTGGGTCCGCCCGAGCTCGTCACCGTGCAGGAGCATCGGCACGCCCTGGCTGAGGAACAGGGTGGCCAGGAAGTTGCGCTGCTGCCGGGCGCGCAGCTGGTTCACCGCGACCCGCCGGGTCGGACCCTCGAACCCGCAGTTCCAGGATCGGTTGTGGCTCTCGCCGTCGTTGTTGTCCTCACCGTTGGCCACGTTGTGCTTCTCGTTGTAGGACACCAGGTCCCGCAGGGTGAAGCCGTCGTGCGCGGTGACGAAGTTGATGGACGCGATCGGCCGGCGCCCGCTGCTCTCGTACAGGTCGGACGAGCCGGTCAGCCGGGATGCGAACTCGGGCATCGTCGACGGCTCGCCGCGCCAGAAGTCGCGGACGGTGTCGCGGTAGCGGCCGTTCCACTCCGTCCACAGCGGCGGGAAGCCGCCCACCTGGTAGCCGCCCTCGCCGAGGTCCCACGGCTCCGCGATCAGCTTGACCTGCGAGACGATCGGGTCCTGCTGCACGAGGTCGAAGAAGGCGCTGAGCCGGTCCACCTCGTGGAACTGGCGGGCGAGCGTGGCGGCGAGGTCGAAGCGGAAGCCGTCCACGTGCATCTCGGTCACCCAGTAGCGCATCGAGTCCATGATCAGCTGGAGCACGTGCGGGCTGCGCATCAGCAGCGAGTTACCGGTGCCGGTGGTGTCGTAGTAGTGCCGCGGGTCCTCCGGGACGAGCCGGTAGTAGGCCGCGTTGTCGATGCCCCGCAACGTCAGCGTGGGTCCGAGGTGGTTGCCCTCGGCGGTGTGGTTGTAGACGACGTCGAGGATGACCTCGAGCCCGGCGCGGTGCAGGTCACGCACCATCGACTTGAACTCGGCGACCTGCTGGCCGTCGGTGCCGCTGGAGCTGTAGGCGGCGTGCGGCGCGAGGAACGCCAGCGTGTTGTAGCCCCAGTAGTTGGACAGGCCCCGCTCGGTGAGGTGGTGGTCCTGCAGGAACTGGTGCACCGGCATCAGCTCGATCGCCGTCACCCCGATGCGCCGGTAGTGCTCCAGCATCGCCGGGTGCGCCACCGCGGCGTAGGTGCCGCGGATCTCCGGCGGGATGTCGGGGTGACGCATGGTGAGGCCCTTGACGTGCGCCTCGTAGATGACGGACTCGTGGTACGGCGTGCGCGGCGGGCGGTCGTCGGCCCAGTCGAAGTACGGGTTGATGACGACGGCCTTCGGCACGTGCGGTGCCGAGTCCAGGTAGTTGGCCTGGTCGTGGTCGGCCCACAGGTAGCCGAAGCAGGCCTCGTCCCAGTCGACGTCGCCCTCGACCGCCTTGGCGTACGGGTCCAGCAGCACCTTCGCCGGGTTGCACCGCTGGCCGGAGTGCGGGTCGTACGGCCCGTGCACGCGGTAGCCGTAGCGCTGCCCGGGCAGGATCCCCGGCAGGTAGACGTGCCAGACGTCCGCGTCCCGTTCGGCGATCTCCACCCGGGTCTCGGTGCCGTCCGCGTCGAACAGGCACAGCTCGACCGCCCAGGCCACCGAGGAGAAGAGGGCGAAGTTGGTGCCGCTGCCGTCGTACGTGGCTCCCAACGGGTAGGCCGATCCCGGCCAGACCTGCATCGTCGTCCTTCCCGGGCCAGGACCCATCGTCCGGCCGCGCCCCGCCATCCTTGCGCACCGCCGCGCTCCGACGTGTCAGGTTTGTCACGCGCGGGTTTCCGCTTCGTCGGGTGCGGTTCGCCACGAGCGGACCTAGCGTGGTTGTCCGGAGCGGCGAGGAGGCCGCTCCCGATCCCGGAGGTTCCCGTGGCTACCGAGCCCACGCCCGTGTCCACGCGCTCGCCGCACATCCTGGTCGTCGGGGGCGGCTACGTCGGCATGTACACCGCCCTGCGGCTGCTGCGCCGGCTGCGCGCGGGGGAGGCGACGGTGACCGTCGTCGACCCCCGCTCCTACATGACGTACCAGCCGTTCCTGCCGGAGGCGGGAGCGGGCTCGATCCAGCCCCGCCACACCGTCGTCCCGCTGCGCAAGGTGCTGCGCGGCGCCCGGGTGCTGTCCGGCTACGTCACCTCTGTGGACCACGAGCGCCGGGTCGCGACCGTCGAGCCGCTGGAGGGCGAGCCGTACGACCTGCCCTACGACATCCTCGTGATGGCTGCCGGGTCGGTGTCGCGCACGCTGCCGGTGCCCGGGCTGGCCGAGTGGGCCACCGGGTTCAAGACCGTCGAGGAGGCCATCCAGCTGCGCAACCGGGTGCTGGAGTGCCTCGACGTGGCCGACTCGGCGCGGGACCCGCGCGTGCGGGAGCGCAACCTGACCTTCGTGGTCGTCGGCGGGGGCTACGCCGGGACGGAGGCACTCGCCGAGCTGGAGGACATGGCCCGCTACGCCTGCCGGTTCTACCCGAACATCAGCCCGGAGGAGATGCGCTGGGTCCTGGTCGAGGCCAGCGACCGGATCCTGCCCGAGGTCGGCGAGGACATGGGTCGCTACGCACTGGCCCAGTTGCGCGAGCGCGGCATCGACGTGCGGCTGAGCACGCGGCTGGAGTCGACGGTCGACGGCGAGGTCGTCCTCAGCGACGGCACCCGGATGCTGTCCGACACCGTGGTGTGGACGGCCGGGGTCAAGCCCAACCCGCTTCTGGCGAGCACGGACCTGCCCCTGGACGAGCGGGGCCGGCTGCGCTGCAGGGCGACGCTCGCGGTCGACGGTGTCGACGACGCCTGGGGCGCGGGCGACTGCACCGCCGTGCCGGACCTGACGAACCCCGGGCAGTTCTGCTCGCCCTCCGCGCAGCACGCGGTCCGGCAGGCGAAGGTGCTGGGGGACAACATCGTTGCGGCGCTGCGGGGTGAGGAACCGCGGCAGTACGAGCACCGCTACGCCGGTTCGGTCGCGTCGCTCGGCCTGTACAAGGGCGTCGCGCAGGTCTACGGGGTGAAGCTGCGCGGGTTCCCCGCGTGGTTCATGCACCGGACCTACCACATGAGCCGGGTGCCGACCCTCCAGCGCAAGGTCGCGGTCGTCGCGGACTGGACGCTGGCGTTCTTCTTCCAGCGCGACATCACCTCGCTGTGGGGCATGCACGACCCGTTCCGCGAGTTCACGTCCGTGGCCTCGGAGGGCAGGCCGACGACAGAGTCCTCGGGGGCTCCGCGGGTGGCCTGACGCCAGCGCGCATCGGCGGTGCCGTCGGTGCCACGCTGACGGCATGACCACGACCCGCACTCGGGGTGGCCGCCGGATCAGCCGGCAGGCGCTGGTCGTCGCGGGCACCGCCGCGACCCTGGGCATCCTGTACGGCTACGACCAGTCGAACGTCGGCGGCGCCCAGTTGTTCTTCGAACGCGACCTGGGGCTCAGCTCCAGCCAGGTGGAGTACGTCACCGCGGGGATCGTGTGGGGTGAGCTGGCCGGCGCCGTCGTCGGCGGCTGGGTGGCCAACAAGATCGGCCGGCGCCTGTCGGTGATCCTGGTGACGGTCGGCTACGTGTTCGGCTGCGTCCTGTCCGCCTTGGCGCAGAACGCCGGTCAGCTGTTCGCCGCCCGGGTGCTGCTCGGCTTCGCCGTCGGCATCTCCATCGTCGTCGTGCCCGTGTTCGTCGCGGAGTCGGTGCCGGCCGGGATCCGCGGCGCGATGCTGGTGCTCTACCAGGTGGTCACGGTCGTCGGGGTCCTGCTCGGCTACCTGGTGGCCCTGACGCTCGTCGGCTCGGGCACCGAGTTCAGCTCCTCCGCCGACGTGTTCGGCACGGGCAACTGGCGGCTGATGCTCGGGGTCGCGGCCGTGCCGGCGCTGGTCCTGCTGCCGTTCGTCCTGCGACTGCCGGACACCCCGCGCTGGTACGCGATGAAGGGGCGCTGGGACGAGGCCCGCGCGCTGCTGCAGCGGGTCGACCCGGACGCGGACCACGACGCCGAGATCGCCGAGATGCGGTCGGCCCTCTCGGAGGAGACGGGTGGCGCGTGGGGCCAGATGCTGCGCAAGCCGTACCTGCGGGCGACGGTCTTCGTCGTGGTGCTGGGCTTCTTCATCCAGATCACCGGGATCAACGCCACGGTGACGTACGGGCCGCGGATCTTCGAGGCGATGGGCGTGGAGTCCGACGAGCAGAAGCTGCTGATGGCCGGACTGGTGCAGCTGATCGCCCTGGTCGCGGTCATCACGTCGCTGACGCTCATCGACCGGATCGGCCGCCGGCCCATCCTGCTCACCGGCATCGGCATCATGATCGTGGCGCAGCTGATGCTCGTCGTGACGTTCCTCATCGTCGGCGACGGGGAGTTCGGCGGGTTCACGATCGCGCTCGGGTTCGCCGGCCTGGCCCTGATCAACGTCGGGTTCGTGTTCGGCTTCGGCTCGCTGGTCTGGGTGTACGCCGGCGAGGCGTTCCCCGCCCGGCTTCGTGCCTATGGCGCGTCGGCGATGCTCACCGCGGACCTGGTCGCGAACCTGATCATCGCCCAGTTCTTCCTCACCGTGATGGGGACGCTCGGCGGCGCGGGATCGTTCGGGCTGTTCGCGTTCTTCGCGGTCCTCGCCTGGCTGTTCGTGTTTCGGTTCGCGCCGGAGACCAAGGGCCGTGACGTCGACGCGATCCAGCACTACTGGACCAACGGTGGCCGGTGGCCGGACGAGGAACCGTCGGTGGCTGCGAGCGACGCGCCGGCGGGCCGGTCATGAGCGACGAGCGCGGCCAGCTGATGGCCGCCGAGGTCGCCGAGCAGCCGGCGGCCCTGCAGCGACTTCTGGACGAGGGGCGCGCGGAAGTGGCTGCCGTGGCGGCCGCGGTCCGGGACGCGCAGCCGCGGTTCGTGCTGCTGGCGGCGCGCGGCACCAGCGACCACGCGGCCCTGTACGCGAAGTACCTGGTCGAGATCACCTTGGGCCTGCCCGCCGGCCTAGCATCCCCGTCGACGCTGACCGCGTACGGTGCGCGGCCGCGGATGGACGGGGTGCTGTGGCTGACCGTGAGCCAGTCGGGCGGGTCGCCGGACCTGGTGGACTCGACCCGCGTGGCGGCGGAGTGCGGAGCGCTCACCGTGGCCGTGACGAACGCGCCCGGGTCCCCGCTGGCCTCGGCGGCCCGGCTGCACGTCGACACCCGCTCCGGACCGGAGCGGGCGGTGGCGGCGACCAAGTCCTACACCGGGCAGCTGCTCGCGTTGTGGCTGCTGGTGGACGCCTGGCGGGGTGGTTCCGGCGACGCGGCCCGGGACCTGCCGGAGCTGGCCGAGCAGACGCTGGGCTCGGGCGCGGCGGCGCAGGTCGCCCCGCGGTTCCGCTTCGTCGAGCGGCTGGTGACGACGGGACGCGGGTACGCGTACCCGACCGCGCGTGAGGCCGCGCTGAAGCTGATGGAGACGTCGTACGTCTCGGCGCACGCCTTCTCCGGCGCGGACCTCCTGCACGGGCCGTTCGCGATGATCGACGAGGACCGGCCGGTCATCGTGGTGGCGCCGGGTGGCGTGGGTGGCGACGCGCTCGTCCCGGTGCTGGAGCGGCTGCGCGAGCGCGGCGCGGACGTCACGCTCGTCGGCGACCCGGCGGCGGCTCCCTGGGCGGACGGCTGGCTGCCGGTCGCGGCGGGTGCGCCGGAGGAGCTCGGGCCGGTGCTGCAGATCCTGCCGCTGCAGCAGCTCGCGCTGCGGATGGCGGTGGCCCGGGGGCACGACCCGGACGCCCCCCGCGGGCTGCGCAAGGTGACGGAGACCTGGTGAGCACGCTGCTGCGCGCCGACCGCGTGGTCGCGCCGGACCGGGTGCTGTCCCGCGGCTGGGTCGCGGTCGAGGACGACCGGATCGTGGCCGTGGGCGAGGGCCCGCCCACCGACGAGGCCGGCGTGATCGGCCCCGCGGTCGATCTCGGCGACGCCATGGTGGTGGCCGGGTTCGTCGACATCCACGTGCACGGGGGCGGCGGCGCGACGTTCGGGACGGGGGCGGAGCAGGACCGTCGGGCGATCGCGTTCCACCGGCGGCACGGCACGACGACGCTGCAGGCCTCGCTGGTCAGCGCGCCGGTGGACCAGCTGGTGCGGCAGGTGCGCGACCTGGCCGAGCTGGTGGCCGACGGTGACCTAGCCGGGGTGCACCTGGAGGGGCCGTGGTTGAGCCCGGCCCGACGCGGGGCGCACGACCCGCGGTTCCTGCGCGACCCGGACCCGCACGACGTGGAGGCCCTGCTCGGCGCCTCCCCCGGGGCGGTGGGGATGGTGACGCTGGCCCCGGAGCTGCGCGGCGGCCTGGACGCCGTACGCGCCGTCGTCGCGGCGGGTGCGCGAGCGGCGGTGGGCCACACGGACGCCGACTACGGCACGGTCCGGGCCGCGCGGGAGGCGGGGGCGTCGGTGGCGACCCACCTGTTCAACGCGATGCCGCCGCTGGGGCACCGCAGCCCCGGTCCGGTCACGGCGCTGCTGGACGACCCGGGCTGCGTGGTGGAGCTGATCTGCGACGGGGTGCACCTGCACCCGGCCGTGGTCCACCTCGCGGTCGCGCACGCCGGGGCGGGGCGGGTCGCGCTCATCACGGACGCGATGGCCGCGGCCGGTGTCGGCGACGGCGACTTCCGGCTGGGCTCGCTGGCCGTGCGCGTGACGGACGGCGTGGCGCGGCTGGTCGACGGCGGGGCCATCGCCGGCAGCACGCTGACGATGGACGCCGCCTTCCGGTACGTCGTGGACGTCGTGGGCGTCGACCCGGTCTCGGCCAGCGCGATGGCGTCGGCGGTCCCCGCCGCGGTGCTGGGCCTGGACGGCGACCGGGGCCGGCTCGCCGCGGGGCAGCGCGCCGACCTGGTGGTGCTGTCGCCCGACCTGCAGGTGCGGCGGGTGATGCTGGCGGGGGCGTGGGTGGCCGACACCTAGGGTGGGGCCATGAGCCTGCTCGCCGTCACCGTCCTGGGCCATGACCGACCCGGCATCATCGCCGACGTCACCGGTGCCGTGGCCGACCTCGGGGGGAACCTCGAGGACTCGTCGATGACGTTGCTGCGCGGGCACTTCGCCTGGACGTTGATCGCCGACCTGGACGTGCCGGCCGACGACGTGGCGGCGCGACTGGCGCCGCTGTCCGACCAGGGTCTGGTGGTGTCGGTGTTGCCGGTGCCGGTGGAGGAGGCGTCCCCGGCCGCGGCCGGGCCCGCGTACCTGCTGTCGGTCCACGGTGGTGACCGCCCGGGGATCGTGTCGCGGCTGACCCGGGTGCTCGCCGACGTCGGGGGCAACGTCACGGACCTGACCACGCGGCTGGCGGGCGGGATGTACGTGCTGCTCGCCGAGGTGGACGTGCCGGCCGACGTGGACGTCGCCGCGCTCCAGGCCCGGGTCACGGAGGTCGCGCACGAGCTCGGCGTCGACGCGACCCTGCGCCCGCACGACCCGGACGTGCTGTGACCACTCCCCTCGACGGCCCGGTACGGATGCCGGACCTGCCGGCGGGCCGCGTCCTGCCCGTGGTCCGCGCCCCGGAGCCCGTGCTGTCGACGCCGTGCGCGGAGGTGGACCCCCGCGACCCGGTCGTGGCGCAGCTGGCCGCCGACCTGGTCGCCACCATGCGGGTGTCACCGGGCTGCGTGGGTTTGGCCGCCAACCAGGTGGGGGTGGGGCTGCGGGTGTTCTCCCTCGACGTCAGCCGGCACCCGAAGACCCGGATCTCCCACGGCGAGTACGTCCTGGTGAACGCCCGGGTCGAGGCCGCCTCGCGCAACGAGCGGGCCCGGGAGGGCTGCATGTCCGTCCCGGACTTCACCGGGGACGTGAAGCGGGCCACCCGGCTCACGGTCCGAGGCTGGCTGCCGGGAACGGGGGAGGAGGTCGTGCTGGCGACCGACGCCTTCGAGGCCCGTGCGCTGCAGCACGAGCTGGACCACCTCGACGGGTTCCTGTTCCTGGACCGGGTCGTCGGCGCGCACGCGATCCATCCCCGCCAGACCTACCTGTAGGTCCCTCCCGGTCGTCGACCGCCCGGGGCGCGGCCGGGGGGCTGGGGCCTGTGGACGGCGGACGCCTGCCGTCCGACCCCGCCGATAGCGTCCCGGGACGTGACCCGCCGCCGCTACACCGACGACCAGCTCCGGGAGGCCGTCGCCGCCTCCCGCACGATGCGCGAGGTCTGCACCGCCCTCGGCCTGGTGCCGCGCGGCGGCAACTACGAGACGGTCCGGCGAGAGATCGCCCGCCTCGGCCTGGACGCCGAGCACCTCCGCGTGCGTCCGTCGGCTCTGCGGCCCGACGACACGGTTCGCGCGGCCGCGGCCCGCAGCCCCGACCTGTCGGCGCTGCTGGCCGAGCTGGAGCTGCGCCCGACGGTCGTGCATCGGCGTCGGCTGAGGCGACAGTTGGCCCACCTGGGCATCGCCCTCGTGGACGACCTGGGCGATGAACCCACGCCTCGGGCCCGCGCACCGCTGAGCGAGCTCCTGGTGGCGGGTCGGCTGGTGAGCACGGCCAAGCTTCGCCGCCGACTGGTCGAGGAGGGGGTTTTCGCTGCTGCGTGTGCGATGTGTGGACGGGATCGGTGGGCGGCGCAACCCATTCCCTTGGAGTTGGATCACATCAACGGAGACCGTTGGGATAATCGCCTGCGCAACCTCCGTCTGCTGTGTCCCAACTGCCACGCGACGACGCCCACGTACCGTGGGCGCAACGTCGGGCGGACGGTCCAGCAGTCGGGCCCCCGTAGCCCAACTGGTGAGAGGCAGGGCTCTTAAACAGCCCGTGGTGGGGGTTCGAATCCCCCCGGGGGCACTCGACCGGCTGACGGGACTGTTCGGATCGGGGAATCCTGGTTCGTGGGTTACCGTTGGACGTGAGGCCGCGACGTTCGCGGCCCCGACCACGAGGAGCACGACTCGATGCAGACGACCAACCCGATCCTGGCCCGGATCGGCCAGGAGGGCACCACCGCCCCGGGCGGTGCCGGGTTCGCCTACGACGAGGGCCGGTCCGCGGTGGCCCAGGCGACCTCTGGCGCTGCCGTGAGCGACACCGTGACCGCCGACCAGCTGCACCAGATGGTCGCGGGCCCGCAGGCGGGCGCCCGCGTGACCCTCGGCGACGTGATCGTGAAGACCGGGATCGCGTTCGTCCTGGTCGTGATCGGCGCGGTCTTCGGCTGGAACACCGCCGAGTCGATGCCTTACATCTGGATCGGCGCCGCCGTGATCGGCCTGGTGCTCGGCCTGGTGAACGCGTTCAAGAAGTCGGTGTCCCCGGCGCTGGTGCTGGTGTACTCGCTGGTCCAGGGCGTGATGCTCGGCGGGATCAGCTACTGGTACAACACGCTGGCCGTCGCCAACGACTACTACGGCCTGGTCCAGCAGGCGGTGATCGGCACGTTCACCGCGTTCGGCGTGATGCTGCTGCTGTACAGCACCCGGATCATCCGGGTGAACGGCACGTTCGTGAAGGTCATGATCGTGGCGATGGTCTCGTACCTCGTCATCGGCCTGGCGTCGCTGGTGGCCGCGCTGTTCGGCGTCGGCGGCGGCTGGGGCTTCTACGGGGTCAGCGGCTGGGGCCTGATCCTGTGCGCCTTCGGCGTGCTGCTCGCCTCGTTCAGCCTGGCGCTGGACTTCGAGGCCATCAAGCAGGGCATCGCGATGGGGCTGCCGGAGCGGGAGTCGTGGCGGATGGCCTTCGGCCTGCTGGTCACGCTGATCTGGCTGTACCTGGAGATCCTGCGGCTGCTGTCCATCCTCAGCCGGAACTGATCTTCGGGCGCCACTGACCGCCCGGTCGGGTCATCCGCCCGGCCGCAGAACGACAGCAGGGCCGCCGTCCTCCTCCGGGAGGCGGCGGCCCTGGTCGTTGCGGGATCCGTCAGGCCAGCTTGCGGGCGGCGCGGGTCTTGTCGTACTCGTGCACGATCGCCGTCGCCTGGCCGTGCGACAGCGCGTAGTCGTCCTGCAGCCAGTGCACGCGCTCGTCGAAGCGCGAGAACGCGGGGCCCTCCTCGAGGATCCGGAACCACTCCTGCAGCTCGCGACCGGTGGCTCCGGGTACTCGGTCGACGAGCTGACGGTGGGTCTCTTCGGAGTGGTGGAGTGTCATCGGCGGGCTCCTCTCGACCTGTCGCCGTGGGTGCCCCCACCGTAGCCGTCGGTCCCGCGGGCGCGATAGCCCGTCCGTCACTCCGCCGCGGGACTTCGGGCCCCCGCCGCTAGCCTCGCCGTCATGTGGGGCGCCCCGGACCCGACCGACCCGGTCGAGCGGCTGGCCCGCGAGGTGGCCCGGGTGGCCGACCGGCTGCGCGGGATGCCGTTGGCCCGACTGGCCGCGGCGCTGCCTCCGTACGAGTCCCGGGCACTGGCGGCGCGGGCGCTGGCGCAGCGGCTGGCGGACGCCGCGGAGGCGCTGGAGGCCGCCGCGGCGGGCCGGCCGGCGCGGGCCCGGGAGGTCCCGGTGCTGGCGGACGCCGCGGCCGCCGACCTGGTGGCGGTGACGGGAACGGACCTGGTGGTGGCGGCGGGCCGGGCCGACGACGAGACCGTGCGGGGGGTTCTCGCGCAGGCGGCGGAGGACTGCCGCGCGCTGCGGCTGGCGCTGTGAGCCCCGAGGCGGGCCGCTACCGGGGCGCGGGTGGTACGTACGCCTCGGGCAGCATGCCGCCGGTCGGTCCCCGGCGCAGTGCCGCGATGACCTCCGGCAGCAGCGCCTGGGCGGCCGCGGCGTACCCGTCGGCCGACGGGTGGAAGCGGTCGACGGAGAACATGACCTCGGGATAGGCGTCGAACTCCGGCCCGATCAGGTCGCCGAGAAGCACCGGCCGGCCGCCGGCGGCGAGGGTGGCCCCGCCCTGCCGGGCGGCGAGGCGCCGGGAGTAGCGGCGCATCAGTTGGCGCAGCGGCGGGGAGATGGGTCGCACCGTGCCGAGGTCGGGGCAGGTGCCCATGACCACCTGGGCTCCCGCGGCCCGCAGCCGGGCGACCGCGGCCTCGAGCCGGCGGGCGGACAGGGCCACCGGGACGAGGTGGGTGACGTCGTTGGCCCCCACCATGATCACGGCGACCTGCGGGTAGGCGGTCAGCGCCCGGTCGATCTGCGCGTCGAGGTCCTTGGTCTGGGCGCCGACGACGGCGTGGTTGGTGAGGACGACCGGGCGCCGCAGCGCGTCGGCGACACCGTGCGCGATGACGGCCCCCATCGTCTCGGCGGCGTGGTCCACGCCGAGGCCGGCGGCTCCGGAGTCGCCGAGGACGGCGATCCGGATGGAGGTGCCGCCGCGGGCGCCGTCGCGGGGCAGGTAGCGGCCGTCGTGGTACGGCGGCACGGTGCGGCGCGGTCCGATGGTGCGCCGGGCGGCGACGGCCTGCGCGGCCAGCACGCCGACGGCCGCTGCGGAGAACCCGAGCAGGCCGGCCGTGCCGTACGAGAGCTGCCGTCGGTGCAGCACGAGGGGGCTCCGCCGCCGCCGTCAGCCCGTGGCGCGTCGGCGCAGGAAGCCCCGGATGGCCTCCCGGGCGCCGTCGCGGATCTCCGGGCCGTGGGTGAAGGCGGCAACGTCGTACTCGAGGTCGGCCAGCCGGGCCGCGGTCTCGCGGGTCTGGCGAATGGAGGTGCACGCGGCGGACATCGGCCAGGTCATCCGGCTGCGCATGTTGAAGATCGAGTCGCCGGTGACGAGCACCCCGGTCGGCTCGTGCAGCAGCGAGACGTGGCCGGGGGTGTGGCCCGGGGTGTGCACGACGCGCAGGCCGCCGGCGACGTCGAGCAGCTGCCCGTCGTGGAGGACCGCCGCGACAGGGGCGGCCGCGAAGCCCTGGCCCGGCAGGCGGGAGAAGATCCGCCCTGCGGTGGAGGAGCGGTCGACCGGGGGTGCGGCGCCCGTCCGGATGTAGTCGGCGTCGTCCTCGTGGACGTCCACGCCGCTGGCTCGGGTGTCCGCGACCATGCGCGCCGCGCCGCCCGCGTGGTCGAGGTGCGCGTGGGTGAGGACGATGCGGGTGACGTCGGAGGGGTGCTTCCCGAGGGCGGCGAGCGCAGCCACGATCCGGCGGGGGGCCCGCTTCAGGCCGGTGTCGACCAGGGTGACCTGGCCGTCGTCGTCGACGAGGGCGAAGGAGTTGATGTAGTCACCCAGGGTCGGGATGCGGTGCACCCCCGGGGCGAGCGTGACGACCGGTCGGGCCATGGGGGCAGGGTAGCCATCGGCGGGGTGGGGACGGCGGGGCTGCTGACCCGTAGGCTCCGCTGCGTGCAGGTGTACGAGTCCGTCGTCGACCTGATCGGCGACACGCCCCTGGTCCGGCTCCGCTCGGTTGCCGCGGGGCTGCCCGCGACCGTGCTGGCGAAGGTGGAGTACCTCAATCCCGGGGGGTCGGTGAAGGACCGCATCGCCACCCGCATGATCGAGACGGCGGAGGCGTCCGGGCTGCTCGGCCCGGGCGGGACCATCGTCGAGCCGACGTCGGGGAACACCGGGGTGGGGCTGGCGCTGGTGGCGCAGCAGCGGGGGTACCGGTGCGTGTTCGTCTGCCCGGACAAGGTGTCCGAGGACAAGCGCAACGTGCTGAAGGCGTACGGGGCCGAGGTCGTGGTGTGCCCGACGGCGGTCGATCCCGAGGACCCGCGGTCGTACTACTCGGTGTCGGACCGGCTGGCGCGCGAGATCCCGGGGGCGTGGAAGCCGGACCAGTACTCCAACCCGGACAACCCGCGGTCGCACTACGAGACGACCGGTCCCGAGCTGTGGGCGCAGACCGACGGCCGGATCACCCACTTCGTCGCGGGGGTCGGGACCGGCGGGACGATCACAGGGACCGGGCGGTACCTGAAGGACGTCTCCGACGGTCGGGTGCGCATCATCGGGGCGGATCCGGAGGGGTCGGTCTACTCCGGCGGCACCGGGCGGCCGTACCTGGTCGAGGGCGTGGGCGAGGACTTCTGGCCGTCGACGTACGACCCGTCCGTGGCCGACGAGATCATCGCGGTATCGGACAAGGACTCGTTCGAGATGACGCGACGGCTGGCGCGCGAGGAGGGGCTGCTCGTCGGCGGGTCGTGCGGGATGGCCGTAGTGGCCGCGCTGCGGGTCGCGGAGAAGGCCGGGCCCGACGACGTGGTGGTGGTGCTGCTGCCGGACGGCGGCCGCGGCTACCTGTCGAAGGTGTTCAACGACGACTGGATGGCGTCGTACGGGTTCCTGGCGACCTCGCCGGACCGGACCGTGGGGGACGTGCTGCGCGGCAAGACCGGGGTGCTGCCGCCGTTCGTGCACACCCATCCGCAGGAGACGGTGCGGGAGGCGATCGACATCCTGCGGGAGTACGGGGTGTCGCAGCTGCCGGTGGTGCGGGCCGAGCCCCCGGTGATGGCTGCGGAGGTGGTCGGCAGCGTGGTGGAGCGGGACCTGCTGGACGCGCTGTTCGACGGTCGGGCGCACCTGGCGGACGCGGTGGACAAGCACATGTCATCGCCGCTGCCGATGATCGGTGCGGGGGAGCCGGTGGCGACCGCCGTGGCTGCGCTGCAGTCGTCGGACGCCGCGATCGTGGTGGAGGACGGCAAGCCGGCCGGGATCATCACGCGGCAGGACGTGCTGGGGTACCTCGCCGGGTAGCGAGGGATCGAGCCGTCAGGTCGACGCCGGCGGCCGGGCACGGGAGGAAGGCCGGCGGGATCGCCCCGATGCCGGCCACCCAGAGCAGGGCGAGCATGTCCCACTCTTCCGAGTGACGTTCGGGCTGGGTCGCCGCGCCCGGCCAGAGGGTGTGGGTGCGCCGCGAGCGCCCGCCGCAAGGTCAGGCACTGTGGGATCGCGGGGACGGGGTGACATCAGTCCCGCGTCGCACCGGACCGCGCGAGGTGATCAGGCGGCGAGGTGTGCGGTGAGCCAGATCTCGAGTGCGCTGACCGGCGGGTCGGTGCGGGCGGGGTCGACGGCGTCGAGGGTCTGGGGGTCGGCGCTCTCCGGGGTGATCGCGGGAAGGTCGGGACTGACGTCGCCCGGCGGGGGTCCGGTGTCCCAGATCGGATCGGGGGGTGTGGGGTAGGTGTGTCCGGTGGGGCTGGTCCATCTGATCTGCCCGCTGCCCGGATCCGGTGCGGCGGACCAGGTGGTGTGGGTCTTGATCCGGTGATGTCGCCGGCAGGCCGGGTGCAGGTTCGCGGCGGTGGTGTTGCCGCCGTCGTAGTTGGCCGCGTGGTCGAGGTCGGTGTGGACCGAGGGGATGGTGCAGCCGGGGAAGGTGCAGGTGGTGTCCCGGGCGGTGACCAGTTCGCGCAGCCGGTCGCTGGGCCGGTAGCGGGTGGCGACCAGGCGGCCGTGGTCGGTGAGGAACGCCCGCCAGGTATCCGCGCCGGCCGCCAGTTCGCGGGCGAGGGGTGCGGGGACCCAGCCGTGGCCGGGGACCCAGCCGGGGTTGTCGGCCAGCCCGAGCAAGGTCGGGGCGTCGACGATGACGACCGCGGACGACCACGACCTGCCCCGCCCGGCACCGGTCCCGGCTCCCGCGCTGGCACCGGCAGGTGCCGACCCTGCAGCCGCGCCGGCTCCGGCACCGGCGTCTGCGCCCGTCCCGGCTCCGTCGCTCTCGTTCGCTCCCGTGTTGCCGCTGGTCCCGGTGCCGGGGAGCCCGGTGTCCGTGGTGGCGGCGCCGCTGGCCGGGATGGTCGCCCCGGTGGTGGTCGGGGCGTCGCTGGTGTCCAGGCCGAGGTGCCGGATGAGTAGGCGGGCGGCTTCGATGACGGCGTCGGCGCGTAGCGCTTCCAGGGTGGTGTCGGGGTGGTGCGGGCAGCCGAGCTGGTGCGTCCGCTCGCTGTTCGGGTCGGCGACGGCACCGGTCCCGGACCCTTCGGGCTGGCGGCGGTGGTGTCCGCGCAGGGCGGCGAGGGTGCCGACCGATTCCGCCCGTGAGGTGCCGGTGCCGGTCTCGATGGGGCAGGTGCAGGGGCCGAGCAGTACGGTGAGGTCCGCGGCCGGGTCCTTCAGGGTGGCTTGCCGTGCGCGGGCCCAGGTGTCGAACTGCCGCCACGCCCACGACGCCATCGGCTGGGAGGCCTCCAGGGTGATCCTGGCGCGGAAGTCCGGCAGCGGGCTGATCCGCAGCGACCGTTCCCGCCGCCTCTTCTTCGCCCGTTCCGCGGCGGCGGCGGCGTCCAGGCGCAGGATGGTGCGGCGGATGCGGTGCCGCAGCCGGCCCGGGGTCTCCTCCGCGTACCGGGACGCGACCCCGTCCGCGTCGGGCAGCGTCTCGGCGACCACGGTCTGCACGACCCGCTCGGTGAGGGCCGCGGACAGCTCGGCGGTCTCGGACACCACCGCGGACAGGTGCCCGTACCCCCACGCCCCGGTCTCCAGCATGCCGGCGACCGGGGCACCGGGACCGGCGAGGAACCGGGCGGTGGTGATGCGGTCCGACGCCGCGACGGTGGACAGCCGGCAGGCGGCGGCGACCTCGGCGTGCCGGGCCTCCTCCACACACTCGAACGGACCGAGGTCCACCGGGCCGCCCTCGTCGTCCGGGTCGGGATCCCGTGCCGGCTGGGGCCCCACCACGGGAAGGATCGCGGCGAACGACCGCGCGGTCACCCACGCCGCCTGGGCCTGCCACGCGGTCAGGAACACCACCCGGTCATGCCCGCACAGCTCGTCGGGGTCGACCTGCTCCAGCAGCCCGATCGCCACCGGCCCCGGGCCCACCGTCACCGCCTGCGCGAGCAGGGCGGCGTCCCACGCGCGCGAGGTCCGCGGACCGGGAACCACGGGATCGAACATGTGTACGAGTGTACCTGCCCGGTCCGACACCGCGCAAGACCCCGTACACACGAAATCCGTTACGCCGCAAGCGAAATGATCAGCAAAGCCCTCCCGCAGGTACCCTGGCACGGACCCGCGAGGAGGACCGCCCCCATGTCGATCGCAGCTGCCAGGGACTGTCGTACGTCGACGCTGTCCAGGCTCGCCCTCGGGGTGTCGCTGCCCTCCAGGTCGTCGCGCTGATGCCGGGACCCGAGGGTCCCCGGGGGGCCGTGCGCTGGTTCGTCGTCAGCACGCCGATCTGCGCCGTCGCGCTGGCCGCGAGCCTTGGCTCCCTGCTCAGCGCGAGGGCTCGCCGGACTCCGACCAGCATCCCGTGGGTCGCCACGGGCCTGTCTGTCGCGCTTCTCCTGGCCGTCGGCATCGTCGACGTCGTGGAGGCGTACGCGGCGATCTGGCACGACTTCCGCTGACCCGCGTCCCCCGACGTCCCGCCAACCCGGTCGGGAAATCCCTTGCCAGACCCGGGTACGGGCCCCACGCTTCGCGCATCGGCCGCGGCCCCCGCCGGGCGGCGGCGCCGTCCCCTACTGATCGCGCACGCCGGTTGCCGGCTTCCGGTCAGACCTCGCTGACCGCGGGCAGGTCGATGCCGGTGTGCGCGTGGCAGTCGTAGCCGTGCGGCACCTTGTAGAGGTACTGCTGGTGGTAGTCCTCGGCGTAGTAGAACGGCCGGCCCTCCGCGGGCAGCACCTCGGTGGTGATCGGGTCGAAGCCCTGGCCGCGCAGGACCGCGTCGTACGCGTCCCGGGTCCGCTCCGCCAGTTCGCGCTGCTCGTCGTCGGTCCAGTACAGCGCGGACCGGTACTGCGTCCCGACGTCGTTGCCCTGGCGGTACCCCTGCGTCGGGTCGTGGTTCTCCCAGAACACCTTCAGCACGTCGTACGTCGACAGCCGGGCCGGGTCGTAAACCACCAGCACGTTCTCGGCGTGCCCGGTCCTGCCGGTGCACACCTCCTCGTACGTCGGGTTGGGCGTCATGCCGCCCTGGTAGCCGACCGCGGTCGTGTACACGCCGTCCAGCCGCCAGAACCGCTTCTCCGCCCCCCAGAAGCAGCCGAGGCCGACGTACAGGTGCTTCATCCCCTCCGGCCACGGCCCTTCCAGTGGCGTCCCCAGCACCGCGTGCACCGACGGGATGGCGAACGGGCGCACCGCCCGACCGGGCAGCGCCTCCTCCGGCGCCACCATCCGGCTCTTCGCGCTGCGACCGGCTCCGAACAGGGTGTCCCACATGGTCATCAAGCCTCCGTCCTTCCTGCGACCTGCACAACCGGACGCGGCCACCGGGTGTTCCACCGCCGGGCAGCCGACCGATCGCCGTCAGCACCTCGTAAGGTCGGCCCATGACTGACGGGCACGACTGGTCGTCCGCAGGGATCGAGACCCGGGCCATCCACGCCGGGCAGGACCCCGACCCCACCACCGGGGCGGTCGTGCCACCCATCTACCAGGTCTCCACCTACAAGCAGGACGGCGTGGGCGGCCTGCGCGGCGGGTAC
Source organism: Candidatus Nanopelagicales bacterium (assembly GCA_041393815.1). NCBI lineage: Bacteria > Bacillati > Actinomycetota > Actinomycetes > Candidatus Nanopelagicales > Candidatus Nanopelagicales bacterium. Next base: position 714,451 of record JAWKJK010000001.1, on the reverse strand, counting down.
GAGTACTCGCGCAGCGCCAACCCCACGCGCACCGCCCTCGAGGAGTGCATCGCCTCGCTGGAGGCCCCGGACGTCCCCGACGCTCGCGGCCTCGCGTTCGCCAGCGGCCTCGCCGCCGAGGACACCCTGCTGCGCACCGTCTGCCGCCCCGGCGACCACGCCGTCATCCCCGACGACGCGTACGGCGGCACCTACCGCCTCTTCGCCCGCGTCGCCGAGCCATGGGGCCTGGAGCACACGGCCGCCGCCATCTCCGACCCCGATGCGGTCCGCGCCGCTATCCGGTCCGGCCGCACCAAGGTGGTGTGGGTCGAGACCCCCACCAACCCCCTCCTCGGCATCGCGGACATCGAGGCGCTCGCCGGTATCGCCCACGAGGCCGGCGCGATCCTTGTGGTGGACAACACCTTCGCGTCGCCGTACCTCCAGCAGCCGCTGTCCCTCGGCGCCGACGTCGTCGTCCACTCGACCACCAAGTACCTCGGCGGCCACAGCGACGTCGTCGGCGGTGCCCTCGTCGCCGCGGACCCCGAGCTCGCCGAGCTGCTCGCCTACCACCAGAACGCGCAGGGCGCCGTCGCCGGTCCGTTCGACTCCTGGCTGGTGCTGCGCGGCATCAAGACCCTGGCGGTACGGATGGACCGGCACTGCGCCAACGCCCGCGCCGTCGTCGACCTGCTCGACGCGCACCCGCAGGTCACCGCCGTCCACTACCCCGGGCACGCCGACCACCCTGGCCACGACGTCGCCGCCCGGCAGATGCGCGACTTCGGCGGGATGGTGTCCTTCCGGGTCGCCGGAGGCGAGGAGGAGGCCGTCGCCGTGTGCGGTCGGACCCGGGTCTTCACCCTGGGCGAGTCGCTCGGCGGAGTCGAGTCGCTGATCGAGCACCCCGGCCGGATGACGCACGCGTCCGCCGCGGGCAGCCCGCTGGAGGTCCCCTCAGACCTGGTCCGGCTGTCCGTGGGGCTGGAGACGACGCAGGACCTGCTCGACGACCTCGGGCAGGCACTCGGGTGAGGAGGCGGCCATGACGAGCTGGCGCGAGGAGTGGACGGCGACCTCGATCGCCGACGCGGTCCGCACGGGGACGGCGAGCGCCCACGACGCGACCGCCGAGGCGCTGGCCCGCATCGCGTCCCGCGACGGCGAGATCGAGGCCTTCCAGGTCGTCCGGACCGCCAAGGCCTTGGACGAGGCCGCGGCCGTCGACGCGCGCGCGGACAAGGCAGGACTCCCGCTCGCCGGGGTCCCCATCGCCGTCAAGGACAATGTCCCCGTCGAGGGCGAGCCGATGCGGGTCGGCTCTGCCGCCACCAGCGACGCGCCGCAGGCCGAGGACCATGCCGTGGTGAAGCGGCTGCGCGGCGCCGGCGCGGTCGTCGTGGGCCTCAGCCGGGTTCCCGAGCTGTGCGTCTACGGCGCCACCGACTCGGTCTTCGGCATCACCCGCAACCCCTGGGACCCGACCCGCACCCCCGGTGGATCCTCCGGCGGTTCCGCGGCGGCCGTCGCCACCGGAATGGTCCCGGTCGCCCACGGCAACGACGGGATGGGCAGCATCCGCATCCCAGCCGCCTGCACCGGCCTCGTCGGTCTCAAGCCCGGCTTCGGCATCGTCCCCGCAGACCTCGGCGCCACCGACTGGTACGGCATGTCCGAGAACGGCGCGCTGGCCACCACGGTCGCCGACACCGCCCTGGTGATGTCGGTGCTGGCCGCCCGGCCGCAGTGGGCCGAGGTGTCGGAACCGGATCGCCGGCTGCGCGTCGCGCTGTCCCTGCGGCCACCCGTCCTCGGCGTCCGGGTCGACCCCGCGTACGCCGCCGCGGTCGAGTCCGTCGGCTCGGTGCTGCGGGTCGAGGGCCACGACGTACGACGCGACAGCCCCACCTACCCGCAAGGTGCCGCGATCGCGGCCCTGGTCCGCTGGTTCGCGGGAGCCGCCGGCGACGTGGACTCGTTGGACGAGAACAGGATCGAGCCGCGGGTGCGTACCCACGCGCGGATCGGTCGCGCGGTGCGCACCAGCCCGCTGATGTCGGAGCGGTTGCGGGAGTCGTGGCGGCGAAAGGCGAACGAGTACCTCACCCAGTTCGACGTCCTGGTCACCCCTGCGCTGGCGCAGCCGCCGATCGAGGCCAAGCGCTGGGGCGACGGTTCCTGGGCCAAGACCATGGCGGCCAACATCCGCTACGCCCCCTTCGCCGCGCCGTGGAACATCGCCGGCTTCCCCGCGATGACGGTGCCCGTCGCCACCCACCCGGAGACCGGGACCCCGGTGGCGGTGCAGCTCGTCGGCCGCCCCGGGACCGAGCACCTGCTGCTGTCCCTGGCCGCGACCCTGGAGCGGGTCCGGCCCTGGCCGCGCGTCGCCCCGGCCTTCGCCGGCGTCTGACCCGAGGGGCGGGAGGCGCCGCGCCGGCCTCAGGCCGACCGTGTCGCGAGCAGGGTGAACATGATCGGCAGCGGGACCCCCGGACCGCCGTCGCGTCCCTGGCCGATCCGAAGCCGGTAGCGGCCGTCGCCCTCGTCCGCCAGCAGGTCCCCCCGCGGGTCGAACGCCACCGACAGGTGCTCCTCGAGCCGATCCACCCGCATCCCCGCGTCGATCGCCGCCGTCACGACCTCGCCGAGGGAGTGCGCGTACTCCACCGTCGTCCCGCCAACGGGGGCGTCGGCGTTGGCGTACGACCCGGTCCCGGACCAGGCCTGCGGGCCGTCGCCGGCGTACGGGAAGTCCAGCCGCAGCGGGTCGGTCGAGCCGACGCAGTTCGCCAGCGGGTGCATGTCGACCAGCACCAGGCGCCCGCCCGGTCGCAGCAGCGCGGCGGCGGACCGCATCCACGCGTCGATGTCCTCGATCCAGCAGATCGCGCCGATCGTCGCGTACACCAGGTCGAACGAGCCGTGCAGGGACGCGTACTCCTCGCCCGACAGGGACGTCGCCTCCGCCAGCACGGTCTCGATGCTGACGCCGGCACGCGCCGCGATCTCGCGGGCCCGCTCCAGCGCGGTCGGCGAGAAGTCCAGCGCGGTGACCGAGGCCCCGTCCTGCGCCATCGTGATGCTGTCGAACGCGATGTGCGACTGCAGGTGCGCCACCCGCAGCCCCGCGACACCGTGCCCCTCCGTCGCTCGATCGAGGGCCGACTGCTCGTGCTCGGTCATGATGCGCTCGCCGGCGACCAGCGCCTCGACGTCGTAGTAGGAGTCGTTGCCTCTGCCGTGGAAGCCCGCCAGCGACTCCCAGTAGTCCCGGTTCGCGCCGATCGGGTCCTCCGGGACCTCGGCGGGACGGTCCGTCACGGCGCCTCCTCAGCGGGTTCGTCGGCGGCCGGCTCGGGGTGCCGGCCGCGGTGCAGGGTCTCGGGCATCAGCAGCACCATCACCAGGGCCAGCACGGTCACCGCGACGCCACTGGCGAACGCCCAGTCGTAGTCGAACAGGTCCACCAGCAGTCCGGCGAGCAGCGGGCCGGCGACCGCGCCGAGGTCGGAGACCATCTGGTACGCCGCCACGACGATGCCGCCGCGCCGGCCGCCCATGATGTCGCCGACGACCGCCGCGGGCGCGGAGCCGAGGAAGGCGGCGGAGAAGCCCAGCACCGCCATCGACACGAAGAACAGCACGATCCCGACCACGGTGCCGGCGTCGCCCGCGGTCGCGTCGGACAGCACCAGGAACGCCATCCCGGCCACGCTGGCCGACGTGCCCACGATCAGCGCGGGGCGGCGACCACGGGTGTCGGCCGACCGGCCGGCGGGCAGCAGCAAGACCGCCTGCACGGCGGCGGCCACCAGGAATCCCGCGCCGGCCAGGCCGGCACCCTGCTGCAGGCCCTCCACCACGAACAGCGGGACCAGCGCGGCCCGCAACCCGAAGGACACGAACCCGTTGCTCAGGTTCACCGCGAGCGCGGCCCGGTAGGCCGGGTCCCGCAGCGCCGCCCGCAGCGGCTCCAGGCCGCCCGCGTCGTCCCCGGCCACCTTCTGCTCCCGCTCCCGCAGGTGCGCGCGGGTGAGGAACGCGAGCGTGACGACGACGGCGAGCGCGAGCGTGCCGGCGTACACGAAGAAGGGCGCGCGGATCGACCACGCCACCACCAGGCCACCGACGGCGGGACCGGCGACGCCGCCGAGCAGGAAGCCGCCCTGGAAGGCGCCGGACGCCCGACCGCGCTGCTGCGGCTCCACGACCCGCAGCAGCAGCGCCATGGCGGACACGGTGAACATCGACGAGCCGAGGCCGCCGATGCCGCGCAGCACCAGCAGCTGCGCGTACGACTGCGACAGGCCGGCGACGGCACTCGACACGGCCACGATCGCGAGCCCCGAGGCCAGCACGGTGCGCTCGCCGACCCGGTCGACCAGCGCGCCCGCCAGCGGCGAGGTGACGAAGCGGACCAGCGCGAACACCGAGATGACCGCGCTCGCGGCCAGGGCGGACACGTCGAAGGACCGGGCGAACACCGGCAGCGCCGGCGCCACGATGCCGAAGCCCAGCGCGACGCAGAAGGCGATCGCCGACAGGACCGCGACCTCGCGCGGCAGGTCGGCGAACATCGGTGTGCGCCGTAGCGCGCGCCCGACGCGTCGGTGCGGCGCGACGCCCCTCGACGCGGGCGCGGGCTCGGACACGAGGCGCGACCCTATCCCGGGAGCGCGTCCCCGGCCCGGCCGCGGCCGGGCCGGACTCCCTCCGTCACGCCGACGCTCGGCGTCCGCGCCGCCGGCGCAGGTAGTCGGTGACGACGACGTCGCCGAGCCGCTCCCCGGAGGCGGACAGCACCCGGCCGCCGTTGCGGCGGGCCATCGCGTCCAGGAACCGCTCCAGCCGCGGGTCGTCACCGAGCCGGAACCAGGAGATCGGGACGCCTCGCCTGGTCAGGCGGTCCACCTCCGCGACGGTCAGGTCCACGGTCTGCTGCGACGGCGGCCAGCTGAACCGCCACTCGCCGTCGCGGTCGATGTGCGCGGTCGGCTCCCCGTCGGTGATGACGATGAGGACCGGCTCGGCGTCCCGGTGCCGGTCCAGGAATCGGCCGGCCAGCATCAGGGCGTGCTGCAGGTTGGTGCCCTGGATGTCGCTGGCGTCGAGGTCCGGCAGGTCGTGCGGCCGGATCACCCGGGCCATGTTCGCGAACGCGACGACCTGCACGGCGTCCTGCGGGAACTGCGCGGTCGCCAGCGCGTGCAGCGCCATCGCCGTCGTCTTGGCCGCCCGCCAGGTGTCGTTCATGACCATCGAGAACGACTGGTCGACGAGCAGCGCCACGGCGGCCCTGGTGCGCCGCTCCGTCTCGCGCACCTCGAAGTCGTCCGCCGTCAGCCGGACCCGGTCGTCGGAGCGGGTCGTGACATGCCGGCGTACGGCGTTTCCGACCGTGCGGACCACGTCGATCGGCTGCTCGTCGCCGAACCGCCACTCCCGCGTGGTCCCGGTGAACTCCCCGGCCGCACCCGCGTCCCGTACGTCGTGGTCGCCGCGGCGCCCGGACTCCAGCGACGCGAACACCCGCCGTAGCGCGGTCTGGCCGAGTCGTCGCATCGCCTTCGGCGTCAGTTCCACCCGGCCACCCGAACGCGTCAGGAACCCCTGGCGCTCCAGCTCGCGCTCCACCTCCTGCAGACGGCGCAGGTCATCGACCGACTGCCGGCCCAGCGCCCGGCGCACCGCGTCCTCGTCCACGTCCTGCAGCGACGCGCCCGCGTAGTCCTGGCGCAGGGACCTCTCGAGCGACTCCACGTCGGCGAGGTCGGCCAGCGCGCCCGTCGCGTCGCCCAGCCCCAGGCCCTCGTCGCCGTCCATCCGCTGCCGGCCCTGCCACGGCAGGTCGGGTCGCAGCGCCCGGAGGTTGTCCTGCAGCCGGCCCATCTCCGCGGCCAGGTCGAGGTCGGACATGGCCTGGTCGATCAGGTCCTGAAGCTCGGCCCGCTGCTCAGGGCTGAGCGAGTCCATCAGCCGCTGGGCCGCGGCGGCGCGTCGCGCCAGGTCGTCGAGCAGCTCGTCCAGGTCCTGCGGGTCCGACGGGAACATCCCCCCGTGCCGCCGCATGAACTCGGCGAAGTCCTCCTCGGTGTCCTCCCCGCGGGACTTCTTCTCCAGCAACGCGTTCAGGTCGGCCAGCATGTCCTTCAGCGCCTGCTGCGCGGCCGGGTCCGCGGGGTCCTGCAAGGACCGCTTCATGCCGGCGAACTGCTGGTCCAGCACCTCGCGGCGCAGCAGGTCGCGGATCTGCTCGTACGACTGCCTGGCCTCCGCGGAGCGCCAGTCGTACTCCGCCAGCTCCCGTACGGCGCCGGCGGCGTCGTCCGGCAGTGCGTCCAGCTGAGCCTCGCGGAAGCGGGCGTCGTCGGAGGGGTCGGGGAACAGCTCCCGCCGCTCGGCGTCGACGGCCTCGTCCAGCAGGCGGCGCACCTCCTCCAGCGTCCCGTCCAGCCGGCCGCTGCGCTGCAGCTCCCGGCGGCGCTGGCGGGCCCGCCGCATCAGGTCGTCCAGCCCGCGCAGCCCGTCGGCGCCGCGGCGCATCAGGTCCCGGAGAGCGTCGCGCACCGACGAGCCGTCCAGGATCCGCTCGCCGAGCTCGTCGACGGCCCGGCCGGCGTCGTACGGAGCCGCGAGCGGGTCCGGTCCCTCGCGGTAGGCGCCGTAGCGGAACCGGCTCATCGCGTCACCGTACGCCCAGGCAGTACGGTCCCGGCATGACCGACCAGACCGGGAGCACCGGCTCCGCGAACCCGCCCGCCGGGTGGTACCCCGACCCGCACGACCCGACCCGCCTGCGCTGGTGGGACGGCGCCCAGTGGACCGACCAGACCCAGGCGTCGATCAGCGAGCAGCAGCCCGGCGAGATCGGCGCGGCCCCCGCGCAGTACAGCGGCCCGCCGATCATCGTCGTGACCACGAACGACCTGCCCGGCTACCGCATCACCGAGGTGCACGGCGAGGTCTTCGGTGTGACGGTCCGCGCCCGCAACGCCTTCTCCAACATGGGCGCAAGCTTCCGCACCCTGGTCGGCGGCGAGGCGAAGGGCTACACCAAGCTGCTGGCCGACAGCAGGCTCGAAGCGGTCGACCGGCTGCGCTACGCGGCGAACCAGGTGGGCGCCAACGCGGTGGTCGCGATGCGCTACGACTCCGGCGAGATCGCGGACATGATGAACGAGGTCGCGGCGTACGGAACCGCGGTCACGGTCGAGCGGATCTGACCGGACCGGCGACCGGCCGGCCGCGGCGGGGACGGCGGCGAGCGCCGGGTCAGCCACCGGCGCCGCCGTACACGCTGCGACCGGCGACGTCGTCCTTGGTGATGCGCCGGGTCAGGTAGAGGCCCTCCAGCGCCAGCTCGACGCAGGCGGCGACCAGCCCCGGCGACTCGCCGGCGTCCGGTTCGACGGCCGCGACCAGTCGGCCCAGGCCCTCCAGCGGCCCGATCTCGTCCAGCAGCGCGGTCGCGGGCACCAGGTCCCCGGTGACCACGGTGCCGCCCTCGTCGAAGCGGTCGATGAGGGCGGCCAGGTCCACGCCGCCGAGCCGGCTGCGGAACGTCTCCGCGACCGCGCGGCGCAGCAGGTGCTGCAGCACCTCGACCTCGCGGCCCTCCTCGCTCACCTCGAACTCCACCTTGCCGCGCAGCGTGGGGACGACGCCAGGCAGGTCGCACACCCGGGCTACCGGCTCCTGCTCCCCGGTGATCGCCGCGCGGCGCAGCGCGGCACCGGCCAGCGACTCCGCCGCGGCGACGGCGAACCGCGCGGACACCCCGCTGCGCTGGTCGACCGACGGCGACTCGCGGACCAGCCGGGTGAAGCGGGCCACGGTGTCCAGCAGGTGCTGCGGCACCAGGGCGGGCAGTTCCGCCTCCTGGCGTACTAGGTCGACCTCGTCCTCGACCCGCAGCGGGTAGTGGGTGCGGATCTCCGCCCCGAACCGGTCCTTCAGCGGGGTGATGATGCGCCCGCGGTTGGTGTAGTCCTCGGGGTTGGCGCTGGCCACCATCAGCAGGTCGAGCGGGAGCCGGAGCGTGTAGCCGCGGACCTGGATGTCGCGTTCCTCCAGCACGTTCAGCAGCGCGACCTGGATGCGCTCGGCCAGGTCGGGCAGCTCGTTGACCGCGAACACCCCCCGGTTGGTGCGGGGGACCAGCCCGTAGTGGACCGTCTCGGGGTCACCGAGCGTGCGGCCCTCGGCGACCTTCACCGGGTCCACGTCGCCGATCAGGTCGCCGACGGACGTGTCCGGCGTCGCGAGCTTCTCGCCGTAGCGCTCGCTGCGGTGCCGCCAGGTCACGGGCAGGGCATCCCCGAGCTCGCCGGCCAGTCGCCGGCAGCGGGCGCACACCGGCACTCCGGGGTCGTCGTTGATCTCGCAACCCTCGACGACGGGGACCCACTCGTCGAGCAGCCCGACCAGGCTGCGGATCAGGCGGGTCTTGCCCTGGCCGCGCTCGCCGAGCAGCACCACGTCGTGGCCGGCGAGCAGGGCCCGCTCCAGCTCGGGGCGCACCGTGTCGTCGAACCCGACGATGCCGGGGAAGGGGTCCGCGCCGCGCCCCAGCCGCTGCAGCAGGTTGTCCCGCACCTCCTCCTTGACGGTGCGGTGCCGGTGCCCGGACTCGCGCAGCGCGGCGAGCGTGCGGGGCAGGTCGGGTGGAACCGGGGGAGCGACGGCCGTCATGCGCCGACGGTACGTCCGATCCCGGCGGCGCGCCCCTGCTGTTCGCCGTGGGCGAGCCCCTTCGGGATGCCCGGTGCGTCAGGATGGGGAACGTGGACGAGCGGGCCGCAGCGGGTGCCGGGGACGGCCGTACCCGGGTGGCCGACGGCCTCGTCATCGGCGACGACGTGGTGGCGTCGGCCACGGAGGCGGCCCGAGCGGCGCGCGACGGCCTCGGCGGGGGAGCCCCCGACCTGGCGTTCGTCTTCGTGTCGGGGGCCGAGCCGCCCGATGCGGCGGCCGCGCTGAGGGCGGCCGCGGGCGAGCTGGACGCAGCGGCGGTCGTGGGGTGCGACGCGCACGGGGTGATCGGCGGCGGCGTCGGGGTCGAGCGGGTTCCCGCGGCCAGCGTGTGGGCGGCCCGGTTGCCCGGGGCCCGCGTGGACACGTTCACCCTCGACACCCGTGCCGCGGAGGACCTGGTCGTCGTCGACGGCGTCCCCCACCGCGCCGAGGACGACGTCGTGGCGGTCCTGCTGGTGGACCCCTGGACGTTCCCCGCCGACGCGTTCTTCGCTCAGCGGGACAACGGTTTCGAGGGGCTACCGGTGATCGGCGGCTTCGCGTCGGGGTCGGCGACCCGGGGTGGCACGCGGCTCCTCGTCGACGGCCGGATCCGCGAGCGCGGTGCCGTCGGGGTCGTCCTCGGCGGCGACGTGGCCGTGCAGACGATGGTGTCGCAAGGCTGCCGCCCGATCGGCCCGCCCATGACGGTGACCGCGGTCGACGGGCCGGTGCTCCTCGAGCTCGCCGGCTCGACCGCGCTCGCCAGCGCGCGGGCGGTCGTGGAGTCGCTGCCCCGGGAGGAGCAGGCGCTGGCCGTCCGCGGGCTACACCTGGGGATCGCGATCGACGAGTACGCGCCGACGCACGCCTGCGGGGACTTCCTGGTGCGCGGCATCGTGGGCGTCGACCAGGACCGCGGCGGCCTGTCGGTGGGCGAGGTGCTGCCGGTGGGCAGCACGGTGCAGTTCCACCTGCGCGACGCCGACGCGGCCGACGACGACCTCACGACGATCCTGGACTCCGTACGCGACCGGCTGGGACCGAGCGGGCTGGCCGGGGCGCTGCTGGTCTCGTGCAACGGGCGCGGCCGGTCGATGTTCCCCACGGCGGACCACGACGTGGCGGAGGTGCGCCGCGTCCTGGGCGGGGTCCCCGTCGCGGGTTTCTTCGCCGCCGGGGAGATCGGCCCCGTCGGCGGCCGCACCCACCTGCACGGCTTCACCGCCTCGATGCTCGCGTTCCCCTCCGGCGAGCGGCCGCCGGGGCACATCGAGGCGGCGCGGCCGAGCGTGGCGGGGATGTCGCAGGAGCAGATCGACGCCGAACTGCGCGAGCTGCTCGATGGCTGAGGTCGTCCTCGGGATCGACATCGGCGGGACCAAGCTGGCGGCGGGGGTCGTCGATGCGGACGGGACCGTGCTGTCCGTCGGTCGCCGCCCGACGCCGGCCGCGGACGGCGAGCGGATGTGGGCGGAGATCGTCGCGCTGCTCGACGAGGTCGCCGCCGGTGCTGCCGTATCGCCACCGGACCTGGTCGGCGTGGGCGTGGGGTGCGGTGGGCCGATGGAGTGGCCGGCCGGCCGGGTGTCGCCGCTCAACATCACGGGGTGGCGCGGTTTCCCGTTGCGGGACAGGCTCATCCAGCGATACCCGGGTGTTCCTGTGCGCGTCCACAACGACGCGCTCTGCCTCGTCGTCGCTGAGCACTGGCGCGGGGCCGGGCGCGGGCTTGACGACATGCTCGGGATGGTGGTGTCGACCGGGGTCGGCGGCGGACTGATCCTCGGGGGGCGGCTGGTGGACGGCGGCACCGGCAACGCCGGGCACGTCGGGCACCTGGTGGTGGACCCGCACGGGGTGCCGTGCGCGTGCGGAGGACGCGGCTGCCTGGAGGCCTACGCCCGGGGCCCCGCGATCTCCGCGTGGGCGCTGGAGCTGGGCTGGGTGCCCGGTGCCGCTAGAGGCGCGGCCGGCGCGGAGGCCACCGCGGTGACGCTGGCCGCCGACACGGCCGCAGGTGATCCCATCGGGGCCGCGGCGTTCGCCCGCGCCGGTGAGGCGGTCGGCATCGCCGTCGCGTCCGCCGCCGCGCTGCTGGACATCGACCTGGTGGTCATCGGCGGCGGCATCTCCCAGGTGGGGGAGCCGGTGTTCGGCCCGCTGCGCGAAGCACTGTCGCGGTACGCCGGGCTGGAGTTCACCCGCCGCGTGCGGGTCGAGCCGGCCGCCGGCGGGCAGGCCGCGGGCGTCCTGGGCGCCGCCGCCCTCGTCCTCGCCGGCGACCGCTACTGGAACGCGGACTGACCGCGACCGGTCAGGCGCGGCGGTGCAGGACCGCGGGCATGCCGTACTTGGGGCGCAGGGTGACGGCCGGGCGCACGTCCACCGGGTGGCCCGGAACGGTCTCGGGTGCCCAGCGCTGCGCCAGCGTCGCCAGGACCAGGACCGCCTCGGTCAGCGCGAACTGGTCGCCGATGCATCGCCGGTTGCCCCAGCCGAACGGGAACCACGCGCCGCGCGGCTGTCCGGGGGCGGACTCGTCGTACGCGCCGTCCGCGCCCAACCAGCGCTCCGGCCGGTAGGCCAGCGCCGAGTCCCAGAACCGCGGGTCGCGGTGCAGCACCCACTGGCTGGCCAACACCTGCGAGCCGCGAGGGATCAGCCAGCCGTCGGCCTCGACGTCGGCGACGAGGCGGCGGCCGAGGGTCCATGCCGGCGGGTACAGCCGCAGCGACTCGGCCACGACCGCGCGGGTGTAGGGCAGTCGGGCGACGTCGTCCACCGTCGGCGCGGCACCGGCGAGGACGCCATCGAGCTCGGCGTGGAGCGCGCCCGCAGTCGCGGGGTGCGTGGACAGCAGCCACCAGGTCCAGGTGAGCAGCATCGCGGTGGTCTCGTGCCCGGCCAGGACCAGCGTGACGACCTCGTCGCGCAGCTGGGTGTCGGTCATGCCGACGCCGTCCTCCCGGGCTGCGACCAGCATCGACAGCAGGTCGCCGGTGTCGCCGGACTCCCGGTGCTCCTGCACCATCCGGGCGACCAGCGCGTCGAGGTCCGCGGTCGCCCGGTCCATCCGGCGCCGCGGGCGGATCGGCAGCCGCATGAACGTCTCCGCCCCGGGCAGCAGCAGGACGGGGAAGGTCTCCAGGACTTCGTCCAGCGCATGGCCCACCTCGCGGGCCTTGCCACGCAGGTCGGTGCCGAACAGGGTCCGTCCGACGATGTCGAGGGTCAGGGCACTCATGTCGACGGCCAGGTCCACCCGCCGGCCCTCGGTCCACCCCGCCTCGTGCGCGAGGGTGGCCTCGACCATGTCCTGCGCGTACCGGGCGATCCGGTTGCGGTGGAAGGCCGGCTGGACCAGGCGGCGCTGGCGCAGGTGGTGCTCGCCGTCCGCGGTGAGCAGCCCGTCGCCGAGGACCGCGCGGGTCTGCTGGAGCGCCCGTCCCTTGATCGTGTCCCGGGCGTGGCTGAGGTAGACCTCGGCGACGGCGTCGGGGTGGTTGAGGAAGTACAGGTGCTCCGGCCCGACCCGCAGGTAGGCGATCCGCGGGTGGCGGCGGGCCAGCTCGGTGAACACGTCCGTCGGGGGCTTGCGCGTCAGCACCAGCTGGCGCCAGGCGTCCAGCCCCCGCGGCCCCGGCGGTCGCGGGACGTTGGCGGGCTGCGGCTCGCCGCGGGCGGCCCGGGTCGCCGCGCGTGCCTCACGCCAGCGGGCGGCCGGGTCGCTCGCCGTTCCGGGCTCGGGTCGCTGCGTCAGCGGGGTGCTCACGGCATCCGTTCTACGCCGTCGGGGCCCCGCCCGCGAGGGGCGGGGGGGAGGATGCGCGGTATGGACGCCGAGCCGGACCCGGTGACGTTGGACGACGTGCTGGCCGCGCGGGACGCGCTGCGCGGCGTGATCCGCGAGACCCCGCTGGCCGGGGCCCGCTGGCTGGACGATCGCGTCGGCGGCCCGGTGCTGCTCAAGGCGGAGAACCTGCAGCGCGCGGGCTCGTTCAAGATCCGCGGCGCCTACACCCGCATCTCCCGGCTCGGGCCGAACCTGCGCGCCCTCGGCGTGGTCGCGGCGAGTGCGGGCAACCACGCCCAGGGCGTGGCCGTGGCCGCCCAGATGCTCGACGTGCACGCCACGGTCTTCATGCCCGAGGGCGCAGCGATCCCCAAGGTGCAGGCCACCCGCGGCTACGGGGCGGAGGTCCGCTTCCACGGCCACTCCGTCGACGAGGCGCTCGTCGCCGCCCGCGCGTTCAGCGAGGAGACCGGGGCGGTGCTCATCCACCCCTTCGACCACCCGGACATCGTCGCCGGCCAGGGCACCGTCGGCGTCGAGATCCTCGAGCAGCTGCCCGACGTCCGTACGGTCCTCGTCTGCACCGGCGGCGGCGGCCTGCTCGCCGGCACGGCGCTGGCCGTGAAGTCGGTGCGGCCCGACGTGCGCGTGGTCGGCGTGCAGGCGTCGGGCGCGGCGGCGTACCCCGGCTCGCTGGCTGCCGGCCACCCGGTCCCCGTGACCGGCATGCACACGATGGCCGACGGCATCGCCATCGGCCGGCCCGGCGACGTCCCGTTCACCCTGGTGCAGCGGTACGTCGACGAGATCCGCACGGTGTCCGAGGCGTCGCTGTCCCGGGCCCTGCTGCTCCTGCTGGAGCGGGCGAAGCTGGTGGTCGAGCCGGCCGGGGCCGCGGCGGTCGCGGCGATCCTGGACGACCCCGCTGCGTTCGAGCCGCCGGTCGTGGCGGTGCTGTCCGGCGGCAACATCGACCCGCTGCTGCTGCTGCGCGTCATCCGGTTCGGGCTGGCGTCGGCCGGGCGCTACCTGTCGCTCGCCGTCCGGATGCCCGACACCCCCGGCTCGCTGGCGCAGCTGCTGGTCGAGCTCGGCGACGCCGACGCCAACGTGCTGGAGGTCGAGCACGTGCGGACCGAGCCGACCCTGGCCGTCGACGAGGTCGAGATCGTGGTCCAGGTCGAGACCCGCGGCCCGGACCACCGCGACGAGCTACTGCGCCGGCTGGTGGACCACGGCTACGAGGTCCGGGCCCACTAGAAACGACAACAAGACTCTCATTATCGAAAGTCGAATTGACAGAACGGCAACTCCGGGGTCACCCTGGCGGCATGACCGAGTCACTGCGTTCCCTGCTCGAGTCCGTCGCCGCCGGTGCGGTGTCGCCCGCCGAGGCCGCCCGCCGGCTGGAGGACGGCACCCCCGCCCCGGTGGCCCCGGACGGCTCCGCCGCCACCCCGCCGCACCCCTCGACGGCCACCTCCACCGCGACGCCCACCCGGGTCGCGATCCGCGGGTCCCACCTGCGGCTGCGGGTCGAGGCCGACCCGGCCGTGGCGGTGGTGTCCGTCACCGGGCCGCACCGCATCGTCCCCGAGGGGGACACCCTGCGCGTCGACGCCGGCGCCTCGCAGGACGCACCCGCGGCCGACGGCTACCGCGTCGACGAGCGGATCCCCACCTGGCTGAGCTGGCTGCCCAAGGTCACCGACCGCGGCACCCGGGTGGTCGTCCGGGTCAATCCCGCGCTGGCGGTCGACCTGGACGTGATCGGCTCCTCCGCGGAGGTGACCGGGCTGCGCGCGGCCCTGCGCGCGCGGGTGAGCAGTGCCTCGCTGCGGGTCGCCGACCACCGCGGCCCCGTCGACCTGGCCGGGACCACGGCCGGCATCGACGTCGAGGCGCTCCTGGACGCGGGCGAGTCCCGGGTCGTGTCGGAGCTGTCGTCCGCCACCGTCCGGCTGCTGCCGGGCTCGGACGTGGAGGTCCGGGCCAGCGCCGACCTCGGCACCGTGAGCGTCAAGGACCGTCGGGACGACGAGGTCCCGACGGTGCCGGCCGACGGCGACCTCCCGGTGACGACCCGGACCGCGCGCGTCGGATCGGGCGCCGCCACCCTGCGGGTCGAGGCCCGCCTCGGCGCCGTCGCGGTGGTGCTCCCGTGAGCCCGTCCGCGGCCTCGCACCGGCCGCCGCGCAGTTGCCCGGTGTGCGCCGAGGAACTGGTCGTGACCGCACTCGGCTGCCCGGAGTGCGGCACCGGGCTGACCGGCGTCTTCCGCGCCTGCCCGTACTGCGGGCTGGATGACGACGACCTCGAGGCCCTGCGGGTGTTCCTGGTCTCGCGCGGCAACATGCGCGAGCTCGCCGCGCACCTCGGGGTCTCGTACCCCACGGCACGCCAGCGCTACGCCGACCTGCTGGCCCGGCTCGGGCTGGAGACCACGTCCGCGGACGAGGCCCGCCGCGCGCGCGAGCAGGTGCTCGCGGACCTGGCGTCCGGGGCCATCGACGTCGACGAGGCCGAGCGGCTGCTCGGCGGATAGGACGAGGCCGAGCGGCTGCTCGGCGGGTGGCCGGCCCGTGACGCCCTGTGCCCGTCGGGGGCTCCGCCGCATTCCCCTTGGCCGATGTCGGACCGCCGGGCTAGCGTCGCGCCCACCCGGAGGAAGGGACCGCCATGTCATCCACCCCTGTCATCGCGGCAGAGGGCCTGGTCAAGAAGTTCGGCGACGTCGTCGCCCTCAACGGCCTGGACCTGCGCTGCGAGCAGGGCACCGTGCTCGGCGTCCTCGGCCCCAACGGGGCGGGCAAGACGACCGCGGTGCGCATCCTCACCACGCTGCTCAACGCCGACGCCGGTCGGGCGACGGTGGGCGGCTACGACGTCACGAAGGACCCCGACGCGGTGCGTCGCGTCATCGGCGTGACCGGCCAGTACGCGGCCGTGGACGAGTACCTCACCGGCTGGGAGAACCTGCGCATGTTCGGCGGGCTCTACCACCTGCCGCCGGCGTACGTACGGGACCGGTCGCGGGAGCTGCTGGACAAGTTCGACCTGTCCGACGCGGCCGACCGGCCGGTACGCACCTACTCCGGGGGCATGCGGCGCCGGCTCGACCTCGCGGCCAGCCTGGTCGCCAAGCCGGACATCCTGTTCCTGGACGAGCCGACCACCGGCCTGGACCCGCGGTCGCGGCTGGACCTGTGGGGCGTCATCGGAGACCTGGTCGCGGAGGGGGCGACGGTCCTGCTGACCACGCAGTACCTCGACGAGGCCGACCAGCTCGCCGACAACATCGTGGTGATCGACCACGGCCGGGTCATCGCCGAGGGCACGTCGGACGTGCTGAAGGACCAGGTCGGCGGCGACCG
This sequence comes from Candidatus Nanopelagicales bacterium, assembly GCA_041393815.1. Classification (NCBI taxonomy): domain Bacteria; kingdom Bacillati; phylum Actinomycetota; class Actinomycetes; order Candidatus Nanopelagicales; species Candidatus Nanopelagicales bacterium. The sequence continues at coordinate 698,560 of JAWKJK010000001.1, read as the reverse complement.
GGTGCAGATCACGGTCCGGGACCGGGCCCGCGCCGACGACGCGCGCACCGCCCTGTCCGGCCTGGCCACCGGCGAGATCGTCGTCGACGCGGAGGACGGGCGGCTGTCCGTCCCGGTGTCCGGCGGCTCGACGGTGCTGGTGAGCGTGGTCCGCGAGCTGGACGCCACCGGCATCGAGGTGGACGACCTGACCCTGCGGCGACCGACGCTGGACGACGTGTTCCTGGCGCTGACCGGGCACGTGGCCGAGGAGGAGCCGCCCGCCGCCGAACCCGCGGCCCGCGACCGACGCGGTGCCGGGACGAGGGGAGCCTGACCATGGCCGCCACCACCCCGCACGTCGCCTCCGCCGTCGCCCCGATGCGGCGCCCGTGGTTCGGCTGGGCGCTGCACGACGGCCTCGTCGTCGCCCGCCGCAACCTGATCCAGACGATTCGGGTGCCCGAGCTGCTGTTCTTCTCGCTGGTGCAGCCGGTCATCTTCGTGCTGCTGTTCGCGTTCGTGTTCGGTGGCGCGATCCCGGTCCCGGGCGCCGACCCGGCGACGGTGCCGACCGACGACATCTACCGGCAGTACCTCATGCCCGGCATCTTCGGCCAGACCGTCGCGTTCGCCGCGGCGTCGTCCACCGTCGGACTCGCCGAGGACATGCACAAGGGCCTGATCGACCGGTTCCGGGTGCTGCCGATGGACCCCGGCGCGGTGCTGTTCGGGCGCACGCTGGCCGACGCCACCCGGCAGATCCTGGTCCTGGCGGTGCTCAGCGTCACCGGCTACCTGGTCGGCTGGCGGATCAACGACGGGCTCCTCAACGCGGCCTTCGCGTACGCGCTGCTGCTGCTGTTCGCCTACACGGTCGCGTGGATCGGGGCGTGGATCGGGCTGTACATGCCCAACCCGGAGACGGCGAACACGGCGGGGCTGGTCTGGCTGTTCCCGCTGACGTTCCTGTCCAACGCGTTCGTGCCGATCACGTCGATGCCGGCCTGGCTGCAGACGTTCGCGGCGTGGAACCCGATCTCGGCGCTCGTGCTGGCCTGCCGTGAGCTGTTCGGCAACCCCACCGGGATCGTCACCGACCAGTGGCCGATGCAGCACCCGCAGGCCTACACGATCATCTCGTGCCTGGTGCTGATCGCGATCTTCGCGCCGCTGGCCGTGCGCCGCTACCGCCACACCACCAGCCGCTGAGCAGGCGTCAGCCGGTGTAGGCCTCGACCTTGAGGATCTCCACGGTCATGTCCTTGCCGTTGGCCAGCGAGTAGGTGGCGGAGTCGCCCACCCGGCGGCCGAGCACCGCGGACCCCAGCGGCGACGTCGGCGAGTAGACCTCGAGCGAGGCGTGCGCGGCCTCCTCGCGGGAGCCGAGCAGGAACGTCTCCTCCTCGTCGAACGACGGGAAGCGCACCGTCACCACCTTGCCCTGCGCCACCTCGTCGTGGTCGGCGTCGGGGGCCCCGATCTGCGCGTGGTCGAGCAGGTGCTTGAGCTGCCGGATGCGGGCCTCGTTCTTGCCCTGCTCCTCCTTGGCGGCGTGGTAGCCGCCGTTCTCCTTCAGGTCGCCCTCCTCGCGGGCGGCCTCGATCCGCTTGGTGATCTCGCCCCGGCGCGGTCCCTCGCGGTCGGCCAGCTCGTCCTGCAGCCGGTCGTAGGCCTCCTGGGTCAGCCAGGTCACGTGCTCGGTCACGGCGGTCCTCCTGCGCGGCGTACGCGGTCTCGTCGCGGGTCGGGTCGGTCGGCACGGTGGTACCGGGGCTCGTGCCGTCGAGGGTAACCGCCGGGGGCCGGTGCTGCCGACCGCGTCGGGCGATGGCTGGTCGGTCTAGGGCTGGCCGGTCTGCGGCTGGTCGGTCCACGGCTGCTCGGGGGGGACCACCCCGGCGGGGAACTGCGGCGGCGCCACCCGCACCGGCGGCTCCCCGGCGGCGCACTCCAGCACCTCCGCGGTGTACGCGGGAGCGACCGTGCGCATCCGGTAGGTCGTCTGCCGATAGGACGACCCCGGCGGCAGCTCGGCCACCGCGTAGCCGACGTCCGCCCGGCTGACGTCCTGCGCCCGGAGCACGCAGTAGACCGTCGCCGACTCCGGGCCGCGGACCTCGAAGGTGATGTCCACGCGCTCCGCGGACACGTCCCGCCAGGCCAGCAGCTTCGAGGTCACCGGCGGGTTCGCCAGCCGGTAGCCGAGCACGCCCAGCGCCACCACCAGCGCTCCGACCACGACGGCGAGCACGGCCAGCCCCCAGCGCGGGCCGCTGCGCACGCCGTAGCGGGCCCGCAGGTGCGGCGGCAGCGCGGTGTCGGGGACGGGCACGCGCCCAGTCTCCCGTCCCGGCCCCGTCCCGCCGTCCCCGGGCCCGGCGGGGTCGCCGGACCTGCGGTCGTGGGACCCTAGGCGTCGCCCGCGGCGCCGCGGGCCACCGTCCCCCGACCAGAGCGAACCCCGGGAGCCCGTCGTGTCCGAGCCCGCCCCGCGGCTCCGGCTGATGGCCGTGCACGCGCACCCCGACGACGAGTCCAGCAAGGGCGCGGCGTCGACGGCGCGCTACGTCGCCGAGGGGGTCGAGGTCCTCGTCGTCTCCTGCACCGGGGGTGAGCGCGGGGACGTCCTCAACGCCCGGGCCCAGGCCGAGGTCGACGAGCACGGCCTGCCGGAGGTGCGACGCCGGGAGATGGCGGCGGCGGCCGAGCTGCTCGGCATCCGGCACGCCTGGCTGGGCTTCGAGGACAGCGGCTGGCCGGAGCCGGACGCCGAGACGGGGGAGAAGCCGCCGCTGCCGGACGGCTGCTTCGCCGCGCTGCCGCTGGAGACGGTGTCCGAGCCGCTGGTCCGGCTGGTCCGCGAGTTCCGACCGCACGTCGTCACCACGTACGACGAGCACGGCGGCTACCCGCACCCGGACCACATCCGCTGCCACGAGGTGAGCGTCGAGGCCTTCGAGGCGGCCGGGGATCCCACCCGGTACCCGGGGACCGGCGACCCGTGGCAGCCGGTGAAGCTCTACTACCACATGACGTTCCACAAGGCCCGGGTGCTCGCGCTGCACGAGGCGATGGAGGGCGCCGGGCTGGAGTCCCCGTACGCCGACTGGCTGGCGCACTGGGAGGACCGCGAGCACGACGCGGAGCGGCTGACCACGCTGGTGCCGGCCGCGGACTGGTTCGACGTGCGCGACGCCGCGCTGCGGGCGCACGCGACGCAGATCGACCCCGACGGGCGCTGGTTCGCAGTGCCGATGGAGATGCAGCGGCGGGTGTGGCCGACCGAGGACTACCAGCTGGCGAGCACGTACGTCGACGTCGACCTGCCGGAGGACGACCTGTTCGTCGGGCTGCGGGACGAAGATCCGGACGCGGTCGCCGAGCGGGCCCGCACCCGCGGCAGCGCCCGGCACCTCGGCGCGCGCCGGGTGGACGGTGTCGCATGACCGGGCTGGTCGCGCAGGTCGCGGTCGCGCTGGCCGGGCTGGGCGGCGAGGACTCGCCGTCGCCGACGCCGGTGACGCCCGACGCCCCCCCGATCGACCCGGAGCGCGTCACCCCCGGCATCCTCGGCCTGATCTCCTTCGTGTTCCTGGTCGTGGCGGTCTGGCTGCTGTACCGCTCGATGCGCAGCCAGATGGCGAAGGTCCGGCCGGACCTGCCTGGCGGCCCGGAGGACCCGGACCAGCCCCCGGACCAGGACGGGCCCCCGGGCGCGGGCCAGCCGCCGAACTCGGGCCAGCCCCCGAAGTCGCCGCCCCCGAAGTCGCGGTGAGGCGCACCCTCCTCACCCGCCGCTGGCTGGGGCTGACCGCCCTGGCCCTGGTCGCCGTGGTCGCGTTCGCCGCGCTGGGCACCTGGCAGTGGCAGCGGACCCAGGACATCCTCGAGGCCGAGCGCGCCGCCTCCCGGCTGCCGGTCCCCGTCGAGCAGGTCGCGCCGGCCGGCGAGCCGCTGCCCGGGGTGTCGGTGGGGCGGCCGGTCACCGCGACCGGGCGCTACGCCGCCGACGGCCAGCGGCTGGTCGCCGACCGCGGCCTGGACGGCCGGGCCGGCTCGTGGGTGCTCACCCCGCTGCTCCTCGAGGACGGGACCGCGGTCGCGGTGGTGCGCGGCTGGGTGCCCGAGATCGGCACCGAGGCCGAGCAGGTGCCGGCCGGGTCGGTCGAGGTCACCGGCGTGCTGCAGCCGGAGGAGGCGTTCTACGCCGAGGGCGGGACCCGGGCGGACGGCCGGCTGACCCGGATCTCGTCCGACACCGTCGCGCCGCTGGTGACCGGCGACCTGCGGTCCGGCTACGTCATGCTCACCGGCCAGCGGCCGGCGTCGGATCCCGCCCCCGTGCCGGTGCCGCCGACGGTCGTCACCGCCGACGTGCCGTTCCCGCTGCAGAACTTCTTCTACGCGTTCCAGTGGTGGTTCTTCGCCGCGTTCGTGGTCTTCCTGTGGTTCCGCTGGCTGCGGCTGGAGGCCCGCGAGCGGGCCGAGGAGGCGCAGCCGGCACCCGCCGCGGCCGAGGCGCCCCCGTCGGCGGGTTAGCCTGGTCCGACCCGCGGCGCACCCGGCGCCGGTCCCACCCCGGGAGGACGGCCCGTGCAGGGCGCACTGACCCGCTACCGCGTGATGGCCTTCGTCACCGGCGTGTTCCTGCTGTTCATGACCGGGTGGCTGGTCCTCGGCTACACGCTGTGGGGCTACTCCGGCGAGGGCGTCAAGCCGTCGGCGTACGTGCTGATGTGGACCGGCCACGGCTACCTGTACGCGGCGTACCTGGTCACCGGCGTGGACCTCGCGTTCCGCTGCCGGTGGGGCGTGCTGCGGACGCTGGCGGTCCTGGTCGCCGGCACCATCCCGTTCATGTCCTTCGTCGCCGAGCACTACGTGACCCGCGACGTCCGCGCGCGGCTGGCCGCGGCGCAGGAGGCCGCGGATCAGTCGGCGAACCCGGAGCCGGCGAACCCGCCGAGGTAGGCCATCACCCGGCCGCTGACGAAGCCGGCCCAGTAGTACCGCAGCGCCTCGAACTTGTCGTCGACGTCGCCGTTGCGGTCGATGTCGGCCGACTCCAGCAGCGCGGCCTGGTACGCGGGCTGGGCCCCCTTCTCCTGCAGCACCTTCACGATCGACGACAGCTGCTCCTGGCCGAGGTCGAGGGACGCGTTGAACGCGCGCTCCGACTTCACGCCGGTCAGCTGGAAGTCCTCGTCCAGCTCGCCGTTGGAGTAGTACTTGTAGAGCAGCAGCGCGTTGCGGGCGTAGTTGCCGATCGCGTAGCCGAGCTGGGCGTACGCGGCATTGGGCTCGCCCGCGCCGATGTACTGCTTCAGCCCGTCGATGGCCTGCTGCTGGGTGAGGCTGATCGCGATCTCCAGGTCGGAGTCGGCCAGCGCGGTCACGACCCGCTCGTCGCTGGCCTCGTACTGCACCGCGATCGAATGGATGACGACGTCGTTGAACGCCGCCCAGTTCGCGTCGGCACCCTTGCGGAAGAAGTCGGCGACGCCTTCGAGGTCGACGTTGTCCGAGATCGCCGGCCCGGCCAGGTCGCGGCCCACCTCGAACACCGACCGGCCATAGTCGACCATGCTGCCGGCGAACTCGAAGTACAGCAGCGGGACGAGCAGCTGGGTGAGCGCCTCCTGGTCCCCGATCTGGCCCTGGTCGTACGCGTCGCTGATGCCCGCGAGCTGGTTCTCCGCGAACACCGACAGCGTGTAGGAGTCCAGCGCCTGCCCGTACGCGAACGCCAGCGCGGCGGCGTCGCTGATGTTGGCCGGGTCGTACGTGGCCAGCGAGTCCAGCAGCGCGTACATGTCGGTCTCGGCGCTCTGAGCGCCGGTGACCCGGTTCACCGTCGCGGCCAGGTCGCCGTTGACCACGTCGATGAGCGCCTGCCCGGTGGCGACCACGGCGTGCATCTCCGCGGCGCCGAGCCAGGCGGCCTCGAAGGCCCCGGCCTGCAGGCCCTGGTCGGACAGGTCCTGGGCCCGCTGGGCGTTGCCCTGTGCCTCCAGCGCGCTGTCGATGAGCGCCTCCTGGATCGCGTCGGGAAGGTTGAGGAAGCGGCTCTCGTCCTCTCCGTAGCGGGACAGTGCCAGCCCGGTCTGGGCCTTGAACTTCGCGTACACCTCGTCGTCGAGCCGGTCCGAGCCGCTGCCCGTCGATCGGGGCAGCGTCTGCCCGGTCAGCGTCGAGTACGCCTCGTACACGTTCGCGACCTCGGCGACCTCGACGCCCAGGGTCTTGCCGAGCTCCACCAGGTCGACCAGGTTGCCGGTGTTCGCGTCGACGTCGTTGCGCTGGCCGGCCGGCACCAGGACGGTGGTGAACCCGTTGTCCGCGGCCCCCTGGAGCTTCTGCGGGATGCCACCGACCGGTCCGACGGTGCCGTCGGGGTTGATCGTCCCCGTCATGGTCGCCTTCGGGTCGATCGTGATCCCGCGCTGCGCGGCAAGGACGGCGACGGTGGTGAGGGTTCCTGCACTGGGACCGTCGGCGTAGCCGGTGTAGGTGAACCGGTAGGTGCCCGTGACGGGCGCTCCGGTGAGCAGCGAGGCCACCGTGACCGCGCTCCACGAGGCGGCCCGGATCTGGTCGCCGACCCCCTCGACCTGGTCCTCGGAGAACTCGACCCGCAGCACGTCGCCCCCGCGCTGGAAGGTGACGTCGGCGTCACTGACGCCGCCGGTCGCGTTCGGCGCCGCCCCCGAGAAGTAGAGCGGGTGGAACGGGACCGTCTGCCCGCCCGACGTCGACGCCGACGGCTCGACCCGCTGGGGGGAGCAGGCCGCGCCGGCCAGGGCGAGGGTGCCGGCCGCCATCACGGCGACCCAGCGGCGTCGGGTGCGCGTCGCGCGGGCGGGGGCACGGGTGGGGGAGGTGGACGGCATCGGGGTCGAGCGCGTCGCGATCACGGCGCACCCCCTTCCGGACGGCGGCCTGACGCCTTCGACGCTAGTCCGACCGGAGGGGTGGTTGCAGGGCGGATGGTCCCCGTCCGGCGAGGGGTGGGACGCCGGTCGCGTCAGGCGACCGCGCCGGCCGACCGCAGGGCGGACACGGCAACGGCGTCGCGACCCAGCAGCGCCAGCACCTCGTCGGTGTGCTGTCCCGGCCACGGCGCCGGCCGGTCCAGCGCGGCGGGGGTGACGTCGAACCGCGGCGCCGGGGACGCCTGGAGGAACCCGTCGTGCTCGACGTACGTGCCCCGCGCCGCCAGGTGCTCGTCGCGCAGCGACTCGTCCCAGTCCAGGACCGGGGCGACGCAGGCGTCGGTGTGGTCCAGCAGGTCCAGCCACTCCGCCCGCGGCCGGGTCGCGAACAGGGCCGCCCACTGGCGCTTGGCCTCGGGCCAGGTCCGCGGGTCCAGCCGCCGCTCGGGTGAGACCTCGGGCGTGACCTCGATGCCGCTGCGCCGCACCAGCTCGTCGTAGAACTGCGGCTCGAGGGCGCCCACCGCGAGGGGCAGGCCGTCGGCGCAGGCGTACACCTCGTAGAACGGGGCGCCGGTGTCGAGCAGGTTGCGCCCGCGCGGGGCGCCCCACATCCCCAGGTGCTGCAGCCCGCGGATGAAGTGCGCGAGGGAGACGGTGCCGTCGACGATGGCGGCGTCCACGACCTGGCCCTGGCCCGTGGTCCGCGCGTGCAGCACCCCCGCCAGCGCGCCGACGACGAGGTAGAGGGCGCCACCGCCGAGGTCACCGACCAGGTTCAGCGGCGGCACCGGCTGCTCGTCGGCGCGACCCGTGGCGTGCAGGGCGCCGGTGAGGGCGATGTAGTCGATGTCGTGCCCCGCCTGGGAGGCGCGGGGGCCGTCCTGGCCCCAGCCGGTCATGCGGCCGTACACCAGGGCGGGGTTGCGCAGGTGGCACGCGTCGGGTCCCAGTCCGAGGCGCTCCATCACCCCGGGGCGGAAGCCCTCGAGGAGCACGTCGGCCCAGCCGGCGAGATCGAGCACGACGTCGCGGCCCGCCTCGGCCTTGAGGTCCACCGCCACCGAGCGCCGGCCGCGCAGGACCGGATCGCGGGGAGCCGCAGGGTCGACCGGGAACGGCGAGGGGCGGTCGACGCGGACGACATCCGCGCCGAGATCGGCGAGCAGCATCGCGGCGAACGGCACCGGTCCGATGCCGGCCAGTTCGACGACGCGGAGCCCTGCTAGCGGTCCCACCGGGTGCGCGGCCCGGCTGCTACTCGCACCACTTCTTCAGACCCTTGCAGGCGCCCTTGGCGGTGTCGCCCAACGTCTTCTTGAGGACGAACCCGGGGAGGGGCAGCGAGGAGTCGATGGCGAGGCTGAGCGTCACGTCGGTGCTGCCGCCCTTGTCGACCAGCTGCCAGGAGCCGCTGGCGGACTTCTGCGCCTTGCTGGGCGCCTCGAGCTCCCACGAGACGCCGGTGTCGGTGTGCACGAACGCGAGGTCGAACTCGTCCTTGGCGATCTTGACGTCGTTGACCTGGTGCGCGCGCAGCGTCCTGCCCTCGTCGTCAGCCTCGAGCACCTCGGCGCTGATCATCCCGGGGAACCACTGGGGCTGGGACGCGGTGTCGCGGACCGCGGCCAGCACGGTCGCGAACGGCGCGTTGACGGTGATCTTCTCGGAGACGGATGTCGTGCCCATGGCGCGGACCCTAGCCCTCGGGGCGGTCGCGTCGCCGAGAAACGCTACGGACCCGGCAACTACGGTGCGGAGAGGACCGATCCGGAGGTGACTACCCTGGCCCCGCCCGTCCCTGCCTTGGCCGCGGTGCTCGGCACCACCGGCCTGGTCTGCCTCGTGCTGGCGGTCGTGGTGTGGCAGGGGCGCCGGTTCTCCGCGGCCGCTCCCGCGCTGACCGTGCTGCTGCTGGCGACCTCGTGGTGGGACCTGGCGTACGCGGCGACCTGGGCTGCCGCGCCGGCCCCCTCGGTCCACTTCTGGCTGGACCTGACGTACGTGGGCGTGCTCGTCGTGCCGGTCGCGCTGCTGGTGTTCGCGGTCCGGTTCTCCGCCCGGGACGCGTGGCTGACGGGACCGGTGATCGCGGCATTGAGCGTGGAGCCGGTGGTCGTCGGTCTGCTGCTGTTCACCGACGGGGCGCACGGGTTGTTCTTCGGACCGGACCGGTCGGACTCCGTCGAGCTGATCCGCACCGGTGGCCCGGTGTTCTGGCTGAACGTGGCCTACTCGTACCTGCTGGTCCTGGTGGCCACGGTCGTGCTGGTCCTCCGCTTCACCCGGGCGCACGGGGTCTTCCGCCGCCAGGCCGCCACCGTGCTGGTCGGCATCAGCGTCCCCTGGCTGGCCAACATCCTGCTGGTGGCGAGCTCGGCGACGCTGGCTGCGGACCCCACCCCGTTCGCCTTCTCGATCAGCGCCGCGGCCTTCGCGTTCGCGCTGGTGAGATTCCGACTGCTGACCGTGCTCCCGGTGGCGCGGCATGCGGTGCTGGACCACATCCCGGACGGCGTCCTGGTGCTCGACCCGCAGGACCGGGTCACCGACGCCAACGCGGCAGCCGTCGGGATGCTCGGGCTCCCGGACCCGCTTCCCTCCGGGGCCCCGCTCGTGCAGGTCTGTGCCGTACCGGGGCTGCTGTTCCTGGTGTCCGACCCGGTGGGCGCCGGGGGCGACGTGTCCCTCTCGGCCGCGCCTCCGCTGGTGGTCGACGTCTCGATATCCCCGCTCGACGACGGGCGCGGCCGGCGGATCGGCCGGGTCGTCGTCCTCCGCGATGTCACGGCGCGCCGGCAGCTGGAGCACGACTTGGAGGAGCAGGCGCGCACCGACCCGCTGACCGGGCTGGCGAACCGCCGGGCGTTCAGCGAACGGGGGGTCCGCGCGATCGAGCGGGTGCGCCGCCGTCCGACACCCCTCAGCGTGGTGATCCTCGACGTGGACGACCTCAAGCCGGTCAACGACCGGTTCGGCCACGCGGCGGGGGACGCGGTGCTGCTGCGCGTCGCCGAGACGCTCGCGCGGTCCTGCCGCACGGTCGACGTGGTGGCACGCATCGGGGGTGACGAGTTCGCATTGCTGCTGCCCGGCGCCGACCTGACCCAGGCGTGGGAGGTGGTCCGCCGGATCCAGCAGGAGCTGATCGCCCCGGCGGCGGGGCCCGGCGAGGGCGGTCAGATCCGGGTCAGCGCGGGCATCGCCGCGCTCCCGGTCGGCCGGGAGCCGACGGACCTGGAGGAGCTCGTCCGGTCCGCCGACCGCGCGCTGTACGAGGCCAAGCGGGCAGACCGCGGGGGGATCCGGGTGTCGTCCGCGCCGCGTGCGCAGCCGCGGTGATCGGGGACGGCTTCGCGTTGCCCCGGCTCGCGGCCTGACCTTCGCCCCATGGCACACGGATCGCGGCCGCCTACGGTGGACGGGAGCGGTCCCGCGGAGGTGCTTGCCGTGTCGACGATCCCGACGTCCCCCTCGTCCCCGAACTCCCCGGACCCGTCGCCACCTACGGGCGCGACGTCCGTGCGCCGGGACCGACGCCCCCGGTCCCGCGGCTCCCGGGTCGCCGGCTACCTGATCGCCGCCGCCATCAACGCAGCCCTGCTGTACGCGATCCACGTCTGGCCCGGCTGGGAGGCGGTCCCGTTCCTCACCGATGCGACCGTCGACGTCCTGCCGATCGTGGACGCCTCCCTGATCGCCGGCATCGTGGTGAACCTGCTGTACGTGATCGGTGACCCGCGCTGGCTGCGCGGGCTGGGGGACGCGGTCACCGCGGTGTTCGCGCTCGCCGTCCTGGTGCAGGTCTGGACGGTCTTCCCGTTCACCTTCGCGGGGGAGGGCTGGGCCTGGCTGGTCCGGCTCGGGCTCGCGATCGGGATCCTGGGCAGCGGCATCGGCATCATCGTCGGGGTGGTGCGCTTCCTCGGCGGGATCATCTCCGGCGGCCGGGCGCACCCGGTCTGACCTGCTCGTCGGTCGGGATTCGCGTCCTCAGGTCGAGCAGCTGGAGGGCGAACGCCGTCGCGGAGACGACCACCAGCAGGGCGGCGACGATGCCGGTGGCCAGGTTGGCGACCCAGAACGGGACGCCGGTGACCAGGAGGAGCAGCGCGCCCACGAGCGGGCCGACCCAGGCTGCGCCGAGCAGGACCAGCAGAGTCAGCCAGAGTGTGCGCCAGCGGTGCCCCTTCGTCAGGGTCGCGCTGCGGCGCAGTGACGCGCGGATGCCCGCGCCCTCGGTCGCTGCGGCCGGGTAGGCCACCGCCCACCGCGCCAGCAGCCACAGCCCCAGCGGCGAGAGCAGCAGCGTGGCCACGAGGACGGCCGGCACGATCTGCTGCACGACGACGGTGACGGCGGCGCGCGGATGCCGGGCGGCCTCCCCCAGCGCGCGACCGGGGGTCGCGGTGGAGCCCTCGGCGAGGTAGCCCACGGCGCGGGCGGTCGCGGTCACGACCCACAGGTACAGCGGGAAGGCGACCAGCAGGGTGAGCAGGCCCGCCAGCAGCTGGGGCAGCCACGCTCCGGTCGTGCCGCGCACGTCGGTGAGGCCCTCGGGGATCCCGATCTCCAGCAGCACCCGTTGCAGGGTGCCGACGAGGACCGTGCTGGCCAGGGTGATCAGCGCCAGCGGGACGAACACCGCCGGGCGGCCCAGCACCAGCCGGAACGACGCCAGCACGATCTGGCCGGCACGCCGCTGCTGGTCCACCGGGTCGACGCTCACCGGCCGCCATCGGGTCCGGGCGATGCCGAGCGCGAGGAGAGCGACCAGCACCGCCAGGACGCCGACGACGATCCAGGGCGAGTCCATCAGGTCGACGAACAGCAGCGACCCGGCCGCGGTGAGTCCGCAGAAGGCGTCCACCGCCTCGCCCGGCAGCGGCGGCAGTGCCACGGCGTCGGGACGGCCCTCGTCCACCACCCAGGTCACCGGGGCGTCCCACTGGTCCTTGGTGTTCGGCCCGGTCGGGCCGTTGTTGAACGACGCCTCCTTCTGCCCCCAGCGTCCGGTGAAGCCCAGCCACGCGAACGGGTCGTTGGCGGAGGTGACGGCGTCGGGCAGCAGCACCACCTCGGGCCGCAGCTCCTCGCCGGGCGCCGTCGTGTCGTCGCAGCCGAAGCCGGCCGCCGCGGACTTGCCGAACCACTGCGCCTGGGTGAAGTACGCCGCGTGCGACCCCTGCCCGGGGTAGACGGCCGGGTGGTCTCCGTCGCGCAGCACCTTGTCGGACGACCAGTCGGCGGTCTCCGAGCCCTCGTGCTGGGCGTACGCGACCGTCGTCGGCTCGGACGCCAGCGCCTGCTCGGCGGTGTCGGCGTCGAAGAGCAGCTGGACCATCTCCCAGTCGCCCTCGTGCTTGTCGTTCCAGTCGTTGAAGACCCAGAAGAACCAGTACTGAACAGCCAGCTGCTCGGGGTGGGCGGGGTCGGTCGCGACCCGGGCGTAGACGGTCGGGGGGAGGTCGCGGGCGACCTCGCGGAACCACTCCTCGTACGTGCACCCGGGGTCCAGCGGGTTGCCGGGCAGGTCGAGGTAGTAGCCGTCGCCGAGGCCGAACAGGTCGGCCGCGGTCGGGGCGGTCGTGACCACGGCTCCGTCCGGCCCGCGCAGGACGACGTCGTTGCGGCCGAGCACGACGTCGACGGAGGTGGGCAGGTACGGCTCGCCGGGGCCGCACTCGACCTCCTGCTGGCGGATGACGACGACCGGGGCGTAGCGCTCGGCCAGCTCCACGGCCGCCGGGTCCGCACCGGCGTCGTCGGCGGCGCGGGCGGGTGCCGCTCCGGCCAGCAGGGCCACGACGACGGGGAGGAGCACCGCCAGGAGGGAGAGTCGTCGCAGCTGACGCCGGTAACCCACGGACGTGCGCTCCCTCCGGCCGTCGGGCCGGTGATGGCGGCCCGTGGACAGCATCGCGTCCGCGAGGTCGGAACGGGCCTCGACGCGCGGGGCAGAGCGACTCGACGGGGGGTGGAGGTGCTCCGGGTCGCCCGGGGGGTCAGCGGCTGAAGAAGGCGCGGCCCTTGGCGCCGAACAGGATCACCAGGATCAGCAGGTTGATCGCGGCGGCGACGACGAAGCCGGGGATCTCCTCGGCCTTGATCCCGCCCGCGAACAGGTTGATGACCAGGCCGATCAGCGCCAGTACCGTCACGATGCCGACGACGAGCTGGGCGACCGGGCTGCCGTCGAACAAGCCCTTCGCGACCAGCAGGTAGATGAGGCCGACGACGAGCAGGATGATCGGCAAGGCGGCGAAGTCCTCGATCCCGAGACCGACTTCGGAGACGAGCGCCAGGATCCCGCCGACGGCGTAGAAGACGCCGGCGATGAGCACGAGGACTCCGACGACGGTCACCCCGACCGGCCGCTGGTTCATGGTCGCCTCCGTCCGGCATCGGCCCGGTGAGCGCCGGGCGCGTCGCGAGTCTCGCAGCCGCCGCTACGGGATGCGCGGCATCAGGCGGACCCGACGTTGTCGCGGGCCTGCTGGTCGCGAGGGGTCGCCGGGTCCTACTCGGACTCCAGCGGCTGCAGCGTCACCGTGACCGGGTCCCCTTCCAGCAGCCCCTCCCGGTCACGGACCTGCTTCTTCATCGGCAGGAGGAAGGTCCCCCGTGCGGTATCGGGGAACACCGAGGTGGACCAGGTCGTGCCTCCCACGGTCACCCGGACCCGGAGCGACCCGAAGCCGCGTCGCGGAAGCGGGGAGTCGTCGAGCTCGTCGGCGACCGCCTCCGGGAGCGACACGAAGTGCCAGGCCCCGTCCCCCTGCCAGCGCCACAGGGGCGCGGTGAACGTGTGCTCCACGGCGTGATTGTCACCGACGCGGATCAGGGCCGTGACGGGACGTGTGGGCAGCTCACGTTCACCGACGGCAGCCGGAGCGTGAGAAGGTAGCGGGTGGCATGCCGGTCGACACAGGCGGAACCGGCGGCGCCGAACGTGACGTGCTTGGCGCCGACGTAGGTCACGACCCGGGAGGCGCGGAACAGGGTCCCCATCTGGGTCGTCCAGACGTACGCCGTCTGGGCGTCCAGGGTGGCGCCCAGGAGCAGCAGCCGCGCCGTCCAGTTGGCCGGCACCGTCGTGGGCACCGGGTCGGGGGTCAGGTTCAGCCCCTCGCAGGGTGCGGCGACGCCGACGCTGCGGTACCAACCGGTGATGGGGGCGGCGATGCGGGCCTGGGCGGCGGCGGCGTCGAGCTGCGCGGCGGTCTGGCGGTCGGCGTAGTCCAGGCACTGGATGATCGCGGGGGCTCCGGTCATGGCGTCGTACGGCAAGGGGGCCGCACGCAGCAGCCGCGCCTTCGCGCGCCGCCGCTCGGCGGGGCTGCCGTACAGGGCCGTGTCGAGGTCCTTCAGGTAGCCGGCCACGGGCTCATACAGGCTTTCCCACTGGGCGTACTCCTCGAGGAACCGGCCGAGGTCCCACCGGGTGAACGTGCGCTGCGCGTTGAGCCGCAACGGCGCCTGGTGCAGGCCACGCAGCACGCGACGGTAGTGCGTGGCGGACTGCGGGTAGGTCTGGAACAGCAGGCCCAGGGCCGTGTCGGCGGCAGTGTCGAACTGGGCAGCGAACCCGGCCAGGGATCCGTGCGGGCTGATGCTGCCGTCGAGCACCAGAGCCCGAAGCTTCCCCGGGAAGGTCAGTGCGTACGTGTACGCGATGCGAGTCCCGTAGCTCCAGGCCCAGTAGTTGAGCCGGGTGTCCCCGACCGCGGAGCGCATTGCATCGAGGTCGCGGACCACCTGGCGGGTGCCGATGTACGGGGCCAGCTGCGGGTTCTTCGCCACGCAGTCGGCGTTGGCGTCGGCCACCTGGGCCCGCACCCGGGCCTGTATCGCGGACCAGTCGACCGGGCCGGTCGCTGGCGGGGGCGACCACGTCACCGACCGGCAGCCCACGAGCGCCGTGGACGCACCGAGCCCGCGCGGGTCCCACGAGACGAGGTCGAACCGCTCCTGCACCGCCTCGGGCAGGAAGCCCCAGGCGGCGGTGATGGTGTCCAGCCCGGTTCCTCCCGGGCCACCGGGGTTCATGAACAGGGACCCGATCCGTTCGGATGTCGCTCCTGTGCTGCGGTGGCGGACCATCGCCAGCGTGATCGTCCCCAGTGCCGGCTGCTGCCAGTCCCGGGGGACCTTCAGCCGGGCGCAGTCGTAGCCCCGCAGTGCCCGGCTCTCGCAGGGGCGCCAGCGAAGTGCAGCCGGTGCAGTGGACTCCCCGGTCGGGGCGACAGCCGGGGCGGACCCCATCGGCGCCGCCGAAGGACTCGCGGCCGGTCTCCCCGCCGCAGCGGGTCCGGCTGTGGCGATCCCGGTGCTGAGGACGGAACCAGCAAGGACGACAGCCATGACTGCGGACGTCCGCAACGATCGCACCGGAGTCCCCTCTCCGAGGAGCTGCCAGCCGGGTGGCGCTGGCGCCGGACGCGACGCTACGCCGGGTCAGGCTGACGTTGCGCAGCCAGCGCGGGGCGGGCCACGTCACGCCGGTGCGTGGGTCAGGCGCTGCTTCAGCTGCTCGGACGGTCCGGGTCGACGTCGAGGCCCGCAGGCGTGTGTCGGTCGTCGATCGCGACGACGCGGTTCCGCCCGGCGCGCTTGGCCTCGTACATGGCCGTGTCTGCGCGGTTGAGCAGTTGCTCGGTGTCCCCGCCGGGAGGAGCGAGGGCGGCGCCGATGCTCACGCTGGACGAGATCGCCATGCCGTCGTGCCGCACCGGCCGGCTCGCCGCCACGCGGATCTTCTCGGCGATCCCCACGACCTCGGCCAGGTCGTGCACGCCCTCGAGGAGGACGACGAACTCGTCACCTCCGAATCTCGCCACCAGGTCGTCGCGTCGCACCGTCTCGCTGATGCGCAGCGCGAACTCCCGCAGCACCGCGTCCCCGGCCGCGTGCCCATGCTCGTCGTTGATGTCCTTGAACCGGTCGACGTCGCAGAACAGCACCGCGAGCTGGTCGCCGGGCCGGCGGCGACGCGAGCCCGCGGCCTGGATGACGCGGAAGGCCTCGTGGCGGTTGAGCAGCCCCGTCAGCGCGTCGAACCGGGCCAGCCGCTCCAGGGCCGCGGCGGCGGCGACCTCCTCGTCCACCGTGCGGAAGCTGGACAGGACACCGTTCGGAGTCCCGCTCGCGTCCAGGTACGTCCGAGCATGCAGCTCGACCCAGTGCAGCGTTCCGGTCTTGTCGACGACGCGGACACGCATCACGATGGATTCCCCCGCGTCCATCCGCTGCAGCGCGTCCTGCACGACCGGGTAGTCCTCCTGGTGGCCGAACTCGGCCAGCGAGTGCCCGATCCACTCCTCCGGCGTCCAGCCCAGCATGCGCTCCAGCGAGGGCGAGACCCACACCACGTGGTTGTCGCGGGAGCGCATCACCACGTCCGAGGAGTTCTCGGCCAGCAGCCGGTAGCGCTCCTCGGACTCCGCCAGCAGCCGAACCCGTTCGTGCCTGGCCGTCACGTCCCGCCACGTCAGGGTCACCAGGCCGTCCGCCCGGACCGCACGCACGTCGAACACCCGGACGTGCCCGGATGCCTCCAACGTGTACACGGCATCGTCCAGTGAGAAGGGCTCGCCGGTCTCCAGGACCCGGACGTAGCTGTCGAACGTTCCCGCCTCCAGGTTGCCCGGGTGCATCTGCAGCATCCGTGACCCGAGGAATCGCTCGTGCTGGATCCCCTCGAACGCGCACGCCGCCGCGTTGGCCTCGACGTACTCGAAATCGACGACTCGTCCCTGATCGTCTCGGACGGGGGCGAGCAGCACGACGGGGTCAGCAAACGCGTCAAGCAGCGAACGGATCGCGACCTCGGCACGCACCGGTCTGACCAACCCCCCGTGGCTGACGACCTTCATCGGGCCCCCAGATCGACCGCGGCGTCGCCGCTGCTCTTCCATGCTAGGCCGACGCGCGGCCCGCGGCCGGTGGATGTGAGGGTCGTTACGGCCAGGGTAACGACCGGCGGCGGCGCCCGCGACCGGGGTTTCCGCTCGTGCCTCGCCCCGGGCCGGGGGAGGATGGCCGGGTCCGGCTCCGAGCCTCCCGGAAGGACGACCCGTGCCGAACCGTCTCGCGGACGCGACCAGCCCGTACCTGGTGCAGCACAGAGACAACCCGGTGGACTGGTGGGAGTGGGGACCGGAGGCGTTCGAGGAGGCACGCCGCCGGGACGTGCCGGTGTTCGTGTCGATCGGGTACTCCGCCTGCCACTGGTGCCACGTCATGGCGCACGAGTCGTTCGAGGATGACGGGACGGCCGCCTACCTGAACGACCGTTTCGTGAGCGTCAAGGTGGACCGGGAGGAACGACCGGACGTCGACTCTGTCTACATGGAGGCGACCGTGTCGCTCACGGGGAGCGGCGGCTGGCCGATGTCGGTGTTCGTCGACCACGACGGCAACCCGTTCTACGCGGGCACGTACTTCCCGCCGGCGCCGCGGCACGGGATGCCGTCGTTCCTGCAGCTGCTGCAGTCGATCAGCGACGCGTGGCGAACGCGTCGGGATGACGTGCTGCAGTCGGCGGAGCGGATCACCGCGGCGCTGACCTCCCGTCAGATGCCACCGGCGGGTGAGGAGCCGCCGCCCGCGGAGCTGCTGGACGCGGCAGTGCGCGCGTTGGAGCGGCAGTACGACCCGGCGCGCGGGGGGTTCGGCGGGGCGCCCAAGTTCCCGCCGTCGATGATCCTGGAGTTCCTGCTTCGCCAGCACGCCCGGACCGGTGACCCGGCCGCGCTGGCGATGGTGGTGGGGACCTGTGACGCGATGGCGCGGGGCGGCATGTACGACCAGCTGGCCGGGGGCTTCGCGCGGTACTCCGTGGACGCCGACTGGGTCGTCCCGCATTTCGAGAAGATGCTGTACGACAACGCCTTGCTGCTGCGGGTGTACCTGCACTGGTGGCGGCTGACGGGGTCTCCGCTGGCGGCCCGGGTCGCGCGCGAGACCGCAGAGTTCCTGGTGCGGGACCTGGGGACGCCGGAGGGGGGCTTCGCCTCCGCGCTGGACGCCGACACCGACGGGGTCGAGGGGCTCACCTACGCGTGGACACCGGATGAGCTCGTCGAGGTGCTCGGCGCGGACGACGGGGCGTGGGCGGCCGCGCTGCTCGACGTGACGGAGCACGGCACGTTCGAACACGGCCGTTCGGTGCTGCAGCTGCGCCACGACCCGGACGACGCCGACCGCTGGGAGTCCGTACGGGTCCGGCTCTTCGAGGTTCGCGGTCAGCGGCCGCAGCCCGGCCGGGACGACAAGGTGGTGGCCGCGTGGAACGGCCTCGCGATCGCCGCTCTCGCGGAGGCGGGGGCGCTGCTGGACGAGCCGCGGTGGGTGGAGGCGGCCGAGGCGGCCGCCGACCTGCTGCTCGCCGTGCACCTCGGCGTGGGGGAGCACGGGGACCGGCTGTGCCGTACCTCCCGCGACGGGCGACCGGGTCGCAACGACGGGGTGCTGGAGGACTACGCCGACGTGGCGGAGGGGTTCCTCACCCTGTTCGCCGTCACCGGCGAGGAGGAGTGGCTGGCGTTCGCCGGGGTGCTCCTGGACGTGCTGCTGTCGCACTTCGCCGACGGGCAGGGTGGCTTCCACGACACCGCGGACGACGCCGAGCGGCTCGTCCGCCGGCCGCGGGACCCCTCGGACAATGCGACCCCGTCCGGCTGGCTGGCCGCCGCCGGTGCGTTGCTGACGTACGCGGCGTACACCGGCTCGGACACCCACCGCACAGCGGCGGAGCGGGCGCTGGGGGTGGTGTCGAGCTTCGCGGTGCGGGCGCCCCGGGCCGTGGGCTGGGGACTGGCGGTGGCGGAGGCCCTGGTCGACGGGCCGCGGGAGGTCGCCGTCGTCGGGCCTGCAGACGACCCGCGCACCGGGGCGTTGCACCGGCTGGCCCTCGGCTCGCCGGCCCCGGGCCTCGTTGTGGCGGTGGGGGACCCGGCCACCGATCCGTCCGTGCCGTTGCTGCGCGACCGGCCGCTGGTGGGCGGGGCGCCCGCGGCGTACGTGTGTCGGCACTTCGTGTGCGGGTTGCCCACGACGGATCCGGCGGTACTGGCGGGGGAGCTGGGGACCCGGGTGGGTTGACGGGAGCGCGGTGCCGAGGTGCGCTCCGGGACCCGTCCGGGTGGCCCTGTCCGCCCTCGGTGAACCAGGCTCCGGTGCTATGGACGCAAGCAGGTAATCATGTAATCGTCGCTCCATGACGACGACACAGGACGCCGCGGCCACGATCCGCGGCTGGCTGACCGGACGACTCCCGCAGGACTGGTTCACCGCCGCCCCCGAGGTGACGGTGGACCGCGAGGAGATCACCATCGTGGGAACGCTGCCGGCCGTCGAGGTGGCCGACGATGCGGCGGACGCGGAGCGGTCCGCCGCGGCGGCCGGACGTGCCGCCGCCTTCCGGGAGTCCACCCGGGAGGCCCGGATCGAGATCGCCCGCGAGCTGGAGCACCGCGCACAGCGGCACGTGGCCTGGGGCGTGGTGGTCGACGGCAGGCGGGAACTGTTCACCAACCTGTCGGCACCGGTGATGACGCGGCTGCGCCAGCCGGAGCGGGTCGTGCTGGACACCCTGGTGGAGTCGGGGGTGGCCCGGTCCCGCTCGGACGCGCTCGCCTGGTGCGTGAAGCTGGTCGGACGCAACGCCGAGACCTGGCTGGCCGAGCTGCGCGAGGCGATGGAGCAGGTGCAGCGGGTTCGGGAGCAGGGCCCCGACGCCGACTGAATCCACCGCCAGCCGGCGGACGCCGCCCGGGTGGGTGGCGCGGCCACGGACGGGGCCACCGGTGTTCGCGGTGGCCTTCGTCCGTGGCCACCGCGTGTCTCGCTCGTCGGGATGCGGCGCGCGGGCAGCTGGCACGCCGGTCGTGGGGAGCGTGGTCCATCGTCCGAGTTGCCGATCCATGTCGGCCTGCGCGCTGCACCGCCGACTCACCGGCACCGCGTGACCGCGGCGGGATGGGCGGGCAGCTCTCCCGCGCTGCACCGGAGAGCGCGACGCGGTCAGGCAGCGAGGTACGCGGTGAGCCAGGTCTCGAGCGCGCTGACCGACGGGACGGTGCTGCCGGGTGAGTCGGTCCTGTCCGGCGGGTCGGTTCGGGCGCGGTCTCCGGCCTCGAGGGTGTCGGGGTCGGCGATCTTCGGTGTGCTCGCGGGAAGGTCAGGACCGACGGGACCGGTGTCCCAGATGGGGTCCGGGGGTGTGGGGTAGGTGTGTCCGGTGGGGCTGGTCCACCGGATCCTTCCGCTGCCCGGATCCGGTGCGGCGGACCAGGCCGTGTGGGTCTTGATCCGGTGATGCCGCCGGCAGGCCGGATGCAGGTTCGCCGCTGTGGTGTTCGCCCCGTCGTAGGTGGCCGCGTGGTCGAGGTCGGTGTGGACTGAGGGGATGGTGCAGCCGGGGAAGGTGCAGGTGGTGTCCCGGGCGGTGACCAGCTCCCGCAGCCGGTCGCTGGGCCGGTAGCGGGCGGCGCCGGTGGCGACGAGGCGGCCGTGGTCGGTGAGGAACGCCCGCCAGGCATCGGCGGTGGCGGCGAGTTCGCGGGCGAGGGGTGCGGGGACCCAGCCGTGGCCGGGGACCCAGCCGGGGTTGTCGGCCAGGCCGAGCAGGGTGGCGGCGTCGACGATGACGACCGCGGACGACCACGACCGTCCCCGCCCGCCGCTGCCACCCGTGCCAGCGCCAGCGCCCGTGCTCGCTCCAGCGTCCGCACCAGCACCCGCGTTCGCCCCTGTGCCGCCGGCGGTGTCCCTGCCTGAGGTCCCGCTGCCTGAGGTCCCGGTGCCGTTGCCTGAGGTCCCGCTGCCCGTGGTCCCGGTGGCCGCGGTCGCGGCGCTGCTGCCGTGGGCGACCATGCCGGTGGCAGAGCCGGTGGTGGGCGGGGCGTCGCCGCTGTCGTGGCCCAGGGTCCGCATGAGCAGGCGGGCGGCTTCGATGACGGCGTCGGCGCGCAGGGCTTCCAGGGTGGTGTCGGGGTGGTGCGGGCAGCCGAGCTGGTGCGCCCGGACGCTGCCCGGGTCAGCGGCGGCAGCGGTGCCGTGACTGCCGGTCGCGCGATGGCCGCGCAAGGCGGCGAGGGTGCCCACCGGCCCGGCGGCTCGGGTGGTGTCGGTGTCGTCGGGGCAGGTGCACGGGCCGAGCAGGGCGGTGAGGTCCGCGGCCGGGTCCTTCAGGGTGGCTTGCCGGGCGCGGGCCCAGGTGTCGAACTGGCGCCAGGCCCATGAGGCCATCGGCTGGGAGGCCTCCAGGGTGATCTTGGCGCGGAAGTCCGGCAGCGGGCTGATCCGCAGGGACCGTTCCCGCCGCCTCTTCTTCGCGCGTTCCGCGGCGGCGGCGGCGTCGATCCTGAGGATGGTGCGGCGGATGCGGTGCCGCAGCCGGCCCGGGGTCTCCTCCGCGTACCGCGAGGGCTGCCCGTCCGCGTCCGGCAGGGTGTCGGCGACGACGACCTGCACGACCTTCTCGGTCAGGTCCGCGGACAGCTCGGCGGTCTCGGACACCACCGCGCACAGGTGCCCGTACCCCCACGCCCCGGTCTCCAGCATGCCGGCGACCGGGGCACCGGGACCGGCCAGGAACCGGGCGGTACTGATGCGGTCCGACGCCGCGGTGGTGGACAGCCGGCAGGCGGCGGCGACCTCGGCGTGCCGGGCCTCCTCCACGCACTCGAACGGCCCGAGGTCCACCGGGCCGCCCGCCTCGTCGTCCGGGTCGGGATCCCCGGCCGGCTCCGGCCCGACCACGGGGACGATCGCGGCGTACGACCGGGCGGTCACCCACGCGGCCTGGGCCTGCCACGTCGTCAGGAACACCACCCGGTCATGCCCGCACAACGCGTCGGGGTCGACCTGCTCCAGCAGACCGATCGCCACCGGACCCGGCCCCACCGCCACGGCCTGCGCGAGCAGGGCGGCGTCCCACGCGCGGGAGGTCCGCGGACCGGGAACCACGGGATCGAACATGTGTACGAGTGTACCCGCCAGGTCCGACACCGCGCAAGACCCTGTGCACACGAAATCCGTTACGCCGCAGACGAAAACCCGGCATCGCTCTGCCCCGACGCCGCCGACGTCCCCGACGTCCCCGACGTCCCCGACGTCCCCGACGTCCCCGACGTCCCGGGCTCTACGTCGCGATCCGGAGCACCGCCAGCCACACCGCCACGTGCTGCACCGTCCAACCCCCGAGCGTGAACGCGTGGAACACCTCGTGGAACCCGAACCATCGCGGCGACGGGTCCGGCCGGCGCAGGCCGTACACCAGCCCGCCCAAGGAGTACAGGACGCCGCCCACGACGATCAGCACGAGCACGGCGGTACCGGCGGTCCGCGCGAAGTCCCCGAGGAAGAACACCGCCGTCCACCCCAGCGCGACGTAGATCGGGGTGTAGAGCCACCGCGGCGCCTCCACCCACAGCACCCGGAACACCGCGCCCAGCAGGGCTCCCGACCACACGACGAGCAGCAGCGTCCGGGCCGTCCCCGGATCCAGCAGCGCCAGCGCGAACGGCGTGTAGCTGCCCGCGATGATGAGGAAGATCGTCGCGTGGTCGAGGCGCTTGAAGACGCTCTCCCCGCGCCGCCCCCAGGCCAGCCGGTGGTACGCGGCACTGATCGCGAACAGCAGCGTGGCGGTGACCGCGTACACGCTCACCGCGACCCGCATCGACGACGGGGACAGGACGACGAGCACCAGCCCCGCAGCCGCCACGGCGGGCGCGGCACCCGCGTGCAGCCAGCCGCGCAGCGCCGGCCGGACCCCCGCGGGCGAGCGCGAGGGGGCATCGACGATCTCGCTCACGGCCGGGAGCGTACTCCCTACGGTTACGTCAGCGTAGGTTGCCACCCTGCCCGACGTCACCGCCACCGGGCGGGTTCGGGCCGATGCGCGCGGTAGCCTCCGAGCGTGGGCCTGTCCGACCTCCTCTACGGGGCGTACGAGCGCCGGCTGCGGGCGCAGATCCCGCCGGACCGGCACCCGCGGCACGTCGGCGTCATCCTCGACGGCAACCGCCGCTGGGCCGAGATGCACGGGTCCACCTCCTCGGCCGGCCACCGCGCGGGCGCCGCCAAGATCGAGGAGTTCCTCGGCTGGTGCGAGGAGGCCGGGGTCGAGGTCGTCACCCTGTGGCTGCTCTCGACCGACAACCTCACCCGTCCCGCCCCGGAGCTGGCCGCGCTGATGGGGATCATCGAGGACACGGTGACCGCCCTGGCGTCGACCCGACGCTGGCGGCTGCACCCGGTCGGCGCCCTGGACCTGCTGCCCGACGAGACCGCCCGCATCCTCAAGGAGAGCGCGGACCTCACCCGTGACGTCGACGGGATGATCGTCAACGTCGCGGTCGGGTACGGCGGCCGGCGCGAGGTGGTCGACGCCGTCCGCGCCCTGCTGCACGAGCAGGCCCAGCGCGGCGGCAGCCTGGACGAGCTGGCCCAGGTGCTCGACGTCGAGGACATCGCGCAGCACCTCTACACCAAGGGCCAGCCCGACCCCGACCTGCTCATCCGCACGTCCGGGGAGCAGCGGCTGTCCGGGTTCCTGCTGTGGCAGAGCGCCCACTCGGAGTTCTACTTCTGCGAGGCCTACTGGCCCGACTTCCGGCGCGTCGACTTCCTGCGTGCGCTGCGCGCCTACGCCGACCGCCACCGCCGCTACGGCGCCTGACCCGGCGCCCGACACGGCTTCCCCGCCCCCGCGCCAAGTTCCGCCACCCGACATCCGCCGTCCACCCGGCGTCGGCGTGGCGCTCCCCGTCCCGGGCCCCACCGGGCCGTAGCGTCGTCCGCACCGGGCCGGCGCCCGCCGGTCCACCGACTGCCGCGGGGACCGGCTCTCGGCCGCCCCGCACCGGGGAGGCCGATGTGCCCGCTGCCCGACGACGCTCCTCCCGCGCGCGTGATCGCCGCACGTACGTCCTCGACACCAGCGTCCTGCTCTCCGACCCGCACGCGCTGCTGCGGTTCGACGAGCACGAGGTGGTCGTCCCGGTCGTGGTGGTCACCGAGCTGGAGGCCAAGCGGACGCACCCGGAGCTGGGCTACTTCGCCCGAACCGCACTGAGGTTGCTCGACGACCTGCGCGTCGAGAACGGACGCCTGGACGAGCCGATCGCCGTCGGCCACGCCGGCGGAACCGTGCGGGTGGAGCTGAACCACACCGACACCTCCGTGCTCCCCACCGGTTTCCAGCTGGGGGACAACGACTCCCGCATCCTGGCCGTCGCGCGCAACCTGTCCGCCGAGGGCTGCGACGTCGTTCTGGTCAGCAAGGACCTCCCGATGCGGGTGAAGGCGTCGGTGGTCGGGCTGGCCGCGGAGGAGTACCGCGCCGAGCTCGTCGTGGAGTCCGGCTGGACCGGGATGTCCGAGCTCGAGGTCGCCAGCGGTGACATCGACGCGCTGTACGACGACGGCGTGGTCGACGTCGAGGCCGCGCGCGAGCTGCCCTGCCACACCGGGCTGGTCCTGCTGTCCGACCGCGGCAGCGCGCTGGGCCGGGTCACCTCCGACAAGCGGGTCCGGCTGGTGCGCGGGGACCGCGAGGCGTTCGGGCTGCACGGCCGCAGCGCGGAGCAGCGGATCGCGCTGGACCTGCTGCTCGACCCCGAGGTCGGCATCGTCTCCCTCGGCGGTCGCGCGGGCACCGGCAAGAGCGCGCTGGCCCTGTGCGCCGGGCTGGAGTCGGTGCTCGAACGCCGTCAGCACCGCAAGGTGGTCGTCTTCCGGCCGATCTACGCCGTCGGGGGACAGGACCTCGGCTACCTGCCCGGCACCGAGCACGAGAAGATGTCGCCCTGGGGCCAGGCCGTGTTCGACACCCTCGGTGCGCTCACCACGCAGGAGGTCGTCGAGGAGGTCGTCGACCGCGGGATGCTGGAGGTGCTGCCCCTCACCCACATCCGCGGCCGCTCGCTGCACGACTCGTTCGTCATCGTCGACGAGGCACAGTCGTTGGAGCGCAACGTCTTGCTGACCGTGCTGTCGCGCATCGGGCGGGACTCCCGCGTGGTGCTCACCCACGACGTCGCCCAGCGGGACAACCTGCGGGTGGGTCGCCACGACGGGGTCGTGGCGGTGGTGGAGAAGCTCAAGGGGCACCCGTTGTTCGCCCACGTCACGCTGACCCGCTCGGAGCGCTCGCCGATCGCGGCCCTGGTCACCGAGATGCTGGAGGACCTCCCGATCTGACCCGCCGCGCCGCCGGCGAGGCCGACCCTGGGGAGACCCCGAGGGCGTCCCGGAGTGACCCGGAAGGGCCGTTTCCGTTGTCGCGCAATGCATCCGCCCCGTGACGAAGCGTGTCATCTCCCCGATCCGTCCCGACCCGCGGGACAGCAGTCCCCGGGACTTCCTGTGGTCTACCTCACACGGCCACGTGGGGCTGCGTGGGCGAGATGTCCGTTTCGCTCCCCGTACGTCCCTTATCGGCGTGAGGGGCGCCACGTGACCTTGGCGTGACATTCCTGTGACATGCGGGCACGTTAGAGGCGCAAGCTCCCCGTGCCGGGAGCGGATCGGACGCCCACGCGTCAGCCGAGGAGGAACTCGGTCGGTCCCCTACCGGCGCCGCCCGCCGGGCGCCCCACGCGGCGCCGCCGGGCCCGAGCACCGCCGAGCGAGTGAGTCCGGAAGTCCGGCTCGGCTGTGACCGCGACAGGGGAACGCCAGCGTCGGCGCGCCGGAGCGCGACGCCCGATGAAGGAACTGTTCGTGGTACCTCAGCTCGTGACCGGGTTCGTCGCCGCGTCCCTCACCCTGGGACTCGTCGCCGGCCCCACGTTCGCCGAGACCTCGCAGGGGTCGGGCGCCCAGACGCTGACGACGACGGCCACCGACGCCGCCGCCCTCGCCCAGGCCGAGGCCGCCGAGCGCCGCGCCGCCGAGGCGGCAGCCGCGGAGAAGGCCCGCAAGGAGGCCGAGGCCAAGGCGAAGGCCAAGGCCAAGGCGAAGGCCGAGGCCAAGCGCAAGGCCAAGGAGCGCAAGCGCAAGCTGGCCGCGCAGCGCGCCGCCCGCGCCGCCGCCCGGCTGGCCAACGACATGACCGGCGTGCACCGCAGCGCCTACACCGGCAAGTACTACGACGCCCGCTACGAGAGCACCCGCAAGTGCATCGTGAAGCGTGAGTCGATGGGCTACTACCGTGTCGTGTCCTCCAACGGCGCGTGGCACGGGGCCTACCAGTTCACGATCGGCACCGCCGCCGAGGCTGCCCGCCGCATGGGCCGCCCGGACCTCGCGGGCACGTCGCCCGCGCGGTGGAACCGCGCCGAGCAGGACGAGGCCTTCTGGACCATGTGGAACCACGGCCGGGGCTCCGGCCACTGGCGTGGGGGCCGCTACAGCTGCGGCTTCTGACCCCAGCCACCCCAGCACACACGTCGGGGCCGCACTCCGTATGAGGGAGTGCGGCCCCGACGCAATTCGGCTGGTCGACTTCGGTTGTCGCTCAACGACTCTCGGGCGGCCCCACGGGGATCGTGAGGGCCACCGGTCGCAGCGTGTCCGCGAAGAAGTCGTTGCCCTTGTCGTCGACGACGACGAACGCGGGGAAGTCCTCGACCTCGATCCGCCAGACCGCCTCCATCCCCAGCTCGGGGAAGTCCAGCACCTCGACCTTGCGGATGTTGTCCTTCGCCAGCCGCGCAGCCGGGCCGCCGATCGAACCGAGATAGAAGCCGCCGTTGTCCCGGCACGCATCCGTCACGGCCTTCGACCGATTTCCCTTGGCCAGCATGACGAATGAGCCGCCGGCACGCTGGAACTGGTCGACGTAGGCGTCCATCCGGCCCGCCGTCGTCGGCCCGAAGGAGCCGGACGGGTAACCCTCCGGCGTCTTGGCCGGTCCGGCGTAGTAGACCGCGTGGTCGCGCAGGTACGCGGGCATCGGCTCGCCCCGGTCCAGCATCTCCTTGATGCGCGCGTGCGCGATGTCGCGTGCCACCACCAGGGGCCCGGTCAACGAGACCCGGGTCCGAACGGGCAGCCGCGACAACGCCTTTCGGATCTCGTCCATCGGCTGGTTCAGATCGATCCGGACCACGTCGTCGTCGAGGTGCTCGTCGGACACGTCCGGCAGGTACTGCGCCGGGTCGGTCTCCAGTTGCTCGAGGAACACGCCCTCCGGTGTGATCTTCGCGAGCGCCTGCCGGTCCGCGGAGCAGGACACCGCGATGGCGATGGGGACCGACGCACCGTGCCGCGGCAGCCGCACGACCCGGATGTCGTGGCAGAAGTACTTTCCGCCGAACTGCGCCCCGATCCCGAACTCCCGCGTCATCGCAAGGACCTCGGCCTCCATCTCCAGGTCGCGGAAACCGTGGCCGAGCTCCGACCCGTGCACGGGCAGCTCGTCGAGGTAGTGGGTGCTGGCGTACTTCACCGCCTTCAGGGCGTACTCCGCGCTGGTGCCGCCGACGACGATGGCCAGGTGGTAGGGCGGGCATGCCGCGGTGCCGAGCAGGCGGAGCTTCTCGTCCAGGAACGTCCGGAACGACGCGGGGTTCAGGATCGCCTTCGTCTCCTGGTACAGGTAGCTCTTGTTCGCCGAGCCACCGCCCTTGGCGATGTACAGCAGCTTGTAGGTCGTCTCGTGACCCGGCTCGGTGTCGGCGTACAGCTCGATCTGGGCGGGCAGGTTGGTCCCGGTGTTGCGCTCCTCCCACATCGACAGCGGAGCCATCTGCGAGTAGCGCAGGTTCAGCTGCTCGTAGGCGTCGAACACGCCCCGGGAGATGGCCGCCTCGTCCGGGCCCGTCGTGAGCACGTGCTGGCCGCGCTTGCCCATGACGATCGCGGTCCCGGTGTCCTGGCACATCGGCAGGACGCCGCCGGCGGCCACGTTCGCGTTCTTCAGCAGGTCCAGCGCGACGAACCGGTCGTTCGGGCTGGCCTCCGGGTCGTCGAGGATCGACCGCAGCTGGGCCAGGTGCGCCGGCCGGAGCAGGTGCTGGATGTCGCGCATCGCCTCGAAGGTCAGGGCGCGCAGGGTCTCGGGCTCGACAGTGAGGAAGGTGCGCCCCCCCACCTCGACCGTGTCGACCCCGTCCACCGCGATCTGCCGGTACGGGGTCCGGTCGGGACCGAGGGGGAGCAGGTCGGTGTAGACGAACTCGGGCATGCTCCGACCCTATGCCCGGGTACGACGCGGCACACTGTCACCGGCGCCGCCGCGGCACGACCCGGTTCCGCCCGGCCGACCTTCACGAAGGAG
The DNA here is from genome assembly GCA_041393815.1 of Candidatus Nanopelagicales bacterium. Lineage (NCBI taxonomy): Bacteria > Bacillati > Actinomycetota > Actinomycetes > Candidatus Nanopelagicales > Candidatus Nanopelagicales bacterium. The sequence continues at coordinate 670,411 of JAWKJK010000001.1, read as the reverse complement.
TCCCCTGATGACGCAGACCGTGACCGTCGGGACGTTCGGAATGACGCGTGCCGATGTCGTCGCCGTCGCCCGCGAGGACGCCCGGGTCGCGCTGTCCGACGAGGCGCTGGTCGCGATGGCCGTCGCCCGCGCCCATGTCGAGCGGCTGGCCGTGGCCGCGGAGCCGGTCTACGGGATCTCCACCGGCTTCGGTGCGCTGGCCCAGAGGCACATCCCCGTGGCGGACCGGGTCCAGCTGCAGCGGTCGCTGGTCCGCTCGCACGCGGCCGGCTGGGGCGACCCGGTCGAGCCCGAGGTGGTCCGGGCGATGATGCTGCTCCGGCTGAAGACCCTGGCCTCCGGCAGGACCGGCGCTCGCCCGGTCGTCGCCGAGACGATGGCCGCCCTGCTCAACGCCGGGATCACCCCCGTCGTGCGGGAGTTCGGTTCGCTGGGCTGCAGCGGCGACCTGGCGCCGCTCGCCTCCTGCGCCCTGGTGCTCATGGGCGAGGGGGAGGTGCTCGGTCCGGACGGGACCGCGGTCCCGGCGGCCCCGATGCTCGCCCAGCACGGGATCGCGCCGGTCGAGCTGCACGAGAAGGAGGGCCTCGCGCTCATCAACGGCACCGACGGCATGTTGGGGATGCTGATCCTCGCGATCGAGGACCTGTCGCACCTGTGCGACGTCGCCGACATCGGCGCGGCGATGAGCGTGGAGGGGCTGCTCGGCACGGACAGCGTCTTCCGGGCCGAGCTGCACGAGCCGCTGCGGCCGCACCCGGGGCAGATCCTCAGCTCGGCCCGGATGCTGCACCACCTGGCCGGGTCCCCGATCGTCGCCAGCCACCTGGAGAGCGACGACCGGGTCCAGGATGCCTACTCGCTGCGCTGTGCCCCGCAGGTCACCGGTGGCCTGCGCGACACCGTGACGCACGCGACCCTCGTCGCCGACCGGGAGCTGGCCGCCGCGATCGACAACCCGGTCGTGCTCGACGACGGTTCGGTGTCATCCAACGGCAACTTCCACGGGGCGCCGGTCGCGTACGTGCTGGACTTCCTGGCCATCCCCGCGGCCGACGTGGCCTCGATGGCCGAGCGGCGCACCGACCGGATGCTCGACGTCAAGCGTTCGCACGGCCTGCCGCCGTTCCTCGCCGAGGACCCCGGGGTGGACTCGGGCCTGATGATCGCCCACTACACCCAGGCCGGCCTGGTGTCGGACTGCAAACGGCTGGCCGCACCCGCCAGCGTCGACTCGATCCCGAGCTCGGCGATGCAGGAGGACCACGTGTCGATGGGATGGCACGCCGCCCGCAAGCTGCGCAGCATCGTCGACAACCTCACCGCGGTGCTCGGCATCGAGCTGATGACGGCGGCGCGCGCGATCGAGCTGCGCCAGCCGCTGACGCCGTCGCCCCGGAGCCGCGCCGTCGTGGACGCCCTGCGGGAGACCGTGCCGGGTCCGGGTCAGGACCGCTACCTCGCCCCTGAGGTCGAGGCGGCCGCTCGCTTCGTGCGTGCGATGCCGGCCTGAGCGCCGATCGCCGGCGTCCGCCCGACGTGCCGTCGGGTGGACACCTCCACGCCCTGGTGCTTCTCTGGGACCGGCCACGATACTCGTGACCTCTCCGGGGGGAGCGATGGACACCTCGTCACCTGCGACGGGGCAGCCTGACGCCGGCAGCGAGTTCGCCGGCGGCGATCCGCAGCAACTGTTCCGCGAGTCCCTGGACCAGATCGACACGATCATGATCATCACCCGGTCCCGCCGGGACGCGTCCGGCGAGATCGTGGACTTCGACTACGTCTACCTCAACGCCGCGGGCCTGCGGATGATGGGCCGGGCGGCCGAGGAGATCCTGGGTCGCGGCCTGGTCGAGATGTTCCCCTCGCACGTCCCCGACGGGTGGTTCGACGTCTACAAGAGGGCCGTGGAGTCCGGGGAGAAGCAGCACGTCTTCATCCCGACGTTCGACGAGAACGGTGTCCGCGGCTCCTTCGAGGTGGACGTGTGGAAGTTCGGCGACGGCTACGTGATGTTCGGCCGGGACATGAGCGAGCAGCTGGAACGCCAGCGGGCGCTCGAGGAGTCCGAGCGGAGGTTCCGCAGCACCGTCGAGTCCGCGACGGTCGGGATCGCCCTGGTCTCCCCGGAAGGCACCGTCGAGTCGGCCAACCCGGCGTTGTGCCACATGCTCGGTCGCGACGTCGACTCCCTGGTCGGCTCCCGCTACGACCTCCAGATCAGCCCGGAGGACCGCGACCGTGTCGACCAGCAGGTCGAGGCGCTGCGCGGCGGAGCCGACCGGATCATGCTGAGCGACCTGCGCCTGGTCCGGGTCGACGGCCAGACCGTCTGGACCCGCTGCGCCGCCATCGCGTTGCGCGGACCGGACGGCGAGGTCCAGCACTTCATGACCCAGTTCGAGGACATGACCGCGGAGCACCGGGCCCGCGAGGAGCTGGTCTACCGGGCCTTCAACGACCCGCTCACGGGTCTGCGCAACCGGTCCTGGATCGCCGACATCCTGGAGACCGAGCTGCGCGCGGCGAAGCGCAGCGGCACCGGGGTGGGAGTGCTGTTCCTCGACCTGGACAACTTCAAGGTGGTCAACGAGTCGCTCGGGCACGAGGCCGGGGACGAGCTGCTGGCGATCGTGGCGGACCGCGTCGCCGGCGCTGCCGGTGTCGACGTCCACGTCGGGCGCTCGGGCGGGGACGAGTTCGTGGCCGTGGTGCCCGGTGTCGCGGAGCCGCGCGCGCTGGAGCTGCTGGCCGACCGCATCATGATCGCGATCAACCAGGAGGTGTCGCTGCAGGGCCACCGGGTAGTCCCCACCGCGTCGCTGGGCATGACCGTGTCCACGGCGAGGTCGACGTCCGCGACGCTGCTGCGCGACGCCGACGCGGCGCTCTACCGCGCGAAGTCCGAGGGCCGGGCGCGCTGGGTGTTCTCCGACCTGCGGATGCACGAGCGCGCGATGGCGCGGCTCACGGTCGAGGACGGCCTGCGTCGCGCGCTCGTCGAGGACGGGTTCGAGGTCCACTACCAGCCCGTCATCAGCCTGCGCGATCGCACGGTCGTCGGGCACGAGGCACTGGTCCGGTGGCGTGACCCCGTCCGCGGGCTGCAGCTGCCCGGGACCTTCCTGCAGGTCGCGGAGGAGACCGGGCTCATCGTCCCTCTGGGCGAGCTGGTCCTCCAGAAGGTCTGCGCACTGCTGCGTGACCGACCCGACCTGCCCGGTCGCATGAGCGTGAACGTCTCCGCGGTCCAGCTGGCTCGACCCGAGTGGGCACACCGCTTCGCCGCCACCCTCGACGAGTACGGCGTGCCGCCCGACCGGCTCATCGTCGAGATCACCGAGACGGCCGCGCTGACGGTCCTGGACTCCACCCGGGCGGACCTGGCCCGCCTGCGCGACAGCGGTGTCGGGCTCTACCTCGACGACTTCGGGACCGGCTACTCCTCGGTCGCCGTGCTCCGCGACCTCCCCGTCACGGGCCTGAAGCTCGACGCCAGCTTCGTGCGGGCGCTCGACCGGCGCGACCAGGCGAGCAGCGCGCTGGTGACCGGGATGGCTGGCCTGGTCGCCGGTCTCGGCCTGGCCGCGGTGGCCGAGGGGATCGAGACGGCCGACGAGGAGGAGACCCTCCTCGTGTCGGGGTGGGGCCTCGGTCAGGGCTACCTGTACGCGCGCCCCGGGCCCGAGCCGTTGACCGAACTCGGCTCCTGACCGCGCCCCGTTCCGGCCGCGCGCTCGTCAGGGCATCGTCTCCAGGCGCAGCACCAGCGCGACCGCGGTGAGCGCCAGCAGGACCAGGGGCAGGATCACCCGCGGGGCCTCGTCCTTCGCACGCAGGTGCCAGCCCACCGCGAGCAGCAGCTGGACGGCCAGACCCGCGGCGGCGGCGACCCCGAGCCACGGCAGCCAGAACCCCGCCACCAGCCCGACGGCGGCCGCCGTCTCCGTCGCCCCCGCCAGCCGGATGACCGGGTCCCCGCCGCCGAGCCGGCGGAACTGCTGGCGCGCCCCCACCGTCAGCCGCAGCTTGGGGATCGCGGCGGCCAGCACCGCCATGACGAGGACGCCGGTCACGATCCCGTAGGCGGTCGTCATGGTGTCCCTTCGTCCGGGCCGGCAGGCGCCGCCACGCTAGCGTCGGGGCCGTGACCGAGTCGCCGCCGCCCCCGCCCGCCTCGTCCGAGCCGGACCGGCCGGTCCCGGCGTCGCCCGCCGGACCCGGGGGCCTGCGCGCCTCCGACACCGACCGCGAGCGCTACGTCGCGGTGCTGCGGGAGGCGTACGCCGAGGGCCGGCTGCAGCGCGAGGAGTACGAGGAGCGGATGGACGCCGCCTACCGAGCGCGCACGTACGACGACCTCGCCGGGCTGGTCACGGATCTGCCGGTGGGGCACGGAACGCTGCCGGCGGTCCCCCGGCAGGCGGGCCCGCCGGTCCCCCCGCACGCGTCGGCCCCGCACGGCACCGTGCAGCCGGGTGGCGCCTGGGGCATCGAGGTCGCGCCCGCGGGCACCGCCGCGCCGGCCGCCGGGCCCGCGATCGCCGTCTTCGGCGGCGAGGAGCGCAAGGGCCGGTGGGTCGTGCCCGGTGAGCTGACCGCGTTCGCGATGTTCGGCGGGGTCGAGCTCGACCTGTCCTCCGCGGTGCTCGAGCGGAACGAAGTCACCATCACCGCGACCGCGATCTTCGGGGGTGTCGAGATCGTCGTCCCGCACGGGGTCGAGGTCCGGCTGGAGGGGTTCGCGGTCTTCGGCGGACGTTCCGCCCCCTCGGACACGGTGGTGCCACCGGCCGGCGGTCCCGTCGTTCGGGTCGTCGGCGTCGCCATCTTCGGCGGGATCGACATCAAGCGCCCGAAGACCCCCGCGCTGCCGCCCGGTCCCTCGGCCTAGCTGCTGCGCGACTCGTCCACCAGCCAGCGGACGGCGTACGGCGGCAGGTGGATCCAGCCGTCGTGCACCTCCGGGACCCGGTCGTGCAGCAGGTCGAACGGCCTGCCCACCCCGTACGCGGCCACCTCGTCCAGGTGAACGGCGCGGTCCTGCTCGGACAGGTTGAACAGCTCCACCACGGTCGCGGCCGCGTGCCGCCGCACGAACACCGCGACGGCGGGATCGGCGGCTGCGAGCACGGTGGTCCCGACCGACGCGTGCAGCGCCTCGGTCGCCCGGCGCACCGCGACCAGGTGGCGCACCCCCGAGAACACCCGCCCCATCACCGTGTGGTGGTCATGACGCTCCTGGACCAGGTGCCACGGCATCGGCGGCCGGTGCATCCACCGGTTGTCGTCGCGATGCGGTGGCTCGTCCAGGTAGGACAGGTCGTTGAGCAGGCCCAACTCGTCGCCCATGTAGAGCAGCGGCAGCCCGCCGAAGCCGAGGACCATCGCGTAGCCGCACAGCAGGCGTCCGATCGCGAGATCGAGCGCCGCCGGATCGCCGTGCTCCCAGGCGATCTCGACCCCCGCCAGGCTCGCGGCGGAGCCGCTGACCCGCCGGTCCCCGGTGAGCTCGTTGGGCTGGAACTCGGCGCCGCGGGCGAACGTGCCGGGGAACTCGCCGGTGTAGAAGCGCGAGAGGAACGCGCGGTGGTCGTAGCCGTTCCAGCCGACTGCGGCTGCGTCGGCGTCGTCGATGGCCCAGCCGATGTCGTCGTGGCAGCGCAGGTAGGTCGCCCACGACGCGGTCACCGGGATCACCGGGAACCGCTTGAGCGCCTGCGCCATCAGTCGCGCGTCCCGGGTCGCCAGCGACGACCAGATCTGCACCATCAGGCTGTTGTGGTAGGCCAGGTCCGACACCCGGCCGGCGTGCGCCCCGGTGCCCAGGTAGGCCACCAGCTGGTCCGGACCGACGATGGCCTCGGCCTTGAACACCAGGGACGGCGCGGCCATGTGGGCGATCGCGCGCAGCGCCTGGGTGAGGTCGTGTACCTCCGGCTGGTTCTGGCAGTCGGTGCCCATCCGCTTCCAGGTGAACGCGATCGCGTCCAGCCGCAGGCAGTCCACGCCCCGGTTGGCGAGGTACAGCACGATGTCGGCGTACTCGCAGAACACGTCCGGGTTGGCCCAGTTGACGTCCCACTGCCAGGAGTTGAACGTCGTCCAGACCCAGCCGGACAGGTCGTCGTCCCAGGTGAAATTGCCCGGGGCGAACGCGGGGAACACCTCCGGCAGCGTCCGCTCGTAGCGGTCCGGGACCGTGCGGTCGGGGAACACGTAGAAGTAGTCGCGGTAGTGCGGGTCGCCCGCGCGGGCCGCCTCGGCCCAGGCGTGCTCGCGCGCGACGTGGTTGAGGACCAGGTCCAGGGTGAGCGAGATGCCCGCCTCGTGCAGGTCCTCGGCCAGCCGCTCGAGGTCGGCCATGGTGCCCAGGTCGGAGCGCACCGCGCGGTAGTCGGCCACGGCGTAGCCACCGTCGTTGGGCGCGGGACGTGGTTGCAGCAGTGGCATCAGGTGCAGGTAGGTGACCCCCAGCTCGGACAGGTACGGGATGTGCTCGCCCACGCCGCGCAGGGTGCCGGCGAAGCGGTCCGCGTAGGCGGCGTAGCCGAGGGCGTCGCTGCGCTGGAACCAGTCCGGGTTGAGCAGGCGCTGCCGGTCCCGCCCGCGCAACCGGGCCGACCGGCCGAGGTGCGCGGCGGCGACCAGGTCGACCACCCGGGGCAGCACCTCCGCCACCGGGTAGACCGCGGCCAGAGCCACGGCGAGGTCGTCGGCCCAGCGGTCGTAGCGGTCCAGGACGTCGCCGAGGTCCGGGTCGCCGGCGAGGGCCTCCGCCAGCCTCGATCGGCCGGCGGCCACGGTGTCGGCGTACGGCGGAGCCGCTCGCTCGGGCGGGTGCGCGGGCGTCACGGGGTGGGCTCGGCGGCGAGGAAGGCGTCGAGCTCGGCCGCCGTGGGCGGGTCGCAGCCGGGGCGGGTGCAGGTGAGCGCGGCGGCGGCCGCGGCCGTGTGCAGCACGTCCCCCAGGGCGTCGGCGGACAGCGCGCGCAGCCGCGCGGACGGGCCTGCCCCCAGCGCGTCCCGGGCGGCGAGTCCATGCAGCAGGCCGGCGGTGAACGTGTCGCCCGCGCCCACGGTGTCGCTCACGCGCACGCCGGGAGCGGCGCGGTCCACGACGGCGTCGGCCGTGATCCCGAGCGGGCCGTCCGCCCCGCGGGTCACGACGACCAGGTCGGCCCCGAGTCCGAGCCAGCGGGCGGCCACCTCGGTCAGCCCGGTCCCCGGGTAGAGCCAGGCCACGTCCTCGTCGCTGGCCTTCACCACGTGGGCGGCCGCGACGGCCCCCTCGACCGCCGCCCGCCCCTGGTCGGGCGTCCCCATCAGCGCCGCTCGCACGTTGGGGTCGTACGACACCGTGGTGGCATCGGCCGCCCGGGTTCGGTGCAGCAGGTCCAGCACGGGTGCCGCGCTCGGCGGCAGCCAGGACGCCAGTGAGCCGGTGTGCAGGGCCGCTGCGTCGGTGGGGGTCGCGGCGAGCTCCGCCGCGGTCCACTGCCAGTCGCTGGTGCCCTCGGTCCAGAACCCGTAGCGGGCGTGCCCGAGCTCGTCCAGCGTCACCAGGGCCAGCGTGGACGGCTGGTCGGCGCGGACCGCGTACGCGAGCCCGACCCCGTTGTCCCGGACGTGCCGCTCGCAGCGGTCGCCGAGAGCGTCGCCGCCGAACCGGGCCATCAGTTCGACGTGGTCACCGAGGCGCGCGAGGGCCAGCGCCACGTTGGCGGGGCTGCCGCCGGGCACCGGGCGCAGGTCGCCGTCGGACTGCTCCAGGAGGTCGACGACGACCTCCCCCAGGACCACCAGCATCGGACCGGCCGGCACCGGATCAGCCGGCGCCGTCGAAGTCGACCGAGGAGTAGCGGCCGAGCTTGTCGAGCTGGTGCTCGCTGAGCACCTCGCGGATCGTGCCGCTCTTGCTGCGCATGACGATCGAGTGGGTCAGCGCGCGGTGCGGGCGGTAGCGCACGCCCTTCATGATCTCGCCGTCGGTGATCCCGGTGGCGCAGAAGAACACGTTGTCGCCGGTGACCAGGTCGTCGGTGAGCAGGACCTCCTCGAGGTCGAGGCCCGCGTCGATCGCCTTGGCCCGCTCGTCGTCGTCGCGCGGCCACAGCCGCCCCTGGATCACGCCGCCGAGGCACTTGATCGCGCAGGCCGCGATGATGCCCTCCGGCGTGCCGCCGATGCCGAGCAGCAGGTCGACGCCGGTGCCGTCGCGGACGGCCATGACCGCCCCCGCGACGTCGCCGTCGGTGATGAACTTGATCCGGGCGCCCGCCTCGCGGACCTCGTGGACGATCCGCTCGTGCCGGGGCCGGTCCAGGATGCAGACCGTGAGGTCGCCGATGCTCTCGCCCTTCGCCTTCGCGATCCAGCGCAGGTTGCTGCGGATCGGCGCGGTGATGTCGACGACGTCGGCCGCCTCCGGCCCGGTGACCAGCTTCTCCATGTAGAAGACCGCCGAGGGGTCGTACATCGCCCCGCGCTCCGCCACCGCGAGCACCGAGATCGCGTTGGCCATGCCCTTCGCGGTCAGCGTCGTGCCGTCGATTGGGTCGACCGCGACGTCGCACTCCGGACCGGTGCCGTCGCCGACCTGCTCGCCGTTGAACAGCATCGGGGCGTTGTCCTTCTCGCCCTCGCCGATGACCACGACGCCGTCCATGGACACGCTGCCGATCAGCGAGCGCATCGCGTTGACCGCGGCCCCGTCGGCGTCGTTCTTGTCCCCGCGGCCCACCCAGCGGGCGGCCGCCATCGCGGCGGCCTCGGTGACGCGGACCAGTTCCAGGGCCAGGTTGCGGTCGGGTGCCTCGGGCTGGCCGACACGGCCGGGGTTCATGGGGTGACCCCTCCTCGCTGCGACTGCTGCGGCGGTCGTACGCCACCGGGGACGTTGGCGCCCCGGACGGGCTCAGCGTATCGGCCGGGGCAGGGGCGTCGCCGGGTCCCGGGGTCGAATCCGTGGTGCCCGCGGATACGGAACTCCAGACGGTGCGCGTAGATGCAGATACGGGTCTAGGGTGCCGATCCATGCCGTACTTCCGGATCAGTCAGGCGGCCGGCCTGCTGGGTGTCAGCGACGACACCGTCCGCCGGTGGGTGGACCGCGGCAGCCTGCCGGCGGAGCGCGACGAGGCGGGTCGGCTGGTGGTGGACGGGGTGGAGCTGGCCCGGGTCGCGCAGGCGGCGGCGGACACGCCGACGCCGGGCGGCCGCTCCTCGGCGCGCAACCGGTTCACCGGCCTGGTGACGCGCGTCGTGCGCGACACCGTGATGGCGCAGGTGGACGTCCAGGCCGGCCCGTTCCGGATGGTGGCGCTGGTCAGTGCCGAAGCGGTGGACGACCTCCGGCTGGAGCCGGGGTCGTTGGTCGTGTGCACGGTCAAGGCCACCAACCTGGGCCTGGAGGTGCCGGATGCCGACTGAGCGGCAGCGGGCGCTGCGGGGGCACCGCCGGGTCGCTGCGCTGGGGGCGATCGCGCTGGCCGTGAGCCTGGGGTTGGCCGGGTGCGGGGGTGGCGCCGGGGGTTCGGAGGGCTCCGGCGGCAGCGGGTCGGGCACCGTGACCGTGCTCGCCGCGGCGTCCCTCACCGAGGCCTTCGAGGCGCTGGCGGAGACCTACCGGTCCGAGCACCCCGGCGTCGACCTGCGGCTGTCGTTCGGTCCGAGCTCCGGGCTGGCGCAGCAGGTGGTCGCCGGCGCCCCGGCCGACGTGTTCGCGGCAGCGAGCGACGCGACGATGGCGACAGTGGTGGACGCGGGCGCAGCGGCCGGAACGCCTGCCGTCTTCGCCACCAACCGGCTCGCGATCGTCACCCCCGCGGACTCGACCCGGGTCGGCTCGCTCCAGGACCTCGCGGCGCCCGGGGTCTCCGTCGCGGTCTGCCAGGAGCAGGTCCCCTGCGGGGCGGCGACCGCCGAGATGCTGCAGCGTGCCGGCGTCCCGGTCGAGGCGGCGACGTACGAGGCCGACGTCAAGGCGGTGCTCACGAAGGTCACGCTGGGCGAGGTGGACGCGGGCGTGGTCTACGTGACCGACGCCCGCGCCGCGGGGGACCGCGTCCGCGTGGTGGACGTACCGGACGACGTCAACGTCACCACCTCCTACCCGATCGCGGCGCTGGCGGAGGCGGCCGACCCGGACGCGGCCGCCGACTTCGTGGACCTGGTGCTGTCCGAGCAGGGGCGCGCGGCGCTGGCCGCCGCGGGATTCGGGTCGCCGTGAGCGCGTCCCTCGGCACCGGCACCAGCACCGACGTCAGCGGGACGCGGGTACGGCGGGAGACGCGGGCGCGACCGCCCTGGCTGCTGTCCGTCCCGGCGGTGCTGGCGGTCGCGTTCCTCCTCGTCCCGCTCGTGGGCCTGCTGCTGCGGGCACCGTGGTCCTCCCTGCCGGACCTGCTCACCGAGCCCGCCGTGGTGGAGGCCCTGCGGCTGTCGGTCCTCACCGCCACGGCAGCGACCGCGCTGTCGCTCGTCCTGGGGCTGCCGCTGGCGTGGGTGCTGGCCCGGGTGCCGTTCCGCGGTCGCGGCCTGGTGCGCGCGCTGGTGTTGTTGCCGCTGGTGCTGCCGCCCGTCGTCGGGGGAGTGGCGCTGCTGCTCGCCTTCGGCCGACGCGGGGTCGTCGGCGGTCCGCTGTACGAGCTCACCGGCTTCTCGCTGCCCTTCACCGCCTGGGCGGTGGTGCTCGCGGAGGCGTTCGTGGCGATGCCGTTCCTGGTGATCACCGTGGAGGGCGCGCTGCGCTCGGCCGACCCGCGCTACGAGGAGGCCGCGGCGACCCTGGGTGCGTCGCCGTGGCGGGTGTTCCGGCGGGTGACCGTGCCGATGGTGGCCCCGGCGCTGGTGGCGGGCACGGTGCTGTGCTGGGCCCGTGCGCTGGGCGAGTTCGGTGCGACGATCACCTTCGCGGGCAACGTACCTGGGCGCACCCAGACCATGCCGCTGGCCGTCTACCTCGCGCTGGACACCGACCCCGACGCGGCTTTCGCTCTCAGCCTCGTCCTGCTCGTGGTGTCCGTGACCGTCCTGGTCGCGCTCCGCGGCCGCTGGGCGTCGGCGGGTGCGTTCCGGTGACCGCGGATGGCGGTGCCGAACCCGGGCTGGTGGCCCACATCCGGTTGCAGCGCAGCGACTTCCGGCTGGAAGCGGACGTGCGGGTCGCGCCCGGCGAGGTCGTGGCCGTGCTCGGCCCCAACGGAGCGGGCAAGAGCACGCTGCTGCGGGCGCTGGCCGGGCTGGTGCCGCTGGCGTCGGGCTTCGTCCGCGTCGACGGGCAGCCGTGGGACGAGCCGGACCGCGGCGTGTTCGCACCGCCGGACCGCCGCGCCGTCGGGATGGTGTTCCAGGACCACCTGCTGTTCCCGCACCTGACCGTGGCGGACAACGTGGCCTTCGGGCCGCGGATGCGGGGGGAGGGCCGCGCGGTGGCGCGGACCGAGGCACTGGAGTGGCTGGGGCGGGTGGGCCTGGCCGAGCTGGCCGAGCGTCGCCCCCGGACGCTGTCCGGGGGGCAGGCACAGCGGGTCGCGCTCGCCCGCGCGCTGGCCACCCGGCCCCGGCTGCTCCTGCTGGACGAGCCGTTGGCCTCGCTGGACGTGGCCGCGCGCTCCGACGTCCGGACCGTGCTGCGCGACCATCTCGCGGCTGCGGGACCGCCGGTGCTGGTGGTGACGCACGACCCGCTGGACGCGTTCGTGCTGGCCCGCCGGGTGCTCGTGGTCGAGGACGGGCGGGTGTCCGACGACACCACCCCGGCGGAGCTGGTGCGGCGGCCGAGGACCGACTACGCCGCGCGGGTGCTGGGCCTGAACCTGCTGCGCGGCGACGCCGCCGGCGGGTCGGTGGTGCTGGGGGACGGCACCCGGTGGATCGGCGACCACTCCGCGCAGGGGTCCGTGCTGCTGTGCTTCCCCCCGCGCGCGGTCACCCTGCACCGGCAGCCCCCCGAGGGCAGCGCGCGCAACGTGCTGCAGGTCGACGTCGCGGACCTGCAGCGCCATGGCGACCTGGTCCGCGTGTCGCTGGCGGGCCCCACCCCGCTCGCGGCCGACGTGACCCCGGGGGCAGTGGCGGCCCTGGAGCTGGCCCCGGGCTCCCGGCTGTGGGCGACCGTGAAGGCGGCCGAGGTGGAGGTCTACCCGGCCTAGGGGCCTGCTGCCCGCGGCACGGGTCGGCGACCCCCGTCGGGCGCGAGGGGCGCCGGTCAGGGACCATGGCCCGGTGAGCGAGGGCAGACCGCGGGCGAGCCGGACCGTGAGCGACATGGTCCGGTCGATGCTGGTCGTCCTCGTCGTGGTCGGCCTGCTGCTGCTGGTGACCTGGCGGCCGCAGCCGGAGGCGGTCAAGGCCGTGGACTACGGCCCGGTCCTGATCCGGGCTCAGTCGGAGGCGGAGTACCCGGTGCTCGTGCCCGCCGGCCTCGGCGACGGGTGGCGGGTGACCAGTGCCCGGTGGGAGCCGACCGAGGAGTCCGACCCCGACCCGGCCTGGCACCTGGGATACGTCACCCCGGACGACCAGTACCTGCAGGTCGCCCAGTCGGCCACCGACCGGTCGAGCTACGTCGAGGAGCAGACCGCCGACGGCCGACCCGCCGGGGAGTCCGACGTGGACGGCACGACCTGGCAGCGGTACGAGTCGCCGGACGCCCAGCGGCGCTCGCTGGTGACGGTGGTCGACGGCGTCACCGTCGTGGTCTCCGGCACGGTGGACTGGGACCTGCTGGAGCGGGTCGCCGGCTCGCTCGCGGAGCCCGCTGTCACCGCCTGAGCCATCCGCCCCGCTCCGCCCCCGTTCTGCTCACCCCGTCCTCTGCGGGACTAGAAGGGGGCCTCGTCCTCGGGGTCTGCGGTCCCCGCTGGGGGCCGCTCGGCGGCCGTGGCGGTAGCGCGGGCGGCGTCGATCCGGGCCCGCGCGCCGTCCAGCCAGCGCTGGCAGACCGAGGCGAGGGCCTCGCCGCGCTCCCACAGCGCCAGCGACTCCTCCAGCGTCCCCGCGCCGGACTCCAGCCGCTGCACCACGGCCGCCAGGGCGTCGCGGGCCTGCTCGTAGCTGAGTGCCTCGGGCTCGGGGCCGCCCGGCAGGGCGTCGGCGGGGGTCGCGGTCACGGCAGGAACCCTAGGTCCGCCGCGCGCCGAACGCGCCGCCGGACACCCGGATCCGTACGTCGTCCCCGGTCTCCACCTGGGCGGGGTCCCGGACCACCGCGCCGGCCTCGGTCTGCACGACGGCATACCCGCGGTCCAGCGTCGCGGCAGGAGACAGGGCGCGGACCCGGGCCCGGACGTGCTCGAGGTCGTCCACAGCCCGGTCCACCCGTACGTCCACCGCGCGCAGCGCCCGCTGGGCGAGCCCCTCGACGTCGGACCGCCGGGACGCGAGCAGGCTGTCCGGGTCGGACAGCGCCGGACGCCGCCGTACGTCCGCCAGCCAGCGCTCCTCCCCGGCGACCCGCTGCGCCCACGCCCGGCGCACCCGGGCCAGGCCGCTGGCGATCCGCTCGGTCTCCTCGCGGTGGTCGGGCACTACTCGCTTGGCGGCATCGGTCGGCGTGGAGGCGCGCAGGTCGGCGACGAGGTCGACCAGCGGCGTGTCCTGCTCGTGGCCGATGGCGCTGACGACCGGGGTCCGGCAGGCGGCGACCGCGCGTACCAGGGCCTCGTTGCTGAACGGCAGTAGGTCCTCGACGCCCCCGCCCCCCCGGGTGACGATCACCACGTCGACGTCGGGCAGCGCGTCGAGCTCCTGCAACGCGGCGACCACCTGACTGACCGCCTGGACCCCCTGGACCGCCACCTCGCGGACCTCGAAGTCGACCGCGGGCCAGCGCGCCCGGGCGTTGACCAGCACGTCGCGCATGGCGGCGCTGTTGCGACCGCACACCAGGCCCACCCGGCGGGGCAGGAACGGCAGCGGCCGCTTGCGCTCGGCCGCGAACAGGCCCTCCGCGGCCAGCAGCCCCTTGAGCCGCTCCAACTCGGCGAGCAGCGCCCCGAGTCCCACCGGCCGGATCTCGCTGGCCCGCAGCTGCAGCTGGCCGCGACCGGTCCAGAACTCCGGCTTCGCGAGCAGCACGACACGCTGGCCCTCGGCCAGCGGCGGCGAGACCGCGTCCACCACCGCGCTCCGGGTCACCACGGTCAGCGACATGTCCGCATCGGTGTCGCGCAGCGTGATCCACACGGTGGGGGCGCCGGGGCGGCGGGACAGCTGGGCCACCTGCCCGTCGACCCAGACCTGCCCCAGCCGGGCGACCCAGCCGGCGATCCCCTGCGCGACGGTGCGGACCGCGGCCGGGTGCTCGGGTGATGTGTCGAGGCCCACGCGGGGGAGCGTACGCAGCCTGCGCCCGGGGGCGGCTCTCGCCGGGCGCACTTACGATGGCCGCATGCCCACCGGTCGCAAGGTCCTGCTCGCCGCGCCCCGCGGCTACTGCGCGGGTGTCGACCGCGCCGTGGTCACCGTCGAGAAGGCGTTGGAGCTGTACGGCGCGCCGGTGTACGTGCGCAAGGAGATCGTGCACAACAAGTACGTGGTCGACGTGCTGACGAAGCGGGGCGCGGTCTTCGTTGAGGAGACCGACGAGGTCCCGGAGGGCTCGGTCGTCGTCTTCTCCGCGCACGGGGTGGCCCCGGTCGTGCACGACGAGGCCGATGCGCGCAACCTCAAGACCATCGACGCCACCTGCCCGCTGGTGAGCAAGGTGCACTCCGAGGCCCGCCGGTTCGCGCACGACGGTTACCGGATCCTCCTCATCGGGCACGAGGGCCACGAGGAGGTCATCGGCACCACCGGCGAGGCGCCCGAGCACATCACCCTGGTGGACGGCCCCTCGCACGCCGACGAGATCGAGATCGGCCCGGACGAGAAGGTCGCCTGGCTGTCGCAGACCACGCTGTCGGTCGACGAGACGCTGGAGACGGTGGCACGGCTCAAGGCGCGGGTGCCGCAGCTGATCGACCCGCCCAGCGACGACATCTGCTACGCCACCCAGAACCGCCAAGCGGCGGTCAAGGTGATCGCCCCGCGCTGCGACGTCCTCATCGTCGTGGGCTCCGGTAACTCGTCGAACTCGGTCCGGTTGGTCGAGGTCGGGCTGGAGGCGGGCGCCCGGACGGCGTACCGCGTGGACACCGCCGATGAGATGGACGAGGCCTGGATCGCGGACGCGGGGACGGTGGGCGTCACCAGCGGCGCGTCGGTCCCGGAGGTCCTGGTCCGGGGCGTGCTGGAGTGGCTGGCCGAGCGCGGCTACGACGACCTCGAGGAGGTCGACGCCGTGGAGGAGCGGCTGGTGTTCTCGCTGCCGCCGGAGCTGCGCCGCGACCTCAAGGCCGCCGGCAAGGACTGAGCGGCCGGTACGGACCGATCGGCCGGGGCCGGCTGGGCGCTACCGCGGCTACGGCTGGTAGATGCCGGACTTCTTGTAGCGGCGCCGGCGGATCCAGACGATCACCAGCGCGAGGGCGGTGGAGCCGAGGATCCACGGGGCGTTGAAGGACAGCGACTCGAACACCAGCAGCGCCTCCCGGGTGAGCAGGCTGCCGCCGCCGGAGACCGTGAGCTGGCCCGCGGTCAGGGTCGCGGCCAGGAACGCCAGCGGCGGCGCGATGACCGCGACCCACAGGTCCATCGGCCGCACCAGCAGGGCGGCGTAGACCGTCGAGGCGAGCAGTCCCAGCCCGGTGATCCACCGCAGTTCTCCGGTGATGAGCGCGTCGGCGAACCCCACCATGACGGTGACCCCGACCACCACGACCCAGACCCCGGTGGCCGTGAGGCCGCCGCCGGCGTGCATGTGCCCCTCCGTCGCCAGGGATCCCGCAGTGCCTGCGTCGGCTCCGGCGGCCGCACCCGCCGACGTCCCGGCCGCCGGCGGTGCGGCGGGGCCGGGTGCCGCGTCGCCGGGCATGGCCGGGTCTGCGACCCGGTCGTCCCAGGCACCGACCGCGGCACCCGCGGCCGGTGCGGCGGCGCCGGCGGCGACCGTGCCGGAGCTGATGCTGATGACCGGGCGCTGATCGTCGCCGGTCCGGCGGGCCACCGAGCGCAGCGTGGCAAGCGCGTCCGCGGACAGCGCCGGGGTGGCCGCCACCGCGGCGGCCCCCTCCGCCCCGACCGACCGGTACAGCCGACCCTCCCGACCCGTCCCTGCGCCCGCGTCCGCGGCATTGGCCGGGTAGGCCGCGGCGGCCGGCTCGGCATCACCGGGCGGGGCGTGATCCGCGGGTGCGTGCTCGGCTGCCGGTGGGGTAGCGGCGAGTGGCTCAGGCGCGGCGGCCGGGTCCGCCTCGTGCTGCCCCCCGACGACCGGCTCGGGCTGCGCCGTCGCGTCCGGCTTCGGCTCCGGCGGTGCGGACTCCGGCTCCAGGATCCGGACCCGCTCCGGCTCGGGCTGCGCCGCCGCGTGCGGCTCCGGCTCCGGCTCTGGCGCGGGTACGGGCTCCGGCATGGGTTCCGGTTCCGGGTCCGGGTCCGGTTCGGGCGCGGCTGCGGGGGCCGGTGCCGGGGTCGCGGGTCGGTCCTGAGCCGGGGCGGAGGGCGCGGCTGCCCCCGAGGTGCGGACGGACCCGGTCGCCGGTCGTGGCTCGCGCCAGGTGGGGTCCAGCACGGGCGGGGTGTCGGACGGGTCCTCGAACATCGGGTCGTGGGTCGGCCGACCCGACGCCCCGACGGGGCCCTCGTCCTCGGGCCGCTGCGTGCTCACGGGGGGAAACGGTACGTCAGCCGGCGCGCGCATCCGATCGGGGCGCGCCCGAGGCCCCCCAGCCCGCCGCCTCCGCCACGGCTGCGTCCGCCTCCGCGTCGGCGGGCTGGTCCGCGAGCGGGTCCTCCGTCGCGCCCGGATGCGCATCCCCCGTCGCCTCCTCGGTCGCGACCACCGCCACCGCGTCCGCACCCTCCGGCCCGAGCTCGGGGGCCTGGGGCCGGCGGGCGACCCGCTCCACCTGGGCCATCTCCGGCAGCGGCTCGCTGGCCACCCGAAGGTCGGTGAACCGTCGCGCCGACACCAGCACCCGGCCCTCGAGCGAGGCGACGGTGCGGTTGTACTGCCCGACCGCCCCGTCCAGCGCGGTGCCGAGCCGGGACAGGTGGCCGCCCATGGTGGCCAGCCGGGCGTGCAGCTCCCGGCCCAGCTCGTGGATCTCCCGCGCGTTGCGCGCCACCGCGTCCTGCCGCCAGCCGTGGTCCACGGTGCGCAGCAGCGCGAGCAGCGTGGTCGGCGTGGCCAGCACCACGCCCCGCGAGAACGCCCGGTCCAGCAGCGACGGGTCCTGGGCCAGCGCGGCACCCAGCAGCGACTCCGCCGGCAGGAACAGCACGACGAACTCCGGCGTGCCCTCGTACGCCCGCCAGTACTCCTTCGACGCCAGCCGGTCCACGTGAGAGGACACCTCGGCGGCGTGCCGGGCCAGGGCCTCGGTGCGGCCGGCCTCGTCCTCGGCCGCCTCGGCGTCGAGGAAGGCGTGCAGGGACACCTTCGCGTCCACGACCACCTGCTTGTCGTCGGCCAGGTGCACCACCAGGTCCGGGCGCACCGCCCCGTCGTCCGAGCGCCGGGTGTCCTGCTCGACGAAGTGCACGTGCGCCAGCAGCCCGGACACCTCGACCAGCCGGCGCAGCTGCATCTCGCCCCACCGCCCGCGTACCTCGCTGCGGCCCAGGGCCGTGACCAGGCGACCGGCCTCGCGCCGGACGGCCTCGGTCCCGGTCGCCAGGCCGCGTACCTGCTCGGCCAGCTCGGCCTGGGCCGTCAGCCGGGCCCGCTCCGCAGCGGCGACCCGGTCCTCCAACGCCTGCAGCGAACCGGCCACGGGTGCGACCAGGGCGCCCACCTCGTCGCGGCGCGCCACCTCGGCGCGCGCGTGCGCCGCCCGCTCGTCCGCGGCCCGCCGCTCGGCCTCCAGCGTCGCCTGCAGCGCGGCCAGCCGCGGCTCGGCCTCGGCGGTCGCGGACCGCCTCCCCAGCCGCATACCCACGGCCCCTCCCGCTGCGGCGGCGAGCAGCGCGAGGGCGACAGCGAGGAGGAGCGGGAGCAGCCCGGTGGTGTCCATACCCCGAGCATGCCCGGGGGGTCTGACAACGCCCGGGACCCCGCGCGGACCAGGCGTGCCGTCACGGCGTCGCGGCCTCTCGCCCGTGCCTGAGCACCCCGCTCGCGGACCTAGGATGGCGCCCCGTGGCTCTCACCATCGGCATCGTCGGTCTCCCCAACGTCGGCAAGTCCACGCTGTTCAACGCGCTGACCAAGAACGAGGTGCTGGCGGCCAACTACCCGTTCGCGACGATCGAGCCCAACGTCGGCGTCGTGGGCGTTCCCGACCCCCGGCTGGCAGTGCTCGCGGGGATCTTCGGGTCCGAGCGCATCATCCCGGCCACGGTCTCGTTCGTGGACATCGCGGGCCTGGTGCGCGGCGCCAGCGAGGGAGCCGGGCTGGGCAACAAATTCCTCGCCAACATCCGGGAGTCCGACGCCATCTGCCAGGTCCTGCGCGCGTTCACCGACCCCGACGTCGTCCACGTCGAGGGCCGCGTGGCCGCCGAGGAGGACATGGCGACCATCAACACCGAGCTGATTCTGGCCGACCTGCAGACCCTCGACAAGGCGATCCCGCGGCTGCAGAAGGAGGCGCGGATGGCCAAGGACCGGGCCGGTGCCCTCGCCGCGGCGGAGGAGGCCCGAGAGGTGCTCGACGGGGGGACCACGCTCTTCGCGTCCGGCCTCGACCCCGAGCCGCTGCGCGAGCTGTTCCTGTTGACGGCCAAGCCGTTCCTGTACGTCATCAACGTCGACGAGGAGGAACTCGGCGACGAGGCGTTCAAGGCCCGGATCCGCGAGCTGGTGGCCCCCGCCGAGGCCGTGTTCCTGGACGCGAAGCTCGAGGCGGAACTGGCGGAGCTCCCCGACGACGAGGCGCTGGAGCTGCTGCAGTCGGTCGGCCAGGACGAGTCCGGTCTCAACGCCCTCGCCCGGGTCGGGTTCGACACCCTGGGGCTGCAGACCTACCTGACCGCAGGGCCCAAGGAGGCCCGGGCCTGGACGATCCGCAAGGGCGCCACCGCCCCGGAGGCCGCCGGGGTCATCCACACCGACTTCCAGAAGGGCTTCATCAAGGCCGAGGTCGTGTCGTTCGACGACCTGGTCGACGCGGGGTCGATGGCGGAGGTCAGGGCGCGGGGCAAGGCTCGGATGGAGGGCAAGGACTACGTCATGCAGGACGGCGACGTCGTGGAGTTCCGCTTCAACGTGTAGACCGAGCCCGCGGACCGCGCGGCCCCGGTCGTCGGCGCAGCGCATCACGCAGATGTGAGCCCAGTGGTCGTCTCCGGGGCCGATCGGGTGCGGGTAGCAACCACTGGGCTCACATCTGTGGGCGTCGACGTGCCCAGTCAGCGCACGGTCAGGTCCGCGGACGGGTCTGCGACCCAGTCGATGACGCCCTGCCAGGGACCCCAGCCGTCGGACAGGGCCAGGTGGCCGCCACCGGGGATGACCACGGACGGGATCCCGAGTGGCGCCCCGAACGTCGCGTGCAGCCCTGCCGGGGTCCACGGATCTGCGTCGCTACCCACCAGGAGCGCCGAGCGGCTCGCCGCGCGCAGCGCGGACCCCACACCCGGGTCCGCGGGGTCCAGACGGAAGTCCGGGATCTCGTCCAGGAGCGCGGGGGCGGCAGGGGCCACCAGCAGCACCCGGTCCACCGATGTGGGGACGATCTCCTGGGCGCAGGCGTGCAGCCAGGTCAGGCAGCCCAGCGAGTGGGCGACGACGACCCGCTCGGTCACCCCGGCCTCGTCGAGCTGGTGGAGTTCGGCGGCGAGCAGGTCCAGCCAGTCCGCCAGGACGGGCAGGTCCGGGTCGGGGAACTGCGGGTACAGCACGCAGTCGCCCCGGGCCCGGGCGGCGGCCGCGAGCAACCGCTGCCAGTGGCCGGCCGGCCGGACGTTGGTCCAGCCGTGCAGAATCAGCAGCCCGCGCATCGCACCAGGCTAGGTCGCGGTCAGACCCAGTTCCCGATCAGCCGGCCGACCGCGAACGTCACGATCATCGCGAACGCTCCGCCGCCGACGTTGCGCGCCACCGCGCGCCAGGGTCGGGCCCCGCCGAGCCGCGCGCTGACGTACCCCGTCAGGGTCAGCGCCGCCAGGACCGCGACGAAGGTGACCAGCACTCGCAGGGGCTGCGGGACGAACGCCATCGCGAGCAGCGGGAGTAGGGCCCCCGCGGTGAACGACAGCAGCGACGACACCGCGGCGTTCCACGGGTTGACGTACTCTCCCGGGTCGATGCCCAGCTCCACCTCGGAGTGCGCGGCCAGCGCGTCCCGCCGGGTCAGCTCCTCAGCCACCTCGTGGGCCAGTTCGGGCGACAGGCCACGCTGCTGGTAGAGGTCGGCCAGTTCGGCCAGCTCGCCGTCCGGGTCGGTGGCCAGCTCGACCTTCTCCCGGTCGACGGCCGCGGCCTCCGTGTCGCGCTGGGAGCTCACGGACACGTACTCCCCGGCCGCCATCGACAGGGCACCCGCCACCAGCCCGGCGAGGCCGGCGGTGAGGATCGCCGGGGTCGAGGTGGTGGCGCCGGCCACGCCGAGGACCAGACCCGCGGTCGAGACGATCCCGTCGTTGGCACCGAGCACCGCCGCGCGGATCCGGTTGGTGCGCTCGGCCAGCGCGACCGCGTCGTGCGGCTCATGCTGGGGCCCGGCCGTGCGGAGCCCCCGGCGACCTGGCCGGGTCCCGTCACTCACCGTCGTGCCTCCGGACGATCTCGTCGATCCGGTGTGCGAGCTCGACGTCGAGCTGCGTCACCCCGTCCTGCGCGTGGGTGCGGAGGGTGAAGCGCACGGTGCGCCAGCGGATGTCGATGTCGGGGTGATGGTCCATGTCCTCGGCCTCCAGCGCGACGTCGTCCACCGCTCGGATCGCCGCGAGGAAGTCGGGCATCCGCGCTTCTCGGTGCAGCGCGGTCACGTCCCCGCGCCAGGAGGGCAGGCTGACCAGCTGACGGTCCACCTCGGCGGCATCAAGTCGTCGCGCCACGTCGCGAGCCTGGCAGACTCCGCCGGCGTGACCGGGGACGGGGTACGCGACACGCACGTCCTGCCGGACGGCCGTCGGCTGGTCGTCGCAGGGGCGGTGGTGCGTGACGGTCGACTGCTCGCCGCGCGGCGGACGGCGCCGCCCGAGCTCGCAGGCGGCTGGGAGCTGCCCGGCGGCAAGGTGGAACCCGGCGAGGAGCCGGAGGCGGCGCTGGCCCGCGAGCTGCGCGAGGAGCTGGGTGTCACCGCCGACGTGGGGAAGCGGGTCGGCGGACCGTTCCCGCTCGCCGACCACCTGGCCCTGGTGGTGTACGAGGTGCGGCTGGCGCCCGACGCCGAGCCGGTGCCCCTGCTCGACCACGACGCCGTCCGGTGGCTGACGGTGGCGGAGCTGAACGACGTCGGCTGGCTGCCGGGCGACCTGCCGGCGGTGAGCGCGGTGGCGGGTCTGCTCCGGTAGCCGACCGACCTCGGTGCCCGTCCGCCCGGTGCCCCTCCGCCCGGTGCTCGTTCGCTCAGTGCTCGTCCGGGAGCGGCACGGCGTCCTCGCCGCCGAGGCGACGGACCAGCGTCGCCAGCTGGGCCCGGAACCCTTCCGGGTCGGGCAGCTCGGCCAGCAACTCCTCGGCGCGGTCGTGCCGGGTCGCGGCCCGGAACGCCCGTCGGCCGGCAGCGGTCGGCTCGACCAGTACCCGCCGTCGGTCGTGCGGGTCACGGGACCGGCGGACCAGGTCGAGGCGCTCCAGCCGCTCGACGGTGCGGCTGACCGTCTGCTCCTCCACGCGGGCGCGGTGGGCGATCTCCCGCTGGCTGAGTGGTCCCGGATGCACCATCGCGAGCACTCCGAAGCCCGCATGGGTCAGTCCGTACGGTCGGAGCTCCTCGGCGATCCCGTGCTCCACCAGCCGGGTCGCGGTCACCAGCAGCCGGCTCAGCGTCCACGACTCGGGGGAGTCGTCGGCGGGGACATCGCGACCGGGTGAGACCACTGTCACAGCGTATCCGGCGTTCCTCAGTTTGCTGATCCTCAGCATGCTGAGTATAAATACTTCGCCTGCTGAGGAACGTCGGGCCGCCCGGCGGCTCGAGATGCCGAACGCGGGTACCGCCACCAGGATGGGTGCGGATCGTCGAGGACGCGAGGGGAGTCACCGTGGGCCTGGCCCTGACCGAGGTGCGGCGTGCGCCGCTGCGCTTCGGCCTGCTCACCGGGGCGGTCGCGCTGCTGGTGTTCCTGGTGCTGCTGCTGTCGACCCTGTCGTCGGCGCTCATCCGCTCGTTCACCGGTGCCCTGGAGGGACTCGACGCGGACGTCCTGGTCTACTCCGCCGCGGCGCGCGACAACATCCAGGCCAGCCGGCTGGCTCCCGAGGTCGTGACGGCCGTGGGGGCGGTCGATGGCGTGGCCGATGCCGCCGCCATCGCGACGCTCACGACGAGCAGCCCGCTGCCCGACGGCACCGAGGACCTGCAGGTCTTCGGGTTCGAGCCGGGCGCGCCGGGGCAGCCGACCGGGCTGTCGTCCGGGCGATTGCCCGAGGCGCCGGGGGAGGCTGCAGTCGACGGCGGCGGGGTCGCGCTCGGCGACACGGTGGAGGTGCGCCCCGGCGGCGTCGAGCTCACCGTGGTCGGGCTGCTGCGCGGTGCGCAGTTCAGCGCCATCCCCACGGCGTACGTCGACCTCGGCACCTACGACGAGATCGTCCGGTCGGCCAACCCGGGGGCCCCCTTCGTCCCGGTCAACGCCGTCGCGGTCACGGTGGCGGACGGCCAGGACCCGGCGGCGGTGGCCGCCGCGGTGTCCGATGCGGTGGACGGCGTCACCGGCTACACGCTCGATGACGCGGTCGGCAAGATCCCCGGGGTCGAGTCGGTGTCCCAGACCTTCGGCATCCTGGTGGGGCTGACGTTCGTCATCGGCATCGTGGTCATCGGGTTCTTCTTCCTGATCCTCACCGTGCAGAAGCTCAAGGTGTTCACGTTGCTGCGCGCCGTGGGTGCCTCCACCGGCCGGCTCTCCGCGACCGTCTCGCTGCAGATCACGATCGTGGTCCTGCTGGCCTCCGTCGTCGCGGTGGCCCTGACCCTGCTGGCCGTCCAGGGACTGAACACCGGGATCCCGGTCAGCCTCCAGCCCGGCCTCGTCATCGGTACGGTCCTCGGCGTCCTGGTCTTCTCGCTGCTGGCCGGCCTGCTCAGCGTGCGGCGCATCGCGCGCATCGACCCCTTCAGCGCGGCGGGAGCCCGGTGATGCTGGCACTGAACGAGATCCGCCGGTCCAAGGGCCGGTTCGCGTCGATCGTCTCGGCGCTGAGCCTCATCGTCTTCCTGGTGCTGATCCTCGGCGCCCTGTCCGACGGGCTGTTCTACGGCTCCACCGGTGCCATCCGGTCCAGCAACGCCACCGCGTACGCGTTCAGCGAGGAGGCCGAGGGATCGCTGGTGCGGTCCACGCTGCCCGCCGCGGATGTGGCGGAGCTCGCCGCCGCTCCGGGGGTGGAGCAGGCGTCCCCCGTCGGCCTGCTGCTGACCGGCGGCACCGGGCCGCAGGGAGAGGTCGACCTGGCCGTCGTGGGCGTCGACCCCGAGGGCGCCGGCGTGCCCACGACGCTGCGGGAGGGCCGACTGCCCGAGCCCGGCGAGGACGGTGCCGCGGCCGTCGACTCCCGGCTGCTCGAGGAAGGCGTCGCGGTCGGCAGCACGCTGACGGTCGGAGACGTCCCGGTCGAGGTCGTCGGCATCGTCACCGACGCCTCGTACCAGCTGCAGCCCACCGTCTGGACCACCGTCGACACCTGGCGCGCCATGCGTGACGCGGTCCGCCCCGAGCTCCGCGGTCAGGACGACGTCGTCAGCGCGGTCGCGCTGCGTACCGCGGAGGGCGCGGACCTGGCCGCGGTCGCTGCCGCCGTGCCGGGCACCGCTGTGCTCGGCGCCGAGGCCACCGGCCTGGCCATCCCCGGCGTGGAGCAGCAGAAGTCCACTCTCAGCGCGATCATCTACACGACCCTGGCCGTCGCCGCCCTGGTGGTCGCGCTGTTCTTCGCGCTGCTGATCCTGGAGAAGCGGGAGCTGTTCGCCGCCCTCAAGGCGCTGGGCACGTCCACCGGCCGGCTGGGCGTCGGGGTGATCGTGCAGGCCGTCGTCGCCTCCGCCGTCGGAGTCGTCGTCGGCGCCCTGGCGGCCCGGCTGCTCGGGGCGGCGATCCCGCCCGCCGTGCCGACCCTGTTCCGCACCGAGACCCTCGTCACCATCGCCATCTTCACCGTCGTCGCCGGCGTCGTCGGCGCCGCGTTCTCGCTGCGGCGCATCGCCCGCATCGACCCCGCCACCGCGATCGGAGGAGCGCTGTGAGCGCGACCCACGAGCCCGCCGCCCACGAGCCCACCACGGAGCCCGACCCGGTGATCGAGGGCACCACCACGGTCCCGTCCGGGCCGGGCCCGGACCCGGCCGAGGACGCCGCCACGCACACGCACGCGCTGCTGCACGTGGCCGGCGTGACCAAGACCTACGGCGAGGGCCACACCGCGGTCACCGCCGTCGCCGACGCGACGATGGCGGTCGACCAGGGCGAGTTCGTCGCCCTGCTGGGGCCTTCCGGATCGGGCAAGACCACGCTGATCTCGATCATCGGCGGCCTGCTGTCCCCCACGTCCGGCGTGGTCAAGCTCGGGGGGACGGACGTGACCGGGCTCTCCCGCAAGGAGTTGACCCGGTTCCGGGCGGAGAAGGTCGGCTTCGTGTTCCAGTCGGCGAACCTGGTCCCCTTCCTCACGGCCAAGGAGAACCTGCTGTACGTGTCCACGCTCGCTCCCGGCATCGGTCGCAAGCAGGCGCAGCAGCGGGCCGACCAGCTGCTGGAGGAGCTCGGGCTGGCCGCGCGCGCGAAGAACCTGCCGGAGCAGCTGTCCGGCGGCGAGCGGCAGCGGGTGGCGATCGGCCGGGCGCTGATGAACGACCCGGACCTGGTCCTGGTCGACGAGCCGACCGCAGCACTCGACACGAAGCTGGGGAAGCAGGTGGTCGAGCTGCTGCGACGGGAGATCAAGGGCCGGGGCAAGACCGGGATCATGGTCACCCACGACCTGCGGATGGTCCCCTACACCGACCGGGTGTTCGAGATCCTCGACGGCCACCTCACGCACGTGGAGAGCCCCACCGCGCTCGCGCACTGAGCCGGCCGGGCAGTATCGGGCCATGGACAGCACCCTGGTCACGTACCCCTCCGGCGCGGTCGACGGCACCGGGACCGTCGTCGCGGTGGTGCCCCTCGACGGCGGACGGGTGGGCGTCGTGACC
This sequence comes from Candidatus Nanopelagicales bacterium, assembly GCA_041393815.1. Classification (NCBI taxonomy): domain Bacteria; kingdom Bacillati; phylum Actinomycetota; class Actinomycetes; order Candidatus Nanopelagicales; species Candidatus Nanopelagicales bacterium. Next base: position 645,060 of record JAWKJK010000001.1, on the reverse strand, counting down.
GACACCACCCCGTTCCATCCGGTGGACCACACCTGGCCCGACCAGCCCGGCGACGTCGGGAGTCTCGCTGCCCGCCCGGTCGTGGACTGCGTCACCGGGGCCGTGTCGCCGGACGGGAACGTCCTCGTCGGCGCGGACATCCCCGTGCGCCGCGGCGAGGAGGGCTGGTCGTGGGTCGTGGTCCACGTCCTCGACGACTCGGCGACCGCGCCCGCCGTGGGGGACGCGGTGTCCCTCACCGTCGACGGCCCGTCCCGGGCGGCGCTGTCGGCGGGCCACACCGCCTGCCACCTGGCCGCGTTCGCGCTCAACGCAGAGGTCGCCGGCATGTGGCGGAAGGACCCAGGCCGTTCGGACTCCCTGGGCCACCCCGACTTCGACCAGCTGGCACTGACCGAATCGCGGATCCTCCCGGACGGCGCGTTCGACGCCTATCGGCTGGGCAAGTCGCTGCGCAAGAAGGGTTTCGAGTCCGCCGACCTGCTGGCGCAGGTGGCCGACGTCCAGGACCGCGTCAACGCGCGGCTGGCCGCCTGGCTGTCCGACGGCGCCGAGGTCCGGGTCCTCAGTGACGGCGACGACACCGTGACCGCGCGGCGTCAGTGGTCGTGCGACCTCGCCGAGGGTTCTGCCTCGGTGCCGTGCGGAGGAACCCACGTCTCCTCCCTGGCCGACCTGGCCGCCGTGTCCGTCGACTACCGGGTGACCGACGACGGCACGGGCCTCGAGGTCCGCACCACGGCCGTGCGCGCGTAGCCCGTCCCTCCGGCGGGTAGACGTTGTGGTGCCGGTTGCGCGAGCCCTAGCTCGCGCAACCGGCACCACAACGTCTACGCGCGTCCCACCGCGGCGTTCGCCACCTCGACCAGGGCCTGCTGTGGCTCGGCCAGGACGCTGAACCCGCCGTTCACCCCCACCGCCAGGTAGCGGCCGTCGCCGACGTGCACCGCCAGCCCGCGCACGCTGGGCGCGTACAGCGCGGACTCGCCGACGCCCTCCACCTCGACCGCCTCTCCCGTCGGCAGCCAGCCGAGGTAGCCCTCGTACACCGCCGCGGGGCCGCCCATCCGGCCCTCGCCGTCCTCGACCGAGACGAACACGTCGACACCGTCCAGGGTGTAGAGGCAAGTGATCGGGGGTTGCTCCGCAGTCCCTGTGACGGTCTCTCCGGTCGCGGCCTCCACCTCGGCGGCGGTGACCAGCGAGCAGGGGTCGACGTCCCAGGCCACGGGCTGGGCCGGGAGTACGACCGCCTCGGCCGACGCGTCACCCGGCAGGTCCGCGGCCTCGCTGGCGGGGACGTCCTGCGTCGCCGTGACGTCGGGGGCGACGTCTCCCGAGGCGGTGCGGTCGGGGGAGGCGGGCACCGAGCCGGTCGGCTCGCTGGACCCCCCGCAGCCGGCCACCAGCCCCCCGACCGCGAGCCCCACCGCCACCACCCGTGCCAGCCGCCCCGTCATGCCGCCAGCCTGCTCCGGGCCGCGTACGACGGCTAGGGCCAGCGACAGGGAGGGCAGCGATAGGGAGGGCATGGCGGGCCGGGGGCTGCCATGATCGAATCCGGCGCCGGTGCGGCGCCGCCACGGCCAGTCACCGGGAGGCCACCGTGCCCATGCAACCCGCCGTCCTGGAGCAGCTGAAGGTGAGCGCCGGGGAGACCTTCCGGATCACCGACCACGACCCCCGCTGGCTCCCGCCGCACCTGCGCGACCTGCCCCGGGAGGAGGTCAAGGCAGGCGCCGCGGACCTGCTGGCCGAGTCCAAGGCGGCGCTGGCGGAGGCCCAGGAGCTGCTGTACGCCGACGACCGCTACTCGCTGCTGCTGGTCTTCCAGGCGATGGACGCGGCCGGCAAGGACGGGACGATCAAGCACGTCATGTCCGGCGTGAACCCGCAGGGCGTGCAGGTCTCCTCGTTCAAGGTGCCCAGCGCGCTGGAGCTCGACCACAACTTCCTGTGGCGCTACACGGTGGCGCTGCCGGAGCGGGGTCGCATCGGCATCTTCAACCGCTCCTACTACGAGGAGGTCCTCGTGGTGAAGGTGCACCCCAACATCCTCGCGTCCCAGAAGCTGCCGCCGGGCGCGCGCGGCAGGCAGTTCTGGAACGACCGCTACCAGGACATCAACGCCTTCGAGCGCCACCTCGCGCGCAACGGGACGGTGATCCTGAAGTTCTTCCTCAACGTGTCCCAGGAGGAGCAGCGCGACCGTTTCCTGGAGCGCCTGGACAACCCGGACAAGCACTGGAAGTTCAGCCCGAACGACCTGGCGGAGCGGGCGTACTGGGACGACTACCAGGCCGCGTTCGAGGAGGCCATCAACGCCACCTCGACCCGGTGGGCCCCGTGGTACGTCATTCCCGCGGACCGCAAGTGGGCGATGCGCGCCGCGGTCGCCGACATCGTGTCCACCACGATCACCGGCATGGACCTGCGCTACCCGGAGGTCCCGGCCGAGGTGGAGGCCCGCTTCGGGGAGATCAAGGCGCAGCTGGAGGCGGAGAAGGGCGAGGACGCCGGACCGTCGAAGGACACGCCGAAGAAGTCGGGCAAGAAGAACAAGAGGAAGTCGAAGGGGTAGGCCGGCGGGGGAGGCTCGGCCCGGCCCACGAGCGACGATTCGGGAGCAGGCCCCGACCGCGACTATCCTGGGGCCCTCCCCCTCTCCCCACCGGAATCGAGCCTGCCCGCATGCCCGCCCGCGAGGACCTCCGCAACGTCGCCATCATCGCCCACGTCGACCACGGCAAGACCACGCTGGTCGACGCCATGCTCTGGCAGTCGGGAGCCTTCACCGAGCACCAGGCCGAGACCGGCGACGTCGCCGACCGTGTCATGGACTCCATGGACCTCGAGCGGGAGAAGGGCATCACGATCCTCGCCAAGAACACCGCGGTCCGGCACCGCGGTCCCGACGGCGACCCGGTCACCATCAACATCATCGACACCCCGGGGCACGCGGACTTCGGCGGCGAGGTCGAGCGCGGCCTGGAGATGGTCGACGGCGTCCTGCTGCTCGTCGACGCGAGCGAGGGCCCGCTGCCGCAGACCCGGTTCGTCCTGCGCAAGGCGCTGCAGAAACGGCTCCCGGTGGTGCTCGTGGTCAACAAGGTGGACCGCTCCGACGCCCGCATCGCCGAGGTGGTCGACGAGACCTACGAGCTGTTCCTGGACCTCGACGCGGACGAGTCGCAGATCGACTTCCCGATCGTGTACGCGTCCGCGAAGGCCGGCCGGGCCTCGCTGGACCGGCCCGAGGACGGCGGCATGCCGGACCGGCCGGACCTGCAGGTCCTCTTCGACACCCTGATGCGCACCGTCCCGGCCCCGGCGTACGACGAGGGCGCGCCGCTGCAGGCGCACGTCACCAACCTCGACGCCTCGCCCTACCTGGGACGGCTGGCCCTGTGCCGGGTGCACCAGGGCACCATCCGCAAGGGCCAGCAGGTCGCCTGGTGCCGCAAGGACGGCAACGTCGAGCGGGTCCGCATCAGCGAGTTGCTGATGACCGACGCGCTGGAGCGGGTGCCCGCCGAGGAGGCGGGCCCGGGCGACATCATCGCCGTCGCGGGGATACCGGAAATCACCATCGGCGAGACGCTCGCCGACCCCGAGGACCCGCGGGCACTGCCCGTCATCACGGTCGACGAGCCGTCGATCTCCATGACCATCGGGATCAACACCTCGCCGCTGTCCGGCCAGAGCGGCACCAAGCTGACCGCCCGGCTGGTGAAGAACCGGCTCGACGCGGAGCTCATCGGCAACGTGTCGATCCGGGTGCTGCCGACCGAGCGCCCGGACACCTGGGAGGTGCAGGGCCGCGGCGAGCTGCAGCTGGCGATCCTGGTCGAGATCATGCGGCGCGAGGGGTTCGAGCTGACCGTGGGCAAGCCGCAGGTCGTCACCCGCACCGTGGACGGCGTGCTGATGGAGCCGGTGGAGCACCTGTCCATCGACATCCCCGAGGACTACCTCGGCGTCGTGACGCAGCTGATGGCCCTGCGCAAGGGCCGGATGGAGCAGATGGTCAACCACGGCACCGGCTGGATCCGGATGGAGTACCTGGTCCCCGCTCGAGGGCTGATCGGGTTCCGCACCGAGTTCCTCACCGAGACCCGCGGCACCGGGCTGCTGCACCACGTCTTCGACCGGTACGAGCCGTGGCACGGCGAGCTGCGCACCCGGCCGACGGGCTCGCTCGTCTCCGACCGGCGCGGCATGACGACCGGCTACGCGCTGGCGAACCTGCAGGAGCGCGGGACCATGTTCGTCGGGCCGGGCACCGAGGTCTACGAGGGGATGATCGTCGGCGAGAACTCGAGGTCGGACGACATGGACGTCAACCCGACCAAGGAGAAGAAGCTGACGAACATGCGGGCGTCCACCGGTGACGTCCTGGTGCCCCTCATCCCGCACAAGCAGATGTCCCTGGAGCAGGCGCTGGAGTTCTGCCGCGAGGACGAGTGCGTGGAGGTCGCTCCAGCGGTGGTCCGGCTGCGCAAGGTGGTCCTCGCCGCGGTCGAGCGGGAGAAGACCCGCGCCCGCGGACGCAACCGCGGCTGAGCCGCTGCTGACGGCACGTCAGTTCGTCCCGCATCGGAGCCCCGCGACGGCTCGGGTGCGGGACGATCTGTCGTCCGGTGCCGGGTCCCCCGCAGTTCTTGCCGTCACGGGGCGATTGTTGCGAGATGGTTACGGTCCCAAGCGGTGTCACGATTCGGACACGTGGGCGGGGGTGTGTTTCAATCGCGCCGCTCGAGTGACGTAGCGTGCGCACCGTCGTCCGTCCCCCTGGGACTGCCCCTTCGCAGGAAGGCCCGGAACGCCCATGTCGGTCCCCGTCGAGGCTCCGCTGGAGCCGATGCCGTCCGACGGCGTGCCCGAGGCTCAGGACGGCACCGCGATCAAGGGTCGCTCGCTCTGGCAGATCGCCTGGGGTCGGCTACGCCGCGACAAGATCGCGATGACCGGCGGGGTCGTCATCGTCCTGATCATCCTGATGGCGGTCTTCGCCCCGCTGATCTGCTCGATCTTCAACGTGGACCCGTTCTCGTTCAACACCGACCAGCTCGACCCCACGACGAGCCTTCCGGTCGGCCCGTTCAGCGGGGCGTCCCGGGAGCACCCGCTGGGCATCGAGCCGGTCAGCGGCCGCGACATCCTCGCCCGCATCGTGTACGGCGCTCGCTACTCCCTCATCATCGCGTTCGCCGCCACCGCGCTGTCGGTGGTCATCGGCGTGCTGCTGGGCATCGCCTCCGGCTTCTTCGGCGGCTGGGCCGACACCCTGATCAGCCGGTTCATGGACATCATGCTGGCGTTCCCGGTGCTGCTGTTCTCGATCGCGATCCTGGTCATCTTCCAGAGCGTGGACGCGTTCGCCGGCCTGAGCGGGGACGGCCTGCGGGTCGGCCTGCTCGTGGTCATCATCGGCTTCTTCGGCTGGGCGTACATCGGCCGCATCATCCGCGGCCAGGTCCTCTCGCTGCGGGAGAAGGAGTTCGTCGACGCCTCCCGCAGCCTGGGCGCCCGCAACGGCCGCATCCTCTACAAGGAGCTGTTGCCGAACCTGGTGGCGCCGATCCTGGTCTACGCGACGCTGACGATCCCGGTGAACATCCTGGCCGAGGCCGCGCTGTCGTTCCTCGGCGTGGGCCTGCTGCCGCCGACGCCCTCGTGGGGCCAGATGCTGTCGACGGCGACGACGACGTTCTCGATCGACCCGTGGTTCATGGTGGTCCCCGGCCTGGCCATCTTCATCACGGTGCTCGCGTTCAACCTGTTCGGCGACGGCCTGCGCGACGCCTTCGACCCGAAGTCCGCCGGGTGAGGCGAGCGATGACCGGAACCCATCCCGCCCCGGAGCCGCACAGCGGCTGAGGGCACCACAGACTTCCCGGCGCCCGGCGCCGGGACCGGGCACCATCCGGTGACCCGAGGATCCCGAGGAGAAGGATCAGGTTCATGGCGAACTATCGACGCGCGACGCAGCTCGCGGCCGTCGGCGTGGTTGGGGCTCTGGCCCTGGCCGCCTGTGGCGGCGGGTCGTCGAGCGACACGTCCGGTTCCGCGTCCGGTGAGGCGTCGGCGTCGGCGTCGTCCGGTGGCGGTGCCTCCGGCTTCGACGCCGCGGTCAACGGCGTGGTCAACCCGTCCGACGCAACCGGCGGCACCCTGAAGCTGGGTGCGACCGGCGACTGCGACTCGTGGGACCCGGCCCGCACCTACTACGCCTGGTGCTGGGACATGCAGCGGCTGATGACGCGCTCGCTGCTGGGCTTCGCGCCCGAGCCCGGCGCGGCCGGCACGCAGGTCGTCCCCGACCTCGCCGAGTCGCTGGGTGAGTCCAACGCGGACAAGACCCAGTGGACGTACAAGCTCAAGAGCGGCCTCAAGTGGGACGACGGCACCCCGATCACCTCGGGCGACGTCAAGTACGCGATCGAGCGGCTCTTCGCGGTCGACGTCATCAACGGTGGCCCGTCGTTCTACTACCAGCCGATCCTGTCCAAGTGCGACGCCGCGGGTGAGTGCGAGTACAAGGGCCCGTACCAGGACAAGACCGGTGGCCTGAAGTCGGTGGAGACCCCCGACGACCAGACCATCGTCTTCAACCTGACCCAGCCGTTCGCGTCCTTCGACTACCTGATGGCGCTGCCGACCTCGGCCCCCGTGCCGAAGGCCCGCGACACCGGTGCGACCTACACGAACGACCCGGCGTCGTCCGGTCCGTTCAAGATGGAGAACTACGAGCCGGGCAAGTCGGTCACGTTCGTCCGCAACGACAACTGGGACCAGGCGACGGACGAGATCCGCACGCCGAAGGTGGACTCGGTCGAGCTGACCGTCTACACCAACCCGGACGACATCGACAAGCGGCTCGAGGCCGGTGACCTCGACCTGATCGCCGACGGCGGTGTGCAGCAGACCTTCCAGACGAAGATCTTCACCGACCCGGCCCTGAAGGAGAACGCCGACAACCCGGTGACCGGCTTCATCCGGTACCTGTCCGTGGCGCAGACCTTCCCGCCGCTGGACAACAAGGCCTGCCGCGAGGCGATCTTCTACGCGATCAACAAGAAGGACCTGCAGCTGGCCCGTGGCGGCGAGATCGTCGGTGGCGACATCGCGAACGTGATGACCCCGCCGAACCTGCCCGGCTACGACGAGACGTCCGACCTGTACCCGACGGGTCCGGACAGCACCGGCGACCTGGAGATGGCGAAGCAGAAGCTGGCCGAGTGCGGCCAGCCGAACGGTTTCGACGTCAACATGGCGTACGTGCCCGAGGGCAAGGGCATCACGGTCTTCAACGCGACCCAGGCCGCCCTGGCCCGCGTCGGCATCAACGTGAAGGCCGCCCCCGGTGAGCAGGCGACGTACTACTCGACGTTCATCGGCTCGCCGCAGAACATCATCGACAAGAAGCTCGGCCTGGCGATCGCCGGCTGGGGCCCCGACTTCCCGAACGCCTTCGGCTTCTGGCAGTCGATCGCCAACGGCGACGCGATCAAGGAGGCGGGTAACTCCAACTACCCGTCGCTGGACGACCCGCGGATCAACGACCTGCTGAACTCCGTGGACGCCGGTTCTCCCGACGCCGCGACGCAGGAGACCCTCGGCAAGAGCGTCGACCAGTACGTCATGGAGAACGCGGTGTACCTGCCCTACGTCTTCGACAAGGCGCTGTACTACCGCAACCCCCGCCTGACGAACATCTACCTCAACGGTGGCGTGGGCAACTACTACGACTACGTGAACATCGGCGTCTCCGACGGTCAGTGATTCCCCAGTCGCAGTAATCCTCACGAGTTCGCAGGAATGAGGTGAACGCCGGTGTGGCCGGCGGGGGCAACCCCGCCGGCCACACCGCGCGGCACGTATGGCTCGCTATGTGATCCGCCGCCTCCTCGGCGCCGGCCTCGTCATCGTCGTGGTCAGCATCGTGACCTTCGGCATCTTCCAGGTGACCCCGGTGCTGACCGGAGCGAGCCCGGCGTACCTCTACGTCGGCAAGGTCGCCAACCCGGCGCAGGTCGCCGCGGTGGAGGAGCGGCTCGGGCTGGACAAGCCCATCGTCGAGCAGTACGTGACGTACATGACCGGCATCGTGACCGGTCGCACCTTCACCGACGGCACCCAGGAGGTGGAGTGCCCGGCGCCGTGCTTCGGCTACTCCTTCCGCCTGAACACCCCGGTGTGGGAACTGATGATCGACCGGTTCCCGGTGACGCTGTCCCTGGCGATCGGGGCCAGCATCCTGTGGCTGATCGTCGGCCTGGGCATCGGCATCCTGTCCGCGCTGAGACGCGGGTCCTTCTTCGACAGATTCGCGATGATCATCGCTCTCGCGGGTGTGTCGCTGCCCATCTACTTCACCGGTCTGTTGCTGCTGTACATCTTCAGCTACGGGCCACCGGCGCTGAGATGGTTCCCCAACGTGACGTTCGTGCCCTTCTCGGAGAACCCGGCCGAGTGGGCGCGCAACCTGGTCCTGCCCTGGGTGTCGCTGGCGTTCCTCTACGCCGCGCTGTACGCCCGGCTGACCCGGGCCAACATGCTCGAGACCATGAGCGAGGACTACATCCGCACGGCGACGGCCAAGGGACTGCCGCGCCGCAAGGTCATCGGCAAGCACGCGCTGCGCGCGGCCCTCACGCCCATCGTCACGATCTTCGCGCTGGACATCGGCGCGCTGCTCGGCGGTGCGATCCTGACGGAGACGACCTTCAGCCTGCCCGGCCTCGGCCGGCTCGCGGTGGATGCCATCCGTTCGCAGGACCTCCCGATCATCATGGGGGTCACGATCTTCGCCGCGATCTTCATCGTCCTGGCCAACGTGGTCGTCGACGTGCTGTACGGCGTCATCGATCCACGGGTCAGATACAGCTGACCGCCACGACGACCGGAGACCTGTCATGACCACGACCATCGACCGGCCCCAGCCGGCGACGCCGGCGGAGCCGCCGCGGGCCTTCCTCGACGTGCGCGACCTCCGGGTCCACTTCCCGACCGAGGACGGCCTGGTGAAGGCCGTCGACGGCCTGACGTTCACCGTCGACCGCGGCAGCACGCTCGGCATCGTCGGCGAGTCCGGGTCGGGTAAGTCGGTGACCAGCCAGGCGATCCTCGGGCTGCACAAGAAGACGCGGGCGAAGGTGTCCGGCCAGATCTGGCTGGACGGCCAGGAGCTCGTCGGCATGGACGCCGAGGAGATGCGCACGCTGCGTGGGTCCAAGATCGCGATGATCTTCCAGGACCCGCTGTCGTCGCTGCACCCCTACTACAAGGTCGGTGCCCAGTTGGTCGAGGCCTACCGGGTGCACCACCCCAAGGCGTCGAAGTCCGAGGCGCGCGACCGGGCGATCGACATGCTCAACAAGGTCCGGATCCCCAACCCGGTCAAGCGCTTCGACGACTACCCGCACCAGTTCTCCGGCGGCATGCGGCAGCGGGCCATGATCGCGATGGCCCTGATGAACGACCCCGAGCTGCTCATCGCCGACGAGCCGACGACGGCGCTCGACGTGACCGTGCAGGCCCAGATCCTGGAACTGATGAAGGAGCTCCAGCAGGAGTTCAACTCCGCGATCATCATCATCACCCACGACCTCGGGGTGGTCGCCGAGACCGCCGACGACGTGGTGGTCATGTACGGCGGGCGCTGCGTGGAGCAGGGCACCGTCAACGACGTCTTCTACACCCCGGAGATGCCGTACACGTTCGGGCTGCTGGCCTCGATGCCGCGCATGGACCGGGCCCGCAAGACCCGGCTCGACCCGATCCCCGGCTCCCCTCCGTCGCTGATCAATGTGCCGAAGGGGTGCGTCTTCAACCCCCGCTGCACGTACGTCGACCGGGTGGGTGCGGCCTGCACGACCGAGAACCCCGACCTGGCCCCCACCACCGCCGGCCACCTGGTGCGCTGCCACCTGCCCGCCAGCGAGCGCCGGGAGATCTTCCAGCAGGAGATCAAGCCCCGGCTGTAGCGGCCGGCCACGTCAGACGCAGGACGAACGAGGACGCAAGGAAGAGGGACGCGCGTGACCACGACAGAGCCGGTCGCCGAGCGCTCGGGCGCCGGGTCCGGTGATGCGCTGCTGCGTGTCACGGACCTGCAGAAGCACTTTCCCATCACCCAGGGGATCATTTTCCAGAAGCAGGTCGGCGCCGTTCAGGCGGTCGACGGGGTGTCGTTCTACGTCAACCCCGGTGAGACGCTGGGCCTGGTGGGGGAGTCCGGCTGCGGCAAGTCCACCGCGGGCCGGACCATCACCCGGCTGCTCGAGCCGACCGGCGGCAAGGTGGAGTTCGACGGCCGCGACATCACGCACATCGGTCGGCAGCAGATGCGTCCGCTGCGTCGCGAGATGCAGATGATCTTCCAGGACCCGTACTCCTCGCTGAACCCGCGGCACACCATCGGCACGATCGTGGGCGCCCCGTTCCGCGTGCAGGGGATCAAGACCGAGCGCGGCATCAAGGCCGAGGTCCAGGACCTGATGGAGCGGGTCGGCCTCAACCCCGAGCACTACAACCGCTACCCGCACGAGTTCTCCGGCGGCCAGCGCCAGCGCATCGGCGTGGCGCGGGCGATCGCGCTGCGGCCCAAGCTGATCGTCGCCGACGAGCCGGTGTCCGCCCTGGACGTGTCCATCCAGGCGCAGGTCATCAACCTGCTCGAGGACCTGCAGAACGAGTTCGGCATCGCCTACGTCTTCGTCGCCCACGACCTGTCCGTGGTCCGCCACATCTCCGACCGGGTCGCGGTCATGTACCTCGGCAAGATCATGGAGACCGCCGACCGGGACGAGCTGTACGAGCGGCCGCGGCACCCCTACACCCACGCGCTGTTGTCCGCGGTCCCGGTGCCGGACCCGGCGAAGGAGCAGCGCCGCACCAAGATCCTGCTCGAGGGCGACCTGCCCAGCCCGATCAACCCGCCGCCCGGCTGCGTGTTCCACACCCGGTGCTGGAAGGCGCAGGACCGCTGCAAGGCGGAGGTGCCGGAGCTGCGGGAGCTGTCGCCCGGCCACGAGGTGGCCTGTCACTTCCCGGAGGAGAAGTCCACCGAGGAGGCGGCCCGCGACGCGGCCGCGGTGACCGAGGCTCGTCGTGGCCAGCCGGCTCCGGACGACCTGCAGATGGGCGAGGTGCCCGAGGGCGTGGACCTGCACGGCATCGCCCGCCCGGGCGACCCCGGCCCCGGGAACGGCCACTAGGCCGCCCGCGCCCGAACCGCCAGCGCATGCCCCTCGTGATCGAGGCACGCGACTACGGCGACCCCGAGGTGGTCGCGCTGGTCGCGGACCTGCAGCAGGAGTTCGTCCGCCGCTACGGCGGCGAGGACGAGACCGCCGTGGACGACGACCACTTCGCGCCCCCGTCGGGGGCCTTCTTCGTCGGGCTGCTCGACGGCACCCCGGTCGCGATGGGTGGCTGGCGGCTGCGCCCCGACGTGTCCGCGCTCGGCGGCGGCCTGGCCGCCGAGGTGAAGCGGATGTACGTGGTGCCACCCCAGCAGCGGCGCGGCTTCGCGCGGGCCGTGCTGGCCCACCTGGAGGGCACGGCCCGGGCCGCCGGTGCCGACGTGATGGTGCTGGAGACCGGGCTGGAGCAGCCCGAGGCCATCGCGCTGTACGAGTCCTGCGGGTACCAGCCCGTCCCCGGCTTCGGCCACTACCGCGACTCCCCGCTGTCGCGCTGCCTCGGCCGCCGCCTGGACACCTGACCCTCCGTTGATTGCTCGCCCGTGGGGGTTTCGGGACCGTCCCGAAACCCCCACGGGCGAGCACTCGCGGAGGGGGGCGGGTGAGGCCGGCGCGGGCGAGCGGGAGCGGGCCGGCACGGACCGACGCGCGAGCGGCTACCCCTCGGCGGGGATGCCGAGCGCCTCGCGCAGGAACCGCAGCTCCAGCAGCAGCAGGTTCTCCGCCACCACCTCCTGCGGGGTCATGTGCGTGACCCCGCTCAGCGGGAGCACGGTGTGCGGGCGCCCGGCAGCCAGCAGCTCCGCAGACAGGAGCAGGGTGTGCGCGGCGACCACGTTGTCGTCGGCCAGTCCGTGGACGAGCAGCAGCGGGCGGGACAGCGCCGCGGCTCGCGGCAGCAGCGACGAGCGGTCGTACGGTCCGGCGTCGGCCCGCGGGTCCCCGAGATAGCGCTCGGTGTAGGCGGTGTCGTACAGCCGCCACTCCGTGACGGGTGCGCCGGCGACGGCGGCGTGGAAGACGTCCGGCCGGTCCAGCACGGCGAGCGCGGCCAGGTAGCCGCCGAACGACCAGCCGCTGATCGCGACCCGGGTGGTGTCCACGTCGTCGGGCATCGCCTCCGCCACGCCGCGCAGCGCGTCGACCTGGTCCTCCAGCGCCGGTGTCGCGAGGTCGTGCAGGACGGCGCGGTCCCACGCCGGCCCGCGGCCCGGGGTGCCCCGGCCGTCGGCCACCACCACGCAGAACCCCTGGTCCGCCCACCACTGCGGCTCGGCGAACGCCAGCCCCGACCGCAGCACCTTCCGCGCGTGCGGTCCGCCGTACGGCGCCATCAGGACCGGCAGCCGGCGGCTCCCGGGCACGTGCCCCGTCGGCAGCAGGACCGCGGTGCGCAGTGCCCGCGGGCCGGTGGTGAGCAGGCGGACGACCGGATCCACCGAGGGCGTCTCCGCCCTGGACTCGATCTCGACGTCGACGTCCGGTCCGGCCCCGTCACCGGACCGATGCACCACGGTGCGCGCCCGGGTCCGGTCCAGCCCGGTCTGGGTGACGACCGTCGTCGGGCCGCGCCGCCGCCCCGCCGCCACCGCGCCCGGGTCCGACACCGGCGTGACCGAGCCGTCCCAGCCGGCCAGCAGCAGCGCCACCTCCGTGGGGTCCGCGGCGGCCGAGACGAGCACTCCGTCGGGCCCTACGTCGAGCACGGCCTGGACCTGCAGCCCCGCCGGCGTGAACGGCATCCCGTCCAGGGTCAGTCGGTAGGTGTCGGTCCCCGGGTCCGCTACGACCTCCAGCAGCCCACCGGACGGCGCGCGCCGAGGCACGCCGGGCACGACCTCGACCCAGGCGGCGTCGGTGCGCTCGGCCAGGACCGTGGTCGCCGCGGAGACCGGGTCCACCGCGAGGACCACCTGGCGGCGCTGGTCGCGCGACAGCAGCGACACGACGGGGTCGCCGGGTCCCGACGCCGAGACCGTGGCCAGGTAGGGGAGCGCGGCCCGGTCCCAGGTCACCTCGGTGGGCTCCCCGTCCAGCGGGACCCGCCACAGCGACACCTCCGCGTTGTCCGTCCCGGCGGCGGGGTAGCGGTGCTCGGCGGCCGGGCGGTCGGGGTGGGCGGGGTCCGCGATCCACCAGGTGGCCACCGGCGCGGTGTCGCAGCGCTCCACCAGCAGCGCGTCGCCGTCGGGGAGCCACCAGAAGCCGCGGACCCGCTCCAGCTCCTCCGCGGCAGCGAAGTCGGCCAGGCCCCAGGTGACGGTGTCGGACTCCGGGGCCCGCAGCACCCGGGCGGTCGCCCCCGGGTCCAGGCCGACGACGTGGAGCGCGCCCGCGCTGACGTAGGCCACCCGCCGGCCGGTCGGGTCCGGACGCGGGTCGATGACGGGCCCAGGGGCGTCCAGCTGCCGGGGGACGGCGTCCACGTCGTCGAGGCGGACCGCGTAGGGGCGCCCCGACAGGGCGAACGCGGCGACGCGAACGTCGTCGTCGACGGCGTACGCGGTCACGCCCGCGCTGACCTCGCGCATCCGCTCGCGGCGGGCACGCTCCTCCGGGGGCAGGTCCTCCTCGCCCTCGGCGAGCAGGGCGTGCGGGTCCACCACGCACCGCGGCCGCGCCGGATCGGCGTCGAGGTCCAGCGCGTACAGCCGGGTCACCGGGTCGGTGCCGCCGTCGCTGCGCAGGAACACCACCCGGGCGCCGTCCGGGGACGGGTTGAAGGCGCGGGGCGCGCCGAGTCGGAAGCGCCGGGTGCGGGCCTGCTGGCGGGGGAACGAGTCGGTCGTCGGCGTCGCGTCCACGGCCGTCATCCTGGCAGCGCCCGGACCGCAGCCGGGCGCCGGCGTGCGGCGGACGCGCTCGGGCTTAGGCTCCCCTTCCATGACCTCCGCCCCGACGCCGGACCGCCGGCTGCTCCTGGTGCACGCCCACCCCGACGACGAGGTCATCGGCACCGGGGCCACGATGGCCCGGTACGCCCACGAGGGCGCCGCGGTCACCCTGGTGACGTGCACCCTCGGCGAGGAGGGGGAGATCCTGCTGCCGGACGTCGCCCACCTCGCCGCGGACCGCGAGGACCGGCTCGGCGAGCACCGCCGGGAGGAGCTCGCCGCGGCGATGGCCGCCCTCGGCGTGACCGACCACCGACTGCTCGGCGGTCCGGGTCGCTACCGGGACTCCGGGATGATGGGGACCCCCAGCAACGAGCGGCCGGACTGCTTCTGGCGGGCCGACCTGCTGGCCGCCGCCGCGGACCTGGTGGCGGTGGTCCGCGAGGTGCGGCCCCAGGTGCTGGTGACCTACGACGACTTCGGCGGCTACGGGCACCCGGACCACATCCAGGCCCACCGGGTCGCGACGTACGCCGTCGCGCTGGCCGCCGCGCCGTCCTTCCGACCCGAGCTCGGGCCGGCCTGGGACGTGCCCAAGGTCTACTGGACCGCGTTCCCGCGCAGCATCGTGCGGGCCGGGATCGAGGCGCTGCGCGCGACCGGCGACACGTCCGACTTCGCCGCGATGGACCCCGACGACATCCCGTTCGCCGTCGACGACGAGCTGGTGACGACCGCGGTGCACGCGCAGGACTACCTCGAGCACAAGATGGCCGCCCTGCGCGCTCACGCCACCCAGGTCAGCGTCGACGGGGGCTTCTTCGCGCTGTCCAACAACCTCGGCACCCAGGCGTTCGGCGTGGAGTACTTCCGCCGGGTCAAGGGCGAGGCCGCGGGCGAGCCGGACCGGGACGGCCGGGAGGCCGACCTGTTCGCCGGCGTCGCCTGACGGCCCGCGTGTCCGGGGCCCCCGCGGCGGCGACCTACGCTGTCCCGGTGCACGCGCCCCTGCCGACCCGGCTGGCCGCGTACGCCGGACTGTTCCTGGCCGGTGTTGCGGTCGGCGTCATCGGCGCGTTCGTGCAGGCCAACCGCCTCCTGGTGGGAACCGTCGCGGTGCCCTGGGGGACTGTCCTGGTGCTGGTCACCCTGGTGCTCGGCGTGCGCGGCGCGTCCTGGCTGGTCGGGTCGCGCGTGGGCGGTGCGGCCGCGTACGCGGGGTGGTTGGTCGCCACGGTGCTGCTGGCCGTGAGCTCCCCGTCCGGCGACCTGGCCATCTCCGACGGCGGCCGGCAGCTGGCGTACCTGCTCGTCGGCGTCGTCCTCGGCGCCGCCGCGTCCTCATTCCCGCTCGTCGAACGTCGACCGCGGCCCGCCACGGGTCGGGACGCCGCCGCGGAACCGGACCGGACGGTGCTGCCGTGACCACCCCGCTGAGCCCGGGGCCCACGCCGGACCTCCCCCCCGAGGTGCCGGACGCGCAGGCCTTCCGACGGGTCGTGGGGCGCTACGTCACCGGCGTCACCGTCGTCACCACCGTGGCCGGCGGCCTCGACCACGCCATGACCGCCAACTCGTTCACCTCGGTGTCGCTGGACCCCCTGCTCGTGCTCGTCTGCGTCGAGCGGGACTCGCGCTTCCACGAGGCCGTGGTCGACGCCGGGCGCTGGGGGGTGTCGATCCTGGCGGCGCCGGCCCGCCGGCACGCCCGCTGGTTCGCCACCCGCGGCCGGCCGCTGGTCGGGCAGTTCGCCCAGGTGCCCCACCACCGCGGATCCACCGGCGTCGCCCTGCTCGACGAGTCCGTCGCCACCCTGGAGTGCGCGACCGAGGCCGTGTACGAGTCCGGGGACCACGACATCCTGGTCGGCCGGGTGCTGTCCCTGTCGCCGGTGAACCCCCGGGCCGTGCCGCTCGTCTACTACGCCAGCGGGTACCACGTCCTGGACGAGCCCGGTCGCTGACCGCGGCGGCCCGCTGCGCGGGACAGGTCGTGGGGCGGTCCCGCGTCCGGGGCCCTACCATGGGCGGGCTCCCGGTCGATGACGCCGCCCTGCGGCCCGTCGGCATGCCCCGGCGTGACCGCGGCAAGACCGGGACGGACGTCGGCGCGAGGAGGGTACGGGGTGAGCGACCAGCCCGGCGTGCCCGCGCGCCCCCGTGCGGGCTCGTCCCGGCAGCGGCCGCCCCGATCCGGCGGGCCCGGGCCGCGCTCGACCGCGGCCCACGAGCTGATGATGAAGCGGCGCCGGCGCACCATCGCGGTCGGCGGGACGTTCCTGGCGGTCCTCGTGCTCTACCTGGTCGCCCTGCTCTCCGGCAGCGACGGCGTCCCGCGCGGCACCACGGTGCTCGGTGTCGAGGTGGGCGGCATGTCGCGCGAAGAGGCCCTCGCCGCCGTCGAGAGCCAGGTCGTGCCGCAGACGACCGGGCAGATCCGGGTCACCGCGGAGGACTCCTCGGCGACCCTGGACCCGGCCGTGGCCGGGCTGTCCGTCGACGCCCAGGCCACGGTGGACGCCGTTGCCGGGCGGGTGTGGAACCCGGTCGACATGGTGCGCCACCTGGTCGGCACCGTGGAGGTGGCCCCGGTCGTCGTGGTCGACCAGGCGGCGCTGGACGAGCAGGTCGCCGCGTTCGCCGACACCGTCGACACCCCCGCCGTCGAGCCGCGCCTGCGCTACAAGGACATCGAGCCCCGGGTGACCCCGGGCGTCGTCGGTCGCGGCATCGACCGGGCCGCGGCCGCCGAGACGGTCGTCGCCTCGTACCCGGCGTCCGCAGGGGCGGCCGAGCCGGTGCCGCTGCCGGTCGTCGACCTCACGCCGACCGTGTCCGACGAGACCGCCGAGCAGGTGCGCCAGGACGTGGCCCTGCCCGCCGTGTCGGCACCGGTGACCGTCGAGGTGGAGTCGCTCAGCCTGTCCCTGGAGCCGGCCCGCATCTCCCGTGCGCTGACCTTCCAGCCGCAGGACGGGACGCTGGCGCCCGTGCTCGACGGCGCCCGGCTGCACAAGGCCCTGCAGGAGGGACTGGCCCCGGTCGAGACACCAGGGCGCAACGCCAGCTTCGTCATCAAGAAGGACCGCCCCGTGGTCGTACCGTCGAAGGTCGGCAAGGGGGTCGAGGATGCTGCCCTGGCGGCCGCGGTCCTGCCTGCGCTCACGGCCTCGGGCGCCGACCGGGTGGCGACCGTCGCGATCGGCGTGCGCGAGCCCACGCTCACGACCGAGCAGGCCAAGGCGCTGGGGATCAAGGAGAAGCTGTCCTCCTTCACGCAGTACTTCCCGCCCGCGGAGTACCGCCGGATCAACGTGGGCACCGCGGCGAAGTACCTCAACGGCACGGTCCTGCTGCCGGGTGAGACCTACTCCATGAACGACACGATCAAGGAGCGCACGGTCGAGAACGGCTACACCGAGGGCACCCGGATCGAGGGCGGCCGGTTCGTCGAGGACCTCGGCGGCGGGGTGTCCATCATCACGACCGCGACCTGGACCGCGGCGTTCTTCGCCGGGCTGGAGCGGGTGGAGCAGCGGGCCCACTCGCTGTACATCTCGCGCTACCAGGCCGGCCTGGAGGCCACGGTCGCCTGGGGTGCGCTGGATCTGAAGTTCCGCAACGACACCCCCAACGGCGTCCTGATCACCGCCTCGACGTCGTCGTCGGGGGTCACGATCGAGATGTGGGGCACCAAGGTCTACGACGACATCGAGGACGAGTCGTCCGGTCCCTATGGCGTGGTCGAGTACGACACCGTCTACGACGAGTCCGACGACTGCCTGGCCCAGGGTGGTGTGAACGGCTTCTCCATCGACGTGGACCGGGTGTTCTACCAGGACGGCGAGGAGGTGAAGCGGGAGACGTTCACCACCCGCTACCAGCCGACGCCGTACGTCGTGTGCGGACCGGACCCCGACACGGTCACGCCGAGCCCGTCGCCCAGCGACAGCGAGTCCGGCGATCCGTCGCAGAGCCCCAGCGACTCCGGGGAGGCGTCGCCGAAGCCGTCGGCCAGCCCCAGCCCGAAGCCGACGGCCACCCCGTCCCCGAAGCCGTCGCCCAAGCCCTCCGCCAGCGGGGGCCGGGAGGCGTCCCCCGCTGCCGAGCCGGCTTCAGGCGCGGCCTGAGCGCTTCGGCGCCCCGCGGCGCGTCATCCGTCGACGCCTGGCCCGGCCTCGGCGACGTAGCGCAGCCGGACGTAGTCGGCCCACCAACCGCCCGCGTCGTCGTGCAGCCCCGCCCGCGCAGCGTGCCGGTCGACGGCCGCGGCCAGCTCCCCGAGGCGGTCCGACGGCACCAGGTCGGCCACCCACCAGCGGAACATCCGCATCCAGTCCGCGGCGGTGGCGCCCTCGACGAGTGGCGTGGGGCGGTCGTACAGCTCCAGCCGTCGGACCACGAACCCGGCGCGCTCGAGCCGGACCGCCTGCTCGGCCGGGGTCGGGAACGACGAGCGCTCGCTGACGGCGACCCCCGCCCGGTCCGCCGGCACCCCGAGGTCCACCAGCGCCGCCGCGATCGCCCCGCGCAACCGGGCGACGTTGCCCGCTCCGCCCTGCTCGACCACCAGGCGGCCGCCGGGGCGGAGCAGCGCGCGCAGGTTGGCCAGCACGTCGTCGGCCCGCGTCATCCAGTGCAGCGCTGCGTTGCTCAGCACGGCGTCGTAGGGCGCGTGGGCGGCGACCACCTCGACCTCGGTGAGGGCCCGGTCCTCCGCGTCGGCGCGGACGAACCAGAGCCGGTCCCGGCGCCCGTGGGCAGCCCGGGCCTGCGCCAGCATCGCCTCGTCGAGGTCGATTCCCACGACGGTGCAGCCCGCGTCGGCCAGCTGCGCGGCCTGGTGCCCGGTGCCGCAGCCGACGTCGAGCACGCGCTCGCCCGGCCGCGCGTCGAGCAGGTCCAGCAGGGGCGCGCCGTACGCGGTGACGAAGCCGAACGCCGCGTCGTAGCCGCGCGCGTCCCAGCCGTCGCGCGCCGCGGGGTCCGGGTGCTGCGGCATCAGTTCAGCCCCGCGCGGGCCCGGGCCGCCAGCCGACGGGCGCGTTGGCCCTCGTCGGGGTCCAGCGGCTCGATCAGGTCGGCGTAGTCGTCCAGCGCGCGCACGGCCTCGCCGTACGCGCCGAGGTCGAGCAGGGCCCGGCCGCGCTCGCGGCGCAGGGCCACGTCGTGCCGCGGCAGCAGCAGGGCCAGCTCGACGGCCCACAGCCGGACGGGCGCGCGCAGCGGCGCGGCCGCCCAGGTGCGGATGTTGGTGAGCACCCGGCTGACCGTGGCGTTGGGGTCGTGGGGGGCGAGCTGGGCGCGGCGGAACACCTGGCCGCTGCGCTCGACCAGGTCGCGGGCGGCGTCGTACGGGAGCAGTGTGCCGCCGCGCCACGGGTCCACCAGCAGCCGCGAGCCGTCCATGGCGTCAGGGTCGAACGTCGTCGGGTCGCCCACCCCGACCACGAAGTGGCCGGGCAGGCCGACCCCGTAGGCGGCCACGCCGGCCCGCCGCGCGACCTCGGTCCACACCGTGGACAGCAGGATCGGCAGGCCGCGCCGGCGGCGCAGCACCTCCGGGAGCAGCGAGGACTCCAGCAGCGCGTAGTCGTCCGGCTCGCCGTGGAACGGCTCCAGCGCGGCCCGCAGTCGCTGGTCCGGCCGGCCGTGCGCGGGGACCCGGGCGGCCAGGTCGTCCAGGGCGGCCAGCCCGGCGTCGAGGAAGCGGTCCAGCGGCGCGGCCGACCGGCGGTCCGCGGGCAGGCTCTCCGCCGCCACCAGCAGGCAGGCGATGTCCAGCCGGTGCGGCGCGGTACGGACCACCGCGGCGAAGCGCTCGCGGGACTCCGACGTCATGGGACGTCCCCGGGCACCGGCGAGCGGTAGACGTAGTGGTGGTGGCGGTCGAACCCCAGCGCGGCGTACAGCCGCAGGGCCGCGTCGTTGCCGTCCAGCACCTGCAGCGCGATCCCGACCGCAGCCTGTCCGTGGGCCCACTCCGCGCTCGTGCGCATCAGCGCGGTGGCGACGCCACGCCGCCGGGCGCCGGGCGCGGTGTGCACGTTGGTGACGACTGCCCAGCGCTCGCGTGAGCGCCGCCCGGGCCCGGCGGCCAGCGCCGCGCGGGCGATGCCGACGACGGCGCCGTCGGGTCCGCGTGCGATCAGGTAGGCCGCGGGCGCGGTGCGTCGCAGGATCCCCACGACCGCCGGCCGCACCCGCTCCGCCTCGTCCATGGCGTCGATCCAGTCCGCGTCCGGATGGGGTTCGACCGTGACGACGACGTCGAGGGCCCCGGGCTCCGCGGACCCGCCCCCGCCGGAGCGCGCCTCGGCCCGGGCGACGAGGACCGACACCCCGCGCACGACCGCCCAGCCGGCGGCTTCGAAGTCGGCGTCGTACGCGGACGGCTCGGGGGTCTGCAGCAGCGGCCGCCCGCCGCGCTCGGCGTAGAACGCCGTGGTCGCCGCGAGGGCGCCCGCGACGTCGGTACGCGGGTCGGCACCCACGCGCGAGCTGTCGGCCCGGCCCGAGACGCCGCCGGACCAGCGGAGCACCCAGTCCCCGAGGGGCACCGCGGTCTCCGGCCGCCAGGCCTGCTGCGCCACCGCCTGCAGGTCGTACGCGCCCCAGCCGGGCGCGACCACGAAGCCGCTCACCAACGCGGCGGCCTGCAGCGACTCCACCGCGCCGTCGCGGCGTCGTACCAGCAGCGTTCCGTGGGTCCCGCCGTCCCACGCCATCAGCTCGCCGACGGCCTCGGTGGCCGCCGCGGACCCGGTCGCCACGGTGCGCACGCTCACCCGTCGGCCGACGTCGGCGGGGCCGATCCTGACCGCCATCCGGGCCGCCGGGACGGCGGACCCGGCGGGGCGGGAGATCGACACGCGGGACACCCCTTGCAGATCGTGGCCGGGCAGTCGCGATACTAGGCCGCGATCGACACCACACCCGGGCGACCCGTGCCACCGGAGGACCACGTGACCTACGTCATCGCGCAGCCCTGCGTCGACCTCAAGGACAAGGCCTGCATCGAGGAGTGCCCGGTCGACTGCATCTACGAGGGCGCGCGGATGCTCTACATCCAGCCCGACGAGTGCGTCGACTGCGGGGCCTGCGAGCCGGTCTGCCCGGTCGAGGCGATCTTCTACGAGGACGACGTGCCGGAGGAGTGGAAGGACTACACCGCGGCCAACGCGGAGTTCTTCGCCGACCTCGGGTCGCCGGGCGGCGCCTCCAAGCTCGGGGCGCAGGACTTCGACGTGCCGCTGGTGTCGGCGCTGCCCCCGCAGGAGCACGACCACTGAGCGGTCGTCCCCGGCCGGAGCCGCTGGGCGCCCGGCTGCCGGACTTCCCGTGGGACCTGCTGGTCCCGTACGCCGAGCGCGCCCGAGCGCACCCCGACGGCATCGTCGACCTGTCCGTCGGGACCCCGGTGGACCCCACCCCCCAGGTGGTCCAGGCGGCCTTGGCGGCCGCCGCGGACGCTCCGGGCTACCCGCTGACGGCCGGCACGCCGCTGGTCCGGCGGGCCTGTGCCGGGTGGCTGTCGCGCGCGCTGGGCGTCGAGGTCGAGCCCGACACTCAGGTGCTGCCGACCATCGGGTCGAAGGAACTGGTGGCGGGGCTGCCGACACTGCTCGGCCTGGGGCCGGCCGACACCGTCGTGATCCCCGAGGTCGCCTACCCGACGTACGCCGTCGGCGCGATGGTGGCCGGCTGCCGGGTGGTCGCCACGGACTCGACCGCCGCCTTGGGCCCGGAGGCGCCCGCGCTGCTGTGGCTGAACTCCCCGTCGAACCCGACCGGCCGGGTGCTGCCGGTGGAGCATCTGCGCAAGGTCGTGGCGTGGGCCCGCGAGCGCGGCACGGTCGTGGTCAGCGACGAGTGCTACATCGAGCTGCCGTGGACCGAGCACTCCGCCTCGGTGCTGCACCCGTCGGTGTGCGACGGGTCGCACGAGGGGCTGCTCGCGGTGCACTCGCTGTCGAAGCGCTCCAACCTCGCGGGCTACCGGTTCGGCTTCGCGGCCGGGGACCCTGCGCTGGTGGCGGCGCTGCTGGCGGCGCGCAAGCACCTGGGGCTGATGGTGCCGGCACCGGTGCAGGCGGCCGCCGTGGCGGCGTACGGCGATGTCGCGCACGTGCGCGAGCAGCGCGACCGCTACCGCTGGCGGCGGGAGGTGCTGGCCGCCGCGATGACGGAGGCGGGGTTCCGCATCGACCACAGCCACGCCGGGCTGTACCTGTGGGTGACCCGGGACGAGCCGTGCTGGGACACCGTCGCGTGGCTGGCCGAGCGCGGGATCCTGGTGGCACCCGGGGACTTCTACGGCGCCGCGGGGGCCCGGCACGTGCGGGTGGCCCTCACCGCCACCGACGAGCGCGTCACCGCCGCCGCCACCCGCCTCACCCCCCCGTCTCCTTAGTGGCCACACGATCCGCTTTGCGGATCGTGTGGCCAGGTTGGGCGGCGTGTCGTTGGCGAATGCGGGCACACGATCCGGCTCTGGGTACGGGAGTGACAGTTGGTGCGCTCTGCTTGTCCCGGGGTCGGGCAGGCGGCCGGGGCGCCTGCCGGGTCGTCCCTCCCGCCTCGGGCGTACCAAGACCCGGATCGTGTTCCCGACTCCGGCCGCGACACGCCGTGCCACCTCGCCACACGATCCGCAAAGCGGATCGTGTGCCCAGGACAGGGAGGGGAGGGAGACGGGCGGCGCGGGTTGAGACGGAACTGAGACGTTCGGGGGTCGGCGGGACAACCCCGGGGGGTACCCGGCTACGGTGGCAGGACGGTCCGCCGCGTGACCCGCGGGCGGGACCGGACGACCCAGCGCCGCACCGCAGCGGAGGGAGCACGGCATGTCCGACGTCAGCCTTCAGTACCCCGGGGGCGACCTCCCGCTCCCGGTGACTCCCGCCACCGACGGGTCCTCCGGCGTCGACGTCGGCGCCCTGCTCAAGGAGACCGGCTTCGTCACGCTGGACTCCGGGTTCACCAACACCGCGTCGTGCACCTCGGCGATCACCTACATCGACGGTGACGTCGGCATCCTGCGCTACCGCGGCTACCCGATCGAGCAGTTGGCCGAGCACTCGACGTTCCTGGAGTCGGCCTACCTGCTCATCTACGGCGCGCTGCCGACCGCGGACGAGCTGGCAGCGTTCAAGGCGCGGATCTGCAACCACACGATGCTGCACGAGGACCTGCGCCGGTTCTTCGACGGCTTCCCCCGCGACGCGCACCCGATGCCGGTGCTGTCCTCGGCGGTGTCCGCCCTGTCGACCTTCTACCAGGACTCGCTGGACCCGTTCGACCCCGAGCAGGTCGAGATCTCCACGGTCCGGCTGATGGCCAAGGTGCCGACCATCGCGGCGTACGCGTACAAGAAGTCCGTCGGCCAGCCCTTCCTGTACCCCGACAACTCGCTGGGGTTCGTGGAGAACTTCCTGCGGATGACGTTCGGCGTCCCCGCCGAGGAGTACCAGATCGACCCGGTCGTCGTACGCGCGCTCGACATGCTGCTGCTCCTGCACGCCGACCACGAGCAGAACTGCTCCACGTCCACCGTCCGACTGGTCGGCTCGTCGCACGCGAACCTGTTCGCCTCGGTGTCCGCCGGCATCAACGCGCTGTTCGGCCCGCTGCACGGCGGCGCCAACCAGGCGGTGCTGGAGATGCTGGAGAAGATCCACGCCAGCGGCGGCGGGGTCAACACGTTCATCCGCCAGGTGAAGAACCGCGAGGACGGCGTGAAGCTCATGGGCTTCGGCCACCGGGTCTACAAGAACTACGACCCGCGCGCGGCGATCGTGAAGAAGGCCGCGTACGAGGTCTTCGAGGCCATGGACGTGCGCGACCCGCTGCTCGACATCGCGCTGCGGCTGGAGGAGGTCGCGCTCGCCGACGACTTCTTCGTGTCGCGCAAGCTCTACCCCAACGTGGACTTCTACACCGGGCTCATCTACAAGGCCATGGGCTTCCCGACGCGGATGTTCACGGTGCTGTTCGCGCTCGGCCGGCTGCCGGGCTGGATCGCCCAGTGGCGCGAGATGATCGCCGATCCGAGCACCAAGATCGGCCGGCCGCGGCAGGTGTACGTGGGGCCGACCGAGCGGCCCTACCTGCCGATCGCTGACCGGTAGGGGAAACGGCGCACCACGTTCGGTCGCGCCTTCCGGGCGCGGTCGGTTCGCGCGGCCACAATGCGCCGCATGGCGAGCACTTCAGACCTGCTGTACGACGGCGGGCGGCAGATCACCCCCGTGGCCACGGTCGCCGACAACCTGTTCCTGTGGACCCGCCTCGGCGGCGCCGACAAGATCATCCGCTTCTCTGTACTCCTGGTGCTCTCGTCGGTCATCGCCAGCGGCGGGGTCGTGACCGACTCGACCGCAACCGTGATCGGCGCGATGATCGTGGCACCGCTGGCGACTCCGATCATCGCGGTCGCGCTCGGCATCGTCACGGTCCGCCCGGCACAGGTCGGCCGGAGCACCAGCATCATCGTCGGGTCCGTGATCGTCGTGATCCTCATCGGAGTGCTGTTCGGCTTCCTCATCCAGCCGTTCGAGTACGGGGAGAACTCGCAGATCCTGGGCCGGATCTCGCCCACCCTGACCGATCTGCTCGTAGCGTTCGCCACGGGCCTTGTGGGGGCGTACGCGCAGTCCCGAGACGACCTGTCCGGTGTGCTCCCCGGAGTCGCCATCGCCATCAGCCTGGTCCCTCCCCTCTCCGTCGTCGGCGTCTGCCTGCAGGGGGGCTTGTGGTCATGGGCGTTCGGCGCGCTGACCCTGTTCCTCGCCAACGCCATCGCGATGATCGTTTCCGGGGTTCTCGTGTTCACCATCGCCGGGTACGGCAACTACGCCCGGAGGAACAGGACCGAGACCCGACGCGCTTTCCGGATCGTCATCGCCATGCTCGTCCTCCTGCTCCTCCCGCTTGCCTACTTCGGGCTCAGGACCGGCATCGACGCGGCCATCGAGGCCAGCGGGCAGTCGGCCGCCACCTCCTGGCTGGACGGGAGCGGCTACCGGGTCATCAGCGTGAGCTACTCCGGGGGAGTCCTCACGGCCAAGGTGCTGGGTACCGGGGGGCTCCCGCCGATCGATCGGTTCGAGGAGGAGTTCCGGACGCCGTTCGGCACCTCGGTCGACCTCGTGGTGTCGGAGTACAACGGGCAGGACGTCGACCTGGGCCAGGTTTCGTGACCGAGCGCGTCAGTCGTTGGCGTGCAGCACGGCGTTGAGACCGCCCCAGGACCCGGTGCGGGGCACCGCCTCCAGCGCGCCGCTGACGCTGTTGCGGCGGAACAGCAGGTTGCTGGCGCCGGACAGCTCGCGGGCCTTGACCACCTCGCCGTCCGGCAGCGTCACCTTCGACCCGCCGGTCACGTAGCAGCCGGCCTCCACGACGCAGTCGTCGCCGAGGGAGATGCCGATGCCGGCATTGGCCCCGACCAGGCAGCGCTCGCCGATCACGATGACCTCGGTGCCGCCACCGGACAGCGTGCCCATGATCGACGCGCCGCCGCCGACGTCGGAGCCGTTGCCCACCACCACGCCCGCGGAGATGCGGCCCTCCACCATCGAGGCGCCCAGCGTCCCGGCGTTGAAGTTGACGAAGCCCTCGTGCATGACGGTCGTGCCCTCGGCCAGGTGCGCGCCGAGCCGGACCCGGTCCGCGTCGGCGATCCGCACGCCGGCGGGGACGACGTAGTCGACCATCCGGGGGAACTTGTCCACGCCGTACACCGCCATCGGGACGCTCCTGCCGCGGGCCCGCAGTCGCACCTCGCCCACGCGGTCCACGGGCACCGGACCGAGGCTGGTCCACGCGACGTTGGTGAGCAGGCCGAACACCCCGTCCAGGTTCACCGTGCGCGGGCGCACCGCGCGCGCCGAGATCAGGTGCAGCCGCAGGTAGGCGTCGGCCGCGTCCGCGGGCGGGGCCTGCAGGTCGGGGACGACCGTGACCACCGTCTGCACGCGCACCTGGCGCAGCGCGTCGGTGTCGATCGCGGCGCTCACCAGGGGGACGTCCAGCGGCTCGGCGCCCAGCGCGGGGGCCGGGTACCACACGTCGAGGAGCACGTCGTCGGCGTACGTCGCCAGCCCGATGCCGGCCGCCGGGCCGGTGACGGGGGCGAGCAGGTCGGCATCGGTCACGGCACTACCGTAACGACGTGCCCGCGGACCCCACTCCCAGCATCGCCCCGCTCGACCTCGACGGCCTCGACCTCGACGACGATGTCGTGGCGCTGTGCGCGCGGCTGGTGGACGTCCCCAGCGAGTCCCACCACGAGCGCGCCCTCGCCGACCTGGTCGAGGCCGCGCTGCGTGCCCGGCCGCACCTGCGGGTCCGCCGCGACGGCAACACCATCGTCGCCGACACGCAGCTCGGCCGGGGGGAGCGCGTGCTCGTCGGCGGGCACCTGGACACGGTGCCGGCCGCGGGCAACCTGCCGCACCGCATCGAGGGGGGACGCCTGTACGGGCTCGGGGCCTGCGACATGAAGGGGGGCGTGGCGGTCGCGCTGCGCTGCGCCGCGCACGTCCCCGACCCGGTGCGCGACGTGACGTACGTGTTCTACGAGGCCGAGGAGGTCGAGGAGCGGCACAACGGGTTGAAGCGGCTGGCGGACACCCACCCGGACTGGCTCGTCGCCGACCTCGCGGTCCTGATGGAGCCGTCGGACGCGGGGGTCGAGGCGGGCTGCCAGGGCACCCTGCGCGCGGTCGTGCGAACGCACGGCCGGCGAGCCCACAGCGCCCGCTCGTGGCTGGGGGACAACGCGATCCACCGGTCCGGCGAGGTGCTGGACCGGTTGCGCTCGTACGAACCCCGCCGGGTCGACGTCGACGGCCTGGAGTATCGCGAGGGCCTCAACGCCGTGGGCATCGCGGGGGGTGTCGCGGGCAACGTGATCCCGGACGAGTGCGCGGTCACCGTCAACTACCGCTTCGCGCCTAGCCGCGGTCCGCAGGAGGCCGAGGCACACGTGCGCGAGGTATTCGACGGTTTCGACGTGGAGGTCGTCGACCTGGCCGCCGGGGCGATGCCCGGACTGGGGCGACCTGCCGCGCAGGAGTTCGTCGCGGCCGTGGGGGGACAGCCGCGGCCGAAGTTCGGCTGGACCGACGTGGCCCGCTTCGCCGCGCTGGGCGTGCCGGCCGTGAACTACGGGCCGGGTGACCCGGGGCTGGCCCACACCCGCGACGAGTACGTCCCGGTGGACCAGCTGATCGACGTCGAGACGCGGCTGCGCGCCTGGCTCGACGGCCGCTGAGGGCCGCCACGCCAGGCGCGCGCACGTGTGGAGCGGGACGCCGTGTCCCGCCACAGGGGCGTCAGGCCTGCAGCACGGCCTCGACGTCGAGCTCGATCTTCACCTTGTCGCCCACCAGGACGCCGCCGCCCTCGATGGCGACGTTCCAGGTCAGGCCGAAGTCCTTGCGCGAGATCTCGGTGCTGCCCTCGAACCCGATCCGGGTGCCGCCCCACGGGTCGGGGTTGACGCCGAGCAGCTCGAAGTCGATGTCGACCGAACGGGTGGTGCCGCGGATCGTGAGATCGCCGGTGACGACGAAGGAGGTGTCACCGGTCTGCTTCACGCCGGTGGACACGAAGTCCAGGGTGGGGAACGCGTCCGCGTCGAGGAAGTCGGGGGACTTCAGGTGCGCGTCCCGGTCGGGCGTGCGGGTGTCGATGCTCGCGGCCTGGATGGTGAGCCGGGCGGTGGACTTGTCCGGGCTGGCTCCGTCGAGGACGAACGAGCCCTCGAACTCGGAGAAGCGGCCGCGGACCTTGGCGATCATCGCGTGCCGGGCCTGGAAGCCCAGGGTGGTGTGGGAGGGGTCGATGACCCAGGTGCCGGTGGTGGTGGTCAGGTCGGACATGGCGGGTGCTCCTCGGTCTGGTCGGGGCGGTTCGGTGAGCCCGGGTAGGTCTTTGAGAGTTCAACCTCTGGATATATTTGAACACACAATAATCAAGTGCGCAAGTTCTGGCCGGGGCCCCGGCATCCCCGGTGCTCGCCGCCCCGGTGTTCGCCCAGCGGTCGCCCCCGCGGCACCTGCGGGTCGGCTCCCGGCGGTCCGGCCGTGGCTACCGTGGCGACATGCAGCCCACGCCCGACGACCCGCCGCAGGGCCGTCCCGACGTCCCCGACCGTGACCATCCCGGCCCCGGGGTGCGCCAGCGGGGGCCGGTCACCCTGCGCCGCTCCAAGATCACCACCTCGACCACGGACCAGCGGCTGCTGGACTCCCGCGGGCCCGGGGACTGGATCCACACCGACCCGTGGCGGGTGCTGCGGATCCAGGCCGAGTTCGTCGAGGGCTTCGGCGCGCTGGCCGAGCTCGGTCCGGCGGTGAGCGTCTTCGGCAGCGCCCGGACGCCACGCGACGACCCGGAGTACGCCCTGGCCGAGCGGATGGGGCGGGCGCTGGCCGAGGCCGGCTTCGCCGTCGTCACCGGCGGCGGGCCGGGCGTGATGGAGGCGGCCAACCGGGGTGCCTGGAACGCCGGCGGCGTCTCCGTCGGCCTCGGCATCGAGCTGCCGTTCGAGCAGGGCCTCAACGAGTACGTCGACATCGGCGTGAACTTCCGCTACTTCTTCGCCCGCAAGATGATGTTCGTGAAGTACAGCCAGGGGTTCGTGGTGTTCCCCGGCGGTTTCGGCACCCTGGACGAGCTGTTCGAGGCGCTCACCCTGGTGCAGACGCGCAAGGTCACCTCGTTCCCGCTCGTGCTGGTCGGCACGGCGTACTGGGGTGGCCTGGTCGACTGGCTGCGCAGCAGCCTGCTGGCGGGGGGCAAGGTGTCCGCGACGGACCTCGAGCTGCTCGAGGTGACCGACGACCCCGACGCCGTCGTGCGGGCCATCGTCGACGCCGAGTCGGCCCGCAAGGCGGTGGCGCTGGACACCCTCGAACCGGTGGTGCGGCACCTGCCCGGCGCCGAGGCGCGCGACGTGGAGCGCAGGGCCGCGCTGGAGGAGGACCTCGACGTGCAGGCCGCCAGCGGCGCCGACGGGAGCTGACCGGCGCGGGCCGGCCGCCGCTAGGGTCGGCGCGTGCCGTCCCTGTGCGTCTACTGCGCGTCCAGCGAGGGCATCGACGAGCGCTACCGCGCCCTCGCCACGGACGTCGGCACCGAGATCGGGCGGCGTGGCTGGACGCTGGTCTCCGGCGGCGGCTCGGTCTCGCTGATGGGTGCGGTGGCCCGCGCCGCCCGCGCCGCCGGGGCCCGCACCGTGGGCGTGATCCCGGAGGAGCTGGTCGCCTGGGAGGTGGCCGACCACGACGCCGACGAGCTGGTGGTCACCCCGGACATGCGCACCCGCAAGGCCGAGATGGACGCCCGCTCCGACGCGTTCCTGGCTCTCCCGGGCGGGATCGGCACGCTGGAGGAGCTGCTCGAGGTGTGGACCGCGCGCACGTTGGGGATGCACGGCAAGCCGGTCGTCGTGCTCGACCCGTGGGGTGACCTCGCCCCGCTGCGCTCACTCGTCGGCGGGCTGGTGCGCTCCGGGTTCGTCCGCCCCGCGGCCGCGGAGGCGCTGGTCTGGACCTCGTCGGTCGACGCGGCATTCGCCGCGGTGGTCCAGGGATGGGGCGCGGAGCCGCACGACGCCGCCGCCGTCGCGCGCGTCCACGACGCCGAGCTGCTGGAGTCCGACGGCTGACCCGGCGTCAGGCCGGGGCCATGGCCTCCCGGGTAGTGCTCAGGCGGAGGTGCCGGTGGCGTCGGACCCGGCCGCCGTGTCGTCGTCGTCCCACATCCCCATGCCGGGGCCGTGCCCGTGGCCGCGACCCGGGCCCATGCCCGGCCCGCCCGGAGGCAGGTCGCCGTCCTGCAGGTGCTGCTGCATCTCCTCGCGCCACTGCTCCAGCTCCGCGGCCGCCTCCGGTGACAGCGCCATCACCTGCTCGGCGACGAGGTCGCCGCCGGTGCGTACCGCTCGGACGTGCACGGTGTCCCCCGTCCTCACGTCGGTGGCCGACACCGTGTCGTGGTCCCGGACCACGACCGTGTCGGCGGTGACGGCGTACGTCGCCTCGTAGCCGTCGGAGCTGCGGACGGTGAGGGACCTGGCGCTCACCGCCGTCGCCTCGCCGGACTGCACGAGCACGGTGCGGACGGTGCCGTCGTCGTCCTGCACCACCATCTCGCCGTGCAGCAGGTGCCCGTCGGGACCGCCGAGGCCGCCGGGGCCGCCGGGTCCCATCCCGTCGTGCATGCGAAGGGCCGTCTGCGGTCCGGCCGCGGCAGCGGGGGACACTGCCGTGGGGGCGTTGGTCGCGGCGACCGCGACGCCGGTGAGGGCGCTGGCCGCGAGGGCGCCCGCGGTCATCCATGCACCCGCCGTGAGGATCCTGCGCGCCCTGCTGTCCGACGTCGTGCTGGCCGGCATCGTGCCTCCCGAGAACTGCGTACGCCGATGCACCGCCGGTGGGCCTGCGGTGCTCTCCCCCTACTGTGCGCCTCGGGTCGCGGACATGTCGCGCCCGGGGTGTTCGGGTTCGGTAAGGGGCGCGCCTCAGGCCAGGCCGCGACGGGCCACCGCGGGCGGGCGGGTGCCCCGCACCGAGGCCACCATGTCCAGCACGTCGCGGGTGGCCCGCACGTCGTGCACGCGGAAGACCCGGGCGCCCAGCCAGGCGGACACCGCGGTCGCCGCGAGGGTGCCGTACAACCGGTCCTGCGGGTCCGGCCGGTCCAGCGTCTCGCCGACGAAGTCCTTGCGGGACAAGGACACCAGGACCGGCCAGCCCGTGGCCACCAGCTCGTCGAGGCGGCGCGTGGCCTCCAGCGAGTGCCGGGTGTTCTTCCCGAAGTCGTGCCCGGGGTCGACCAGGATCCCGTCCCGTGGCACGCCGAGCGCGGCCGCGCGCTCCGCCTCTCCCACCGTGCGCGCCACGATGTCGGCCACCACGTCGTCGTACGCCACGCGGTGCGGCCGCGTGCGCGGCCGCTGGCCGCCCGCGTGCGTGCAGACCAGCCCGGCGCCGTGCCGGGCCGCGACCTCGGCCAGCGCCGGGTCCACCCCTCCCCAGGCGTCGTTCACGACGTCGGCGCCGGCGCGGCAGGCCTCCTCGCCGACCGCGGCCCGCCAGGTGTCGACGCTGATGACCAGGTCCGGGTGCCGGTCCCGCACGGCGGCGACGAAGGCGGCGGTGCGGCGGATCTCCTCGGCCTCGTCCACCTCGGCCCCCGGCCCGGCCTTGACCCCCCCGATGTCGACCAGGTCGGCGCCCTCGTCCACGGCGCGGTCCACGGCGTCCAGCGCCGCGTCGTCGGCGTACGTCGCCCCGCGGTCGTAGAAGGAGTCCGGGGTGCGGTTGACGATGGCCATGACCAGGAGGTCGCCGTCGGCGACCACCCGGCGGCCCAGGCGCAGCGGCACGGTGCTCCTCCGGGTGCGACGGGCGGGACCCCCAGCGTGGCACGATCGGGTCCCGTGACCCTCCTGTTCGTCCTGGTCGGGCTGGCCGTCGTGCTGGCCGTGGGGCTGCTCGCGGTCGGCAGGCTCGGCGAGCTGCCCGAGGTCGAGCCGGACCGCGCCCCGGACCTGCTGCCCGACGACGGCCCGCTGGACACCGCGGCGATCGAGGGCGTCCGCTTCGACGTGGGCGTCCGCGGCTACCGGATGGACGAGGTGGACGACCTGCTGGACCGGGTCGCGGTCGACCTGGCGACGCGGGACGAGCGGATCGCCGCACTGGAGTCCCGGCTGCGCGACGCCGGCCTCGTGGACCCGGTCGATGTGGCCGAGTCGGTCGACGTGGCGGACCCGGTCGATGTGGCCGAGTCGGTCGACGTGGCGGACCCGGTCGACGTTGCGGAGTCGGTCGACGTGGCGGACCCGGTCGAGACCGCTGACCAGGCCGACGACGCGGACGGCGCGCCCGGCGTGGCGGCACCGGACGCGGATGCCGCCGCGGATGCCACGCGCGGGTAGCCGGGAGAGACTGGCCCCATGCCCGCACCCGACCCGTCCGCCCGGGAGCGGCGGCACCTGACCCTCGACGTGGTCATCGACGCCCCTCCCGAGACCGTGTTCGCCGCGGTGACCGACTGGCCGGGGCAGGGCCGGTGGATGCTCGGCACCCGGGTGCAGGCCGTCGGGGGCGACGGCACCGGCGAGGGTGCCCGGCTGGAGGCCTGGACCGGCACCGGCCGGGTCGGGTTCCTCGACACCATGACGATCACCCGCTGGGACCCGCCGCGGCGGGTCGACGTGCTGCACACCGGCCGGGTGGTCCGCGGCACCGGGACGATGGAGGTCGTGGCGCTGCCCGGCGGACGTTCGCGGTTCGTGTGGAGCGAGGACCTGGACCTGCCGCTGGGCCTGCTCGGCCGGGCCGGCTGGCCGCTGGTGCGGCCGGCCTTCGCGCAGGGAGTCCGCCGGTCGCTGCGCGAGTTCGCGCGCCTGGTCGAGGCGGGGGAGCTGCCCGAGCCTGCGGCCGGGGCCGGGTGACCCTGCGATGCCGAGCGAGACCGACCCGGCGAGCGGGACCGACCTGGTAGTAGGCGCCGACGGGCGGGCGCGCTGCGCGTGGGGGGCGTCGACCCCGGACTACGCGGCCTACCACGACGACGAGTGGGGTCGACCGGTGCACGGGGACGATGCCGTGTTCGAGCGCCTCACCCTGGAGGCGTTCCAGTCGGGGCTGTCCTGGCTGACGATCCTGCGCAAGCGCGAGAACTTCCGGCGTGCCTTCGACGGCTTCTCCATCACGACGGTCGCCGGGTACGACGGGACCGACGAGGGGCGGCTGCTGGCCGACGCCGGGATCGTGCGCAACCGGGCCAAGGTGGCGGCCACCCTGGCCAACGCGCGTGCCGCGCGCGACCTCATCGACGCCGACGGCCCCGGGGCCCTGGACGCCCTGGTGTGGTCGTACGCCCCAGACCCCGCCGCCCGCGCGGCGCCCGGGCGGATGGCCGACCTGCCGTCCTCGACCCCGGAGTCGACGGCCCTGGCCCGGCACCTCAAGCGACGCGGCTTCGTGTTCGTCGGACCCACCACCGCGTACGCCGCGATGCAGGCGATGGGGCTCGTCGACGACCACCTCGCCGGCTGTCACGCCCGCGGCGCGTCGCGGGGGGCGGATCGGGGATAATGGCCGCGTTCCGCGCGCCCCGACCCCCTGGGACGCGCTCCCGGACCAGCGACCAAGGAAGGGGACACCATGGCCGCCATGAAGCCGCGGACGGGTGACGGCCCGCTCGAGGTGACCAAGGAGGGCCGCGGCATCGTCATGCGCGTCCCGCTCGAGGGCGGCGGCCGACTCGTCGTCGAGCTCAACGCCGAGGAGGCCAAGGACCTCGGCGACAAGCTGCTCGCCGTCGGCTGACCCACCCCGAACCCGCCACGACCCCGGACCGCCCAGCGGCCCGGGGTCGTCGCGTCCTGGAAGGCCCGTGATGTCCCCGTCGAGGTCCACCTCCGACCAGCCGGCCCGTCCCGCCACGACCGCCGGTGTGGCCGCGGTCGACGCGGCCGCGGCTGTGAACGATGCGGCCGGGCCGCGCCCGCGTCGGCCCGGCACGCGCGCCCCGGTCCGGCCGCGGGCGCTGGTCGACGCCAGGACCGCGGCCCCGATCGGGGCCGCGGTCCTCGTGGGGGCCCTGGAGCCCCCGCCCGAGCGGGCGGACCCGACGGCCGGCCCGGTCCGGCCGACGGCGGACCCGGTCACGGCCGCTGCTGCCCGCGACGCCGGGGTGGACCTGGAGCTCCGGCTGGAGCGGGCCCGGGCCGATGGCCACGTCGGCGAGGTCGTGACCGTCGAACTCGACGGCGACCGGCCGCAGCGACTGCTGCTCGTCGGCGTCGGCACCGGCTCGCCCGCGGACCTGCGCCGCGCCGGTGCCGCGGTCGGACGTCGGCTCGGACCGGCCCGCAGCGTCGACGTCGCGGCGGTGCGCGCCGCGCGGTCCGCGGGGGTGCGCGCCTTCGTCGAGGGGCTGCTGCTCGGGGCCTACCGGCCGCAGCGCATCACCGCCCGGCCGGACCGTTCCGGCAGCGGGCCGGTCACCGTCGACGTGCGGGTCCGGAACGAGCGTGCCGCGGAGGCCGTCCGTCGCGCCGGGGCGACCGGCGCGGCGGTGACGCTGGCGCGCGACCTGGCCCGGACCCCGTCGGACCTGAAGTCCCCGGACTGGCTGGCGCGCCAGGCAGTGTCCCGGGCGCGAGCCGCCGGGCTGGACGCCCGGGTCTGGGGCCCGCGGGAGCTGGCGGCGCACGGGTTCGGCGGCCTGCTCGCCGTGGGCGCCGGCTCCGCCCGCCCGCCCCGGCTGGTCCGGCTGGAGCACCGGCGCACGACTCGCAGCGGACCGCACGTGGTGCTGGTGGGCAAGGGCATCACCTTCGACTCCGGCGGCCTGTCGCTCAAGCCCGCCGACGCGATGACCACGATGAAGACCGACATGTCCGGCGCCGCCGCGGTGCTCGCGGTGATGACGGCGCTGGATGCGCTGGAGGTCCCGTACCGCGTGACCGCGCTGCTCGCCCTCGCGGAGAACATGCCGGGGGGCGCTGCGATGCGTCCGGGTGACGTCATCACCCACGTGGACGGGCGCACCACCGAGGTGCTCAACACCGACGCGGAGGGCCGGCTGGTCCTGGCCGACTGCCTGGCGTACGCCGACCGTGCGGTGCGCCCCGACGTCATGGTGGACGTGGCCACCCTGACCGGTGCCGCCACGCTGGCCCTCGGCCGCCGCCAGGGGGCCCTGTTCGCGACCACCGACCGGCTCGCCACCGCCCTGGGTCGCGCGGGGGCGGAGTCGGGTGAGCCGGTCTGGCGGATGCCGCTGGAGGACGACTACCGGCCGGCGCTGGACTCCGACGTGGCCGACGTACGGCACATCGGCACCGACCCGACGCTGGGGGCGGGCGCCATCACCGCCGCGCTGTACCTGCGGGAGTTCGTCGGCGACCGGCCCTGGGCCCATCTCGACATCGCCGGCCCGGCCCGGGCAGAGACGGACCGGGACGACACGCCCCGAGGCGCGACCGGGTTCGGGACCCGGGTGCTGCTGCGCTGGCTGGAGGACGGCGCCCGGTTCTGACCCGTGCGGCGCGGTCGGCCTGCCGGATCACCGGCGTACCCCGATCAACAGGCGGCTACCGGGCCCCGAACCGCCCCGGAAACCGCCTGCTGATCAGGGCAACGGGTGGCGCGCTCAGTCCTCGACCGGCTCGGCGTCCTCGTCGTTCTCGACGTCGCGCAGCACCGCGACGAGCAGGCCGTCGCCGACGGGCAGCAGCGCGGGCACCAGACGGGACTCGTCGCGCACGGTGACGGCCAGCTCCCGCAGCGCCACCGTGTCGCGGTCGCGCTGCGCGGGGTCCGCGACCCGGTCGTGCCACAGCACGTTGTCGAACGCCACCACGCCGCCCGGGCGCAGCAGGCGCAGCGCCTGCTGCAGGCAGGCGTGGTACTCCGCCTTGTCCCCGTCGACGAACACCAGGTCGTAGGCACCGTCCGTCAGCCGGGGCAGCACGTCGAGGGCGCGCCCGGTGATGAGTCGGGCCCGCGACGGTGCGACGCCGAGGCCGGCGAAGGTGGCCCGGGCAGCGCGCTGGTGCTCGGCCTCCACGTCGATCGACGTGAGCACCCCGTCCGGGTGCATCCCGGCCAGCAGCCAGGCACCCGACACCCCCGCGCCGGTGCCGATCTCGACGACCGCCCGGGCGTCGGTCGCGGCCGCCAGCAGGCGCAGCGCGGCCCCGGTCGCCGGAGAGACCGGCGTACAGCCCAGCTCCTCGGCACGCCCGCGCGCCTGCAGCACCGGGTCGTCCTCGGCCACCCAGGTGGCCGCGTAGTCCCAGGACTCCGGCGAGGGCATCGGGTACGGGGACTGGGGGGTCTCGGCGCTGATGGCGCACCTCCGCGGGAGGAGCCCCGCCGTACGGGGCCGGACGGGGCGGTCGGTCGCCCGCAGCCTAGTGCCTGGGCCCGGGCCGGGGCGGCCGCGTCGATCACCGCACCGGCAGCCCGGGAACCCCGGGGGGCGGCCCGCGCGTCGGGGGAGTAGCCGGTCGGGTGGCCGGTGGGTGGCACGGCCGGGAAGGAACGGGCGGCATGACGGTGTTGCAGGGGGCAGGCGTGCCCGCGCGCGCCCGCGCACCCCGTACCGACGCCGAAGGGACCGACGCCGTGGGGACCCAGCCGCAGACGCCCGCCCCAGACCCCGGGCAGGCGTCGCCGACAGGCGACCCGGCCCCTTCCTGGGACGACGTCGCCCGCGCCCACGCGCCCCGGATCTACCGGCTGGCCTACCGCCTCACCGGCAACGCGCACGACGCCGAGGACCTCACCCAGGAGGTGTTCGTCCGCGTCTACCGCTCCCTCCCGCGCTACACGCCGGGCAGCTTCGAGGCCTGGCTGCACCGGATCACCACGAACCTGTTCCTGGACCAGGTGCGCCGACGCCGCCGGGTCCGCTTCGACCCCATGCCCGACGACGCCGACGACAGGCTCGCCGGGTCCGAGGAGTCCCCGGCCCAGCAGCACCACGACCGGACCCTCGACGACGACGTCCAGCGCGCCCTGGACGCGCTGTCCCCGGAGTTCCGGGCCGCGGTCGTGCTCAGCGACATCGAGGGCCTGACGTACGAGGAGGTCGCCGCCGCGCTCGGGGTGAAGCTGGGCACGGTGCGCTCCCGGCTGCACCGCGGCCGGGCGCAGCTGCGCGCCGCGCTGGCCCACCGCGCGCCCCGGAGCGGCACCGCCACCCGGATGCCCGCGCCGACGGCCGAGGTGGACCGGTGAGCGCGCACCTCGGGCCCCAGGTCGCCGGGTTCGTCGACGACGAGCTCGACCCGGTGGCCCGCGACCGGGCCCTGGTGCACCTCGCCGGGTGCGACGACTGCCGGGCGGAGGTGTCCGAGCAGCGGCGCGTCAAGGCGCTGCTGGCCGGGCTGGCCGACCCGGTCCCGCCGGCCGGCCTGCTCGACGGACTGGCCGACCGGGTGGCGGCTGCGGCGGGCGAGACCCCCGCGTCCGAGATACCCGCGTCCGACGCTGCTGCGTCTGACACCGCCGCGTCCGAGACCGCGGCGTCCGACACCGCCGCGCCGGCGACCCCGGCGCCGGCCGTGCTGCCCCGACCGCGTCGTCGCCCGGCGACGCCCGTCGCCGCGGGCGCGCGTACTCCCGCCCCCCGGACCTCGCCCAGGGGCCCTGTCACCGGGTCGCCCGGGGTGACCGCCGGCGCGTCGCGGTCCCGACGCCGCCGGCGGTGGGCCGGCCTGGCCGGCGCCGCCGTCCTGCTCGCCGTCGTCGCGGGCTCGGTGTCGGCGGGCTCCCGGTCGCAGCCGCCGCTGGTGGTCCCGCCGGTCGACCGCTTCGCCGCCGAGCACGCCGACAGCACCGGCGGCCTGCCGGTCACCGCTCCCGGCCTGTCCGTCACCCCGGTGCTGCTCCCCGCCGGCGCCGGCACCGCGCCGTGACTCTGGCCGCCGTCCCGAGGACGGCTTCGTGACTCTGGTCGCCGTCCCGAGGACGGCTTCGTGACGAGAGCCGCCGTCCTCGGCATCGCCGGCGGAGCCGCCCTGGCCGCCGCCGTCCCCGCCCTCGCCCTGCTCGGCTCCGCGCCCACGACCAGCGCGGTCGCCTCGGCGTGGACCGGTGACGTGGCCCGCCCGTCGGCGGCGGCGTCCGACGCCCCCGACGACCCGGCCGCCGTCCGCGCCCTGGCCCGCGCCGTGACCGCGGCCAAGGACCAGGCGTACACCGGCCGTGCGGTGGTCTGGGGCTGGTCGCTGTCCAGCGCCCACACCGTCGAGGTCCGCCGCCTGCCCGGCACCGGCACCGAGGTCCGCGTCGTGGACCCCTCGGGACACCTCGGCGCCGGCCAGCTGCGCGCCGACCACTCCGGACCCACGGGCTCGCCCGGCGACACCGGCCGCACCCTCGGCCTGCTGGCCCAGCGCTACGGCGTCCGGCTCGGTCCTCCCGACGTCGTCCTCGACCGCGTCGTCGACGTCGTCGTCGCCCGGCGCGGCGACGGCACCGATGCGGCCCGCTTCTGGCTGGACCGTCGCACCGGCCTGGTGCTGCGCCGCGAGGTGTACGACGACGCCGGCGGCCTGGTGCAGGCGGCCGCGTTCACCGCGATCAGCTACCGCGCTCCCGCGGACCGGCTCGCCGGCGTGGAGGAGACCGAGCCCGAGCGGCCGTGGACCCGGATGGCCGACCCCGCCTCCGTGGACGCGCTGCGGATGCGCGGTTGGCTGTGCCCCGGGGCGCTGCCGCGCGGGCTGGACCTCGTGGACGTCCGGCTGGGTCGGGTGGGCGACTCCGACGTGCTGCAGATGATCTACTCCGACGGTCTCGCCACGGTGTCGCTGTTCGAGCAGCGGGGCCGCCTCGATCCCGACGAACTCGGCGCGATGCAGCCCCAGCAAGTGGCCGGGACCGCCGTGTGGACCCAGCCCGGCGGCGCGGCGCTGCTGGTCTGGCAGTCCGGCGACGCGGTCATGACGCTGGTGGCCGACGCCCCCGACGACGTGGTCCGCGGCGTCGTCGCGGCGCTGCCGGGAGATCCCGAGCCGCCGGGCTCGTTCCCGGACCGGGTGGCCCGCGGCTGGCAGCGGCTGCTCCAGGCGGTGGGCTGGGGATGATCGACGTACCCTGGACCCGGCTCCCCGACGGCGGGGCCGGGCGGGACGCACCGCCCCCGACGTCCCGGTGGGAGCGGCCATGACGTACGAGCACCCGGCGCCGGGTGCCGCGCCTGGCTCCGGCCCGCCGGATCCCGAGCACGACACCGTCGTCGTCCCGGCCGCTCCCGCGGCGGAGTCCGCCCCGGCCCCGGCCGACGCGCCCGCCCACGACACCCGGGTCTACCCCGGGCTGGGGGACCCCTGGTCGACCCCCACGCCGACCGCACCGCCGGCCCCCGGCTACGGGGTCACGACGACCGGTCCCGGTCCGGCGTACGGGGACCCGTGGGCCGCACGCCCGCCCGCGGCGGCCGCCCCGGGGGCCTCCGCCTCCTCCCCGCCGCCGTACGGCTCGACCTCCTACGGCGCCTCCCCCTACGGCGCCTCCCCGTACGGCGCCTCCTCGTACGGTGCCTCGCCCTCCGGCGGCAGCCCGTCCGCCGGGTGGCACCGACCGCCGCCGCAGGCGGCACCCGTTCCGACGGCCGCCGCGGACCGGCCCCGACGCGCGTTCCTGGGCACCGCCGTCCTGGTGGCCGTCATCGCCGGACTGCTCGCGGGCGTGGTCGGCGGCATCGCCGGCTACGCGATCGGCACCCGCGCGGACCGGTCGACCCTGACCTCGGCGGGCACCGTGCTCCCGCAGGTGTCGGGGGACACCTCCCCACCGGCCGAGGGCAGCGTGGCCGCGATCGTCGCGTCCGTCATGCCCGCGGTCGTGTCGCTGGAGGTCACCGGGTCCGGCGGTGCCGGTACCGGGTCCGGCTTCGTCGTGCGCGAGGACGGCTACCTGGTCACCAACAACCACGTCATCGCGCTGGCCGTGGACGGGGGCGACATCGAGGTGGTCTTCGCCGACGGGGAGTCCGCCCGCGGGCGGGTCGTCGGCCGCAACGTGTCGTACGACCTGGCCGTGGTCAAGGTCGACCGCACCGGGCTGCCCACGGTGACGCTGGGCGACTCCGAGGCGGTCAGGGTGGGCGACGCGGTGCTGGCGATCGGGGCGCCGCTCGGGCTGACCGGGACGGTCACCTCCGGCATCGTCAGCGCGCTGGACCGGCCGGTGACCGCCGGCGGCCAGGGGGAGATGTCCTACATCAACGCGATCCAGACCGACGCCGCGATCAAC
Organism: Candidatus Nanopelagicales bacterium; assembly: GCA_041393815.1. NCBI lineage: Bacteria > Bacillati > Actinomycetota > Actinomycetes > Candidatus Nanopelagicales > Candidatus Nanopelagicales bacterium. The sequence goes on along the minus strand of JAWKJK010000001.1, from coordinate 605,214 downwards.
CCCGGCAACTCCGGTGGCCCGCTGCTGGACGGGGCCGGCCGGGTGATCGGCGTCAACTCGGCCATCGCCACGCTCGCCGCCGGCGGCGAGGGCGGCTCGATCGGGCTCGGCTTCGCCATCCCCGTCAACCAGGCCAAGCGGATCGCCGAGGAGATCATCTCCACCGGCGACTCGTCGACGCCGGTCATCGGGGTGCAGCTGGACCTCACCTACACCGGCGACGGCGCGCGGATCGGCGAGGTCACCCCCGGTGGCCCGTCCGAGCGGGCCGGGCTCGGTCCCGGCGACGTCATCGTGGCGCTGGACGGCCGTCCGGTCGCCGACAGCACCGAGCTGGTGGTGGCGATCCGGGCCCGCGCGCCGGGCGACACGGTGACGCTCACGATCGAGGACGGCGACGGCACCCGCGAGGTGTCCGTCGTGCTGGCTGCTGACAGCGAGGGGTAGTCCCCGCCCGGGCGTACCCTGGTCCCCGGTCCGTCCCGCCACCGCGAGGAGCCCACGTGTTCGACATCGGCCTCGGCGAGCTGCTCGTGCTCGCCGTCGTGGGGCTGCTGGTGTTCGGGCCGGAGAAGCTGCCCAAGGCCGCCGCGGATGCGGGCCGGATGCTGCGGACCCTGCGGGAGATGGCGACCGGCGCGCGTCGGGAGCTGGCCGAGTCGGCCGGGCTGGACCTCAGCGAGGCCCAGGACGCGTTGCGGTCGGTCGCCGACCTGCACCCCAAGCGGTTGGCGGCCAGCCTGATGTCGGACGACGAGCCGACGGCAGGCGACGAGGATCGCGCCGACGGCGCCCGCCCCGGCGGCGCCGGCCGATCGGATGGTTGGGTGCCCACCGACGGCACGGCCCCCCGGTCCGCGACGACCGGTGACGGGTCGGGCTCGCGCGCCGCGTTCGACCCCGACGCGACCTGACCGGCGGTCCCTTAGAACCTGCTCGAGGGGGTCAGCCCCAGGCTGGTGCCCAGCAGTCCGCGCGGCCTGCGGCCCAGAGTGCGTGCGACGTCCCGCAGTACCGTGCCGGCGGGGCTGTCCGGGGCGGCGAGAACGAGCGGCTGGCCGGCGTCCCCGCCCTCGCGCAGACCGACGTCGAACGGGATCCGGCCCAGCAGCGGGACCTCGCTGCCCAGCCCGGCCGACAGCTGCTCGGCCACGCTGGCGCCGCCGCCGACCCCGAACAGGTCGATCGGCTCGCCGCAGTGCGGGCAGGGGAAGCCGCTCATGTTCTCCAGGACGCCGGCGACCTTCTGGTGGGTCTGCTGCGACAGCATGCCGGCGCGGACCGCCACCTCGGCCGACGCCAACTGCGGCGTGGTCACCACGACCAGCTCGGCGGTGGGCAGCAGCTGGGCGGTGGAGATGGCGACGTCACCGGTGCCGGGGGGCAGGTCCAGCAGCAGCACGTCGAGGTCGCCCCACCACACGTCGGCGAGGAACTGCTCCAGCGCCCGGTGCAGCATCGGGCCGCGGAAGGCGATCGGCTGCGACACACCGCCGGGCTTGAACGGCAGCATCGAGATGACCCGGACGCCGTGCCCCGTCGGCGGCATGATCATGCCCTCGACCATGGTCGGCGGGTCGGTGACGTCGAGCATGCGTGGGATCGAGTGCCCGTAGATGTCGGCGTCGACCAGGCCCACCGCGAGCCCGTCGGCGGCCATCGCCGCGGCCAGGTTGGCGGTCACCGACGACTTGCCGACTCCGCCCTTGCCCGAGGCGACCGCGTAGACCCGGGTGAGCGAGCCGGGCTGCGCGAACGGGATCTCGCGCTGCTCCTCCCCGCCGCGCAGGCTGGCCCGCAGCGCGGCGCGCTGCTGGTCGCTCATGACGTCGAGCTCCACGTCGACCCCGGTCACCCCGTCGACGGCGGACACGGCCGCGGTCACCCGGCTGGTGATGGTGTCGCGCATCGGGCAGCCGGAGACGGTGAGGTAGACCGCGACCCGGACCCGGCCGGAGTCGTCGACGTCGACCGACTTGACCATGCCGAGCTCGGTGATGGGGCGGTGGATCTCCGGGTCGTCCACGGTGGCGAGGGCGGCCTGGAGCGCGTCGAGGGAGGGTGTGGGCACGCCCCGATGCTAGGTGCCGTCGGTCCGACCCGCCGCCCGGGGGACCGGCGGTCGGCTGCCGCTCAGGTCAGCTCGACCGCGGTGGCGGCGACGCGCAGCACCTCGGACAGCGTCGTACGGTGCTGCAGGGCCGCCTCCACGCCGCGCCGGGTCAGCGGCCGGAAGCCCTCCGCGAGGGCCGCCTCCCGCACCGTCTCCTCGGTGCCGCCGCGCAGCAGGGCGCGGCGTACCGCGGGCGTCACCGGCAGCGTCTCGAAGATGCCGGTGCGGCCGCGGTAGCCGATGTCGTCGCACCGCACGCAGCCGATCGCCTCCAGGTAGGTGCCCGCCTGCTCCTCCTCGGTCATGCCGAGGCGGCTGGCGGTGACGGCGTCCACCCCTGTCTTCTCCACCGCGCAGTACTCGCACGGCACCCGGACCAGCCGCTGGCTCATCACCAGGGAGAGAGACGAGGCGACGAGGTAGGCCGGCACGTCCATGTCCAGCAGCCGGGTCAGGGCGGCGGGGCTGTCCATGGTGTGCAACGTGGACAGCACGAGGTGGCCGGTGAGGGCGGCCCGCACGGCCAACTCGGCGGTCTCCAGGTCGCGGATCTCGCCGACCAGGACCACGTCGGGGTCCTGCCGCAGCACCGCGCGCAGCCCGCGGGCGAAGGTCATCCCGATCCGGTCGTCGATCTGCACCTGCGTGGTCCCGGGCAGCTCGATCTCGACCGGGTCCTCCAGGGTGATCACGTTGCGGTCGTCGCGGACGACGTCGTGCAGCGCGGCGTAGAGGGTGTTGGTCTTGCCCGACCCGGTCGGGCCGGTGATGAGCACGAAGCCCTGCGGCATCTCCACGACCGAGCGCAGCAGCGCCACCTGGTCGTCCTCCAGGCCCAGGGTGCTCATGGTGGGCAGGTCGGTGGAGTGCGGCAGCAGCCGCAGCACGACCTTCTCGCCGCGCAGCGAGGGCAGCGTGCTGACGCGCACGTCCATCTTGCGGCCGTCGATGGCGATCCGGGTGCGCCCGTCCTGCGGGACCCGTCGCTCGATCACGTTGAGCCCGGAGATGATCTTCAGGCGGGCGATCAGAGAGCCGTAGCCGGTCATCGGCAGCTGGAGGACGTCGCGCAGGATGCCGTCCACCCGCATCCGGACCCGCATCCCCTCGCGACCGGGCTCCACGTGGATGTCGCTGGCCCCCAGGCGTACGCCGTGCGAGAGGAACCGGTCGACCATCCGGATCGCGGCCGCGTCGGTCTCGCTGGTGATCTCCTCCTGCGGGGTGGTCTCGGGCTCCTGGTCGGACAGGAACTCCTTGAGCACCTCGTCGTCGACGACCTCGCCCCACACGTCGTCGAGCGCCTTGCGGATCTGCCGCTCGGGGGCGACGCCGACCTCCAGGCCGGTGGCACCGGCCAGGGCCCGGACGTCGTCGAGGGCGACCACGTCCACGGGGTCGGCGACGGCGACCCGCAGCCGTCGGCCCTGCCACCCCAGGACCAGGACGCAGTGCCGCTCCGCGACCGAGCGCGGCACGATCCGCGCGCTCACCGGGTCGATGGTGGCCAGCTGGAGGTCGTGCACGGGCAGGCCGTGGGCCTCGGCGAGGGCCGAGGCCAGCTGGACGTCGTTGACCAGGCCGAGGTCCATCAGCACCCGGCCCAGGCGGCGGCGGTGCTGGGGCTGGTCGTTGCCCTGGGTCGCCAGGGCCCGCTCGAGGTCGGTGTCGGTGAGGATCTTGCGGTCGACGAGGACGTCGCCGAGGCGCCGACGTGCGCCGCGCTCGGGCGCGCGCGCGGCGTCCGGCGTCTGTGTCATCCCGCTCACCCTGCCCCATCGGCCGGTCCGGCCCGTTCCTTGAATCCCGCCTCCGTCCCGGTGGAATCCTCCCCCGTCAGGTGGTCCCGTGTCGCGTGGTCCGGCCGGATGCGTCGCCGTCATTCCCGTGGGTGGCGTTCCCGTGGGTGGGGTGGCTTCCGAGGGCTCCGCTGCCCGGGGCCAGCCGTTCGCCCAGCTCGTCGAGGAGCTCGCGCAGCTCGGAGCGGACGTAGTCGCGGGTGGCGACGTCGCCGAGGGCGACCCGCAGCGCGGCGATCTCCCGGCTGAGGTACTCCGAGTCGGCGATCAGCCGGTCGGTGCGGCCCCGGTCCTCCTGGTACTGCACCCGGTCCCGGTCGGTCTGCCGGTTCTGCGCGAGCAGGATCAGCGGCGCGGCGTACGACGCCTGCAGCGACAGCAGCAGGGTGAGGAAGATGAACGGGAACGGGTCCGGGCGCAGGTCCGGCGGGGCGAACACGTTCCAACTGACCCAGGCGACGATGACGACCGTCATCCAGGCGATGAACCGCCACGAGCCGATGTAGCGAGCGATCCGCTCCGACAGCCGACCGAAGCGCTCCGGGTCGTACGACGGCCGCAGCGACGGGCCGCGCTCCAGCGGCTGGTCCAGGCGGGCGCGCCGACGCTCACTCATCGGCGTCCTCGCCCTCGTCGACGAACTCGTCCTCGCGCCAGTCCTCGGGGAGCATGTGGTCGATCACGTCGTCGACGGTGACCGCGCCGAGCAGGTGGTCGCCCTCGTCGACGACCGGCAGCGCGACCAGGTTGTACGTGGCGAAGTAGCGGGTCACCTGACCCAGCGGCGCGCTGGGGCCGATCGGCTCGATGTCGGTGTCCACGACGGCCGACACCAGGGTCGCCGGCGGCTCCCGCAACAAGCGCTGGAAGTGGCAGACGCCGAGGTACTTGCCGGTGGGCGTGTCCAGCGGCGGGCGCACGACGTAGACCTGGGCCGCCAGCGACGGGGGGATCTCGGGGTTGCGCACCCGCGCCAGGGCCTCCGCCACTGTGGCGTCCGGCGGCAGCACGACCGGCTCGGGCGTCATCATGCCGCCGGCGGTGTTCTCGTCGTAGCGCAGCAGCCGACGCAGGTCGTCGGCCTCGTCCGGCTCCATCAGGGACAGCAGCTCGGCGGCCTGCTCCGGGGGGAGCTCGGCCAGCAGGTCGGCGGCGTCGTCGGGCGCCATCTCCTCCAGGACGTCGGCCGCGCGGCCCTCCTCCAGCATCTGCAGGATCTCGACCCGGTCGTCCTCGGGCAGCTCCTCCAGGACGTCCGCCAACCGCTCGTCCTGCAGCGCGCGGGCGACCTCCAGCCGGCGC